>JBPCJA010000244.1:0-16144 GCA_051005755.1 Solirubrobacteraceae bacterium
GCGCAACAGCTGCACGGCCTCACGCTTGAACTCCTTGGAATA
Organism: Solirubrobacteraceae bacterium; assembly: GCA_051005755.1. Classification (GTDB taxonomy): domain Bacteria; phylum Actinomycetota; class Thermoleophilia; order Solirubrobacterales; family Solirubrobacteraceae; genus CADCVQ01. Next base: position 43 of record JBPCJA010000244.1, read on the forward strand.
CGACGGGGTCTTCGGCATCGACAGACATCCTTCCCGACCGAGCAAACTCAGTCAGCAGGTGTCCACGAAACCGGGGGAACTCCACGAGTTCTGGCACGACGAGCTGTAGTCGTCCTGCGCGCGACTCGTCAAGCGCTCGCAGGTATGCGTTGGTGCCGAACGGACGGTCGATACTGAGCACATTCGTGTCGAGTACTACATGAAGCACGGGCGGATCTTTACACGAGCGAGCGGGTCGCCCGGTGATCTGTCCGGTGCCGGGTGCGTCTCAACGAGACGGCGGCGCCCTTGCCCGTCCGGCGCGGAGACTTCCCCATCTCGGGCGTTGCAGCACTCTGATCGCCGCGCGGTGCAGTCGGAGGACACTCTCGCTCGCCACCGCGCTCGGAGCGCGGGGAAGGTTGAGCGCCAGCCGTCTCGCGTGGGGAAGCTTGATAAGAGGAAGCGCTGGCTCATGGGCGTCGCGGCATCAGGGTGGCTCGTGGAGCTGTCCGACGCCGCATAGTCGGTACGCCGACCAGTGCTCGAGGTTGGCGAAGTCGATCGTGGTCCCGGGATCGTCGGCTTCTACATTGGCAATCTGGTCGAACGCGTCGTCGAGGTCGATTCCGAGGCTGCCCAGAAACTGGCCCGTAGGGAGGTCGCGGATATCGCGCCAAGCTCCGTTACGCAACAAGTCGACCGCCGCGCGGTGCGCCGCGATCAGCGTGGCACCGTCCGAGAGGACCATGTACAGCTGGGCGTGAAACAGCAGGGCAGCGAAGTCGTCGATCTCCCACAGCGCGCTCGCGACGTTGCGCGCGCCGGCACCGAGAAGTGCGCTGTCGATTCCGCCAGCGACGTCCAACGCGGAAGACGCGGTGCGGCCTGCGCCGGACAGACACGCACCGAGCACGACAAGGTCAAGGCCAGCGACGTCGGCTTCGGCAAGCAAGCGGGCCACCGTAAGGTGACCGCTGTGAGTCGAGGTGGCGGCCAGCTCGAGCCGCGACGCGAGATAGTCATTTGCGAAGTAGCGGCCGTGACAACAGACGTGCACGTTGCGGGCACACCTGAGGCCATCGAGAAACGCCTCGGGCGTCGCGGCCTCAGCGACGAGCACTCGCGGATTGTCCGTGAGGGCGCCTATTGCGATCGCCTCGTCGGGGGCGTGCGGGAGATCGACAGCCGCGATGAGCGTTCCGCCTTTGCGCGCCGGAGTTACTTGAAGCATCGCGATGACCGCCGCCGACGGCGCATAGATCACGGCGAGTTCGTCCGTGAGGCGCCGGCCGCTGTCGCCGACGGGCAAGGCATGGAGCGGCAACTCGTGCAGAAACCTGGTCGGGCACAGAATCAACCGTTCGAGGCCGCGCCGATCGGCAGCCTCCGCGAGCCGCCCCCCAAGGGCGGAGCCGGCCGTCGTGGGCCCGTCGAGGAGCGTCAGCGAGCCCGCGAGCGGCTCGCTGGCTGCACGGCGTAGCTCCTCGATGTTAACCTCGCCGAGATCCAACCGCTGAAGCGCAAGCTCGCCATTGGCGCGGTCAGCCCAAAGTGCTTCGAGCCCATGCGCGCCGAGCGCAAGATGGACGACCGCCTGTGTACCGGAGGCCACGCCTACTGTGATGCGCTCAAGCTCAGCGGCATAGTCGCGGCTGAATCTCGCGGTGGCTCGCGTTCGTTCGACGACCTTTCGATAGTGAGCCGCCGCCTCAGCGGCAGCGATGCACGCGGTTTCGTCGCCGACTTCGATGCGGTCTGCATCGGCAGCGAGTGCACCCCGGCGTGCGACGGCAAGTTCTGGCTCTTGTTCGGGTGTTACGGTACGGAACGGACCCAGCGCAGTCGCAGGTAGAGACGCTTCCAGAAGCTGCTCGGACTTGCCCGAGTCCAGCATGCCGAACCCGCTTGACGCGATCTCGGCGTCATTGACATCGAGATCGCGTGAAATCAGCTCAAGCGCTTCCTGCTCGCCATTCGACAGCAGCGCCCGAGACATTTCGGCGGCTCGCGAATGAACCTTCGCGAGCAGGGGACTCTTGAGCGTCAACTGAAGCTGCCGGACGTGGCGGATTGAACGGTTGCGCTCCCGCGCGTAAACGTCGATTCGCACAGTCTTGGTCAGCGCGAGGATCGTTGCGCCGAGCACATGAACGGCGAAGGATTTGGAGTAGCCGATCGGTGCATCGACGCTCTCGCCGCCAACCGAGCAGCGAACGACGAACTCAAGGCCATCAGCCTCGTCAAGCAACCCGACACCTAGTTCAACCGGATCGCCGTCCTCCAGCCCGTCAGGCAGCGGTTCGTCGAACACGATGGTCCAGTGAACTATCGGACCGGCGCGCTGCTGGTAACTCTGCATGCTCACGGCGAGGAGACGCTCAAGCTTGCCTGGCAACGTTCGACTGCCGCCGATGAGGTCGGGGAGGGGATGCGGGCCTTCGTCCTGAGTCATCACCATGAACTTGGTTGCCAACGAGGCCGCCTGAGCGAGATCGCGCTCATCGGGGTCCATCGGTCGAATGAGATCGATCTCGAGCATTGACAGCCCCAGGCACGCTTCCGCGAAGCGGTCTGCCTCACGCTGGATGAAGGTGACCAGCTCCGGATCGGCAGCTGTGTCTTCCAACCCACCTACGGCCCGCAACTGGGCAAGCTGGAGACCCGCAACGGCGAGATCAAACCGGCCGCCAGCGCCCTCGGTCATCGCGCTGACAGTGTCTCTGGCAGCTGCGCGTGCCTCTGGTCGACGGGCAGCGGCGATCACCTTCGTTGTCACCCCATCCGACACATCGGCGTCGGCTGCGTAGGCAAGACCAGCCGCATGAACAGCTTTCTCGCTGACGCGCTGGGCGAGCCCCGCGGGCAACCACAGACGCTTGCCAAGCAGCTCCGCCAGGTCGTCCCCCGCCGCGATCGCGTCTCGCGCAACTGCGATCGCAAGGTGCTCGGCCAGCGACAAGGGTTCCCACCAGCGCGGCTCGGGCAACATGCCCGCCCGCACCATCATCGCTGCCAACTCAACGATCGGCGCCGCGACGGACGCGTCGATCCCGGCGCCTGCCGAGAACGCCTCGGTGATGTCGTCCGGCGTGTTGCCGAACGAATAGCTCGCCGCAAGCGACGCAATCACTGCGGCCGCAGCCACCGTTGGTCTCGTCGCGCCGGCGACCACCGGCACCGCGCGAAGGCGCGCCAATGCTTCCGGCAGGAGCGGCTCAAGCGCACGGCGAGCGAGATCCTCGGTCCACTGGTCAGCATCCTCGGCTGCGTGGCGTCGCGCGATCTGCTCGTCGGTCTCTCCAGCGTCGTCTTGCATCCAGACATTCTGCGACATCGGCATGCTGGTCAACACGACGGGGCCATCACTGATCGTCCCCTCGCTCACCCCTGAGTACCACTGGTGGCGATGCACGCGTGAGTGAGGCCATGCACCTGGTCAAGTCTCAGTCCGACCCCGGTGACGACCGTGCCACCACCACTGCTGCTCTCGCGTGGTTGCGAGCGCCGCATGTCCGCCCGCGCCCAGCGCGCGCTCGGCGCGACACGCGCCGTCGGGGACGTCACGTGCTCCTCTGCGCGTGATATGGCCTGAACCTCAGTCGAGCGGAGGCCGAGCGTCGCCAGGCCGCTCACCTTCCAGCCGCTTGCAGATTGGCGACGCGGCCCTGCTGTGTCTCATCCCCCGCCGAGCCGGAACACGCTCCGCGGCAGATCGTTGGCCAGATCACGCGCGATCGTCGCGGCCTCTTCGAGCGATAGCCGGTGCTCGCAGACGAGCCCCGCCAGGAAGGCGCAGTCGACGCGCCGCGCCACCTCGTGGCGCGCGGGGATCGAGCAGAGGGCGCGCGCGTCGTCGACGAATCCCGCGGTGCGGTGAAACCCGATCGTGTCGGTGACGGCGCGGCGGAAGCGCAGCATCCCGGCGGGCGAGTCCAGAAACCACCACGGTGCGCCGAGGTACACCGAGGGGTAGAAGCCCGCGAGCGGTGCGAGCTCGCGCGAGAACGTCGTCTCGTCGACGGTGAAGAGCACGATCCGGAAGCGCGGGTGCGTCCCGTAGCGTTCGAGCAGCGGGCGCAGCGCCGAGGTGAACTCCGCCCGCAGAGGGATGTCGGCGCCGGCGTTCGGGCCGTGGGCGTGGAGCGTCGCGCCGTGGTGGTCGCGCAGCACGCCCGGGTGCAGCTGCATGACGAGGCCGTCCTCGCAGGACATGCGGGCCATCTCGTCGAGCATGTGCGCGCCGAATGCGGCGGCCTCCAGCGGCTGGCCGTCGCCACGCAGGGCCGCCGCGAAGATGCGTCGGGCGGCGCGGTCGTCGAGGCGCTCGGTCGCCAGCGTCTGGACTCCATGGTCGCTGGACGTCGCGCCGTGCTCGGCGAAGAAGCTGCGACGCTGCTCCAGCGCCGCGACGAAGTCGTCGTACGTGTCGACCGGCATGTCCGCCGCTGCCGCGAGATGCTCGATCTGCGCGGGCCAGCCGGGTCGCGAGAGATCGAGGTAGGCGTCAGGACGGAACGTCGGGATGACCGTGCCGTGCCAGTCCGGGTCGGCGGCGAGGGCGCGGTGGTGGCGCAGGTCCTCGGCGGGGTCGTCGGTCGTTGCGAGCAGCTCGATCCCGAAGCGCTCGTAGAGCGCGCGCGGGCGCGACTCGGGCAGCGCCAGGCGCTGCGACAGCTCGTCGAACAGGACGTCGGCGGTCGCGGCCGACGGCACCACGCTGGCGCCGAGCACGTCGTGCAGGACGAGCTCGAGCCACAGCCGCACGACCGTCCCGCTCAGCAGCGGCCAGTGCTCGCATAGATGCCGCCAGCTCGACCGCGGCTCGGCCGGCGGGCGCAACTCGTCGAGCGCGACGCCGTGGGCGTGCAGCAGGCGCGTGACGTAGTGGTCGGGGGTGACGAGCAGCGCGGCCGGGTCGGAGAACGACGTGTCGCGCGCGAGCAGGGCGGCCTCGACGTGCCCGTGAGGGGAGACGATCGGCGCCCCGGCGATCTCGGCGAAGAGTTCGGCCGCGACGCCGCGCGCGGGCTCGCTCGCCGGCAGCAGGATGTGCGGGTGGATGGCCAGCGGCTCGCTCATTCGATCGCGACCTCGACGCCCGTGCGATCGTCGTGCGCCATCGGGACGGCATGGTGGATGACGAGCGCCTTGCTCATCCGATCGCGGCTTCGATGGCCGTGCGATCGTCGTGCGCCATCGGGACGGCATGGTGGATGGCCAGCAGCTCGCTCATCCGATCGCGGCTTCGATGGCCGCGCCATGGCCGTGTGCCACGAGGACGGCATGCAGCTCGGCGATCGCGTCGACGAACGGGGTGGCCTGCGCGACGGCCGGCGCGAAGATCCCGAGCTCGAAGACGGCTTCCACGAGCTCGCGCGAGTCGCGTGCACGCCGCCCGAGCTCCTCCAGGCGGTCGCGCTGGGGATCGGCGGTCGCGCCGAGGCGGGCGGCGTCGTACGCGCCCGGCGTGGCCAGGCAGCGGACGTAGGCCGCGACGGTCAGCGCGAGCGCTCGGGGCACGACGCCGCGTCCAGTGTGGTGCAGCACCGCCCCGGTGATACGGGCGGGCAGCTTCGCCGAGCCGTCCGAGGCGACCTGGCAGGCGCGGTGATCAAGCGCGGCGTTGGCGAAGCGCGCAAACAGCTCGTCGACGTAGCGCGGCACGTCGACCCCCGCGGGCGCGTCGAGCGTCGGGCGCAGCTCGTCGTGGATGACGTGCTCGGCCGCGGCGCGGATCTCCGGCCGCGCGATCGCCCGCGCGATCGAGGGCTCCCCCGCGAGCAGGCCGAGGTAGGCGATGAGCGAATGGGTCGCGTTGAGCAGGCGCAGCTTGAGCTGCTCGTAGCGCTCGACCTCGTCGCTGAAGATCGCGCCGGCGGCCTCCCAGCGCGGCCGGCCGCCCGGGAAGCGGTCCTCGAGCACCCACATGTGAAACGGCTCGGCGACGACGGGCGCCGCATCATCAAGCCCGAGCAGCTCGGCGGCGCGCACGCGATGCTCGGGCCGCGTTGCCGGCACGATCCGGTCGACCATCGTGGACGGGAAGGCGATCGACCGCTCGATCCACCCGCGCAGCTCGGCGGCGTCCGGCTCGGGCAGCAGCCCCACGAACTCCAGCACGAGCGCGCGCGTGTGCTCCCCGTTGCGGCCGACGTTGTCGCAGCTCACGATCGCCATCGGCTCACCGTGCCCGCGCCAGCGCTGCTGCAGTCCCCGCGCGAGCAGCCCGATCGTCGTGCTCGGGGGCGCGCCGCCGAGGTCGGCCCGCACCGCGGCGAGCTCGGTGTCCAGCCCGCCCGTCCCGGCGCCCGCGGTGTAGCCCTGCTCGGTCACCGTGAGGGTCGCGATGCGCGTGCCCGGGTCGGCGAGCCGTGCGACGACCGCGCCCGGTGCGTCGGCGGCGACGAGCAATTCGGTGTGGACGCCCACGACGAGCGGCGCCAGCTCCGCGCCGCCGAGCTCGAGGACGCAGTACAGGCCGTCCTGGGCGCGCAGCGCGTCGGTGACGCGGCGCGACCGGTGCGCGACGCCGGCGATCCCCCACGGTCCGGCCTCGCGCTCGAGCGCGCGGGCGGTGTAGATCGCCTGATGGGCGCGATGGAAGCTCCCGAGCCCGAGATGGACGATGCCCGCCTGCGCGGGCGCATCGGCCGGGACGGGCCGGCGCCCGCCGAGGCCGCGACGCGTCAGCCGAGCGGTCGCCGAGCCCAAGCCCGTCACCAGTCGTGCATCGTGCCGTCGGCGAGGCGGTTGACGGGCAGATACGCGGCGACATAGGGGTGTTGCGCGGCGAGCGCCTCGTCCAGCGACACGCCGAGGCCCGGCTCGTCGCCTGGGTGCAGATAGCCGTCGTCGAAGCGGTAGGCGTGCGGGAAGACCGCGTCGACGAGGGGCTCGTGGCGCTGGTGCTCCTGGATGCCGAAGTTCGGGATCGCGAGGCCGACATGCAGCGCGGCGGCCATGCCGACGGGCGAGATGTCGGTCGCGCCGTGGCAGCCCGAGCGGATCTGCGACAGCTCGGCCAGCGCGAAGATGCGCCGCACGTGGCTGATGCCGCCGGTGTGCGACGGCTTGACGCGGATGTAGTCCACGAGCCGGTCCTGCAGGATCGTGCGGCAGTCCCAGATCGTGTTGAACACCTCGCCGATCGCCAGCGGCGTGACCGTGTGCTCGCGCACGAGCCGCAGGGCGTCGGGATTCTCGGCGGGCGTGACGTCCTCCAGCCAGAAGAGGTCGTGGGGCTCCAGCGCGCGCCCGAGCTGGGCGGCCTGCAGCGGCGTCAGCCGGTGGTGGACGTCGTGCAGCAGCGCCGGCTCGGGCCCGAGCTGCGCCCGCAGCGCCGCGAAGACGCCGGGCACGTGACGCAGGTACGCACGGGAGTCCCAGACCTCCTCGTCCGGACGCGCGCCGCGCGCGGCCGGCTCGTAGGCCCCGCTGCCGGTCGCGACGCCGTAGACCTTGCGAAGCTCCGGCACGCCGGCCTGCGCGCGCACCGCGCGGTAGCCGAGCGCCAGCTTGGCGGCGACGGCCTCCAGCAGCTCGGCCACGTCGCGACCGGACGCATGGGTGTACGCCAGGCAGCCGTCGCGGCAGGCGCCGCCAAGGAGCTGATAGACGGGCAGGCCACAGACCTTGCCCTTGATGTCCCACAGCGCGACGTCGACCGCCGAGATCGCCGTCATGGCGACCGGCCCGCCGCGCCAGTAGGCGCCGCGGTAGAGGTACTGCCACGTGTCCTCGATGCGGTGCGCGTTACGGCCGATCAGCAGCGGTTGGAGATGGTCGCGCAGGTAGCTGGCGACGGCCAGCTCGCGGCCGTTGAGCGTCGCGTCGCCGTAGCCGACGACGCCGTCGGACGTCACGAGCTTGAGCGTCACGAAGTTCCGCCCGGGGCTGCAGACGATGACCTCGGCGTGCTCGATGTTCACGGGTTCTCCCGCAGCCGCGCGACGAGGTTGGTGGGGTTGACGAAGCTCAGCGCGGCAACCAGCAGCATCAGCATCAGGCCCATGTAGATCACCGCCATCGCGTCGATCGACTGCGACGCCCGCACGCCGGGGGCGAATGCGGCGTAGTACAGCACGACCACGAGCGGCTGCGACCCCGGTCCGGCGGTGAAGAAGCTCAGCTCGAACATGCCGACCGTGCGCACGAGCACGAGCAGCCCGGCGGCGAGCATCCCGGGAACGAGCAGCGGGCCGAGGATGCGCACGAAGATCGTGGCCGTCCCGGCGCCGAGCGTCCGCGCGGCGGCCTCGATCCGCGGGTCGATCTGCTCGATGAACGGGGTCATCGTGAGGATCACGAACGGCACGCTCGGGACGAGGTTGGCAAGGATCACGCCGGTCAGCGTGCCGCCGAGGTCGTGGCGCAGCAGGACGGTCGCCAGCGGGATGCCGTAGGTCACCGGCGGCAGCAGCAGCGGGACGAGGAACGCGAGCATGACGAGCCGGCGACCGGGGAAGTCGCGGCGCGCGAGCGCGTAGGACGCCGGCACGCCGATGAGCAGCGAGAGCGCCACGACCGCGGCCGCGATCTCGATCGTCACGAGCATGACCGACGTCAGGCCGAACTCGCGCCAGGCGTCGCCGTACCAGTGCGTCGTGAACGCGTCCGGCAGCCAGTGGTCCAGCCAGCGCGTCCCGAGCGAGTTGACGACGACCGCGGCGATGAGCGCCAGCATGAAGACGAGGAAGAAGCCGACGAGCCCCCGCGCCAGCCACGCCAGCGGGCTCGCGCCGACGCGCGGCCGGGGGATCGCGCTCATCCCTTGCCCCCGCCGCTCGGCCCGCGGTACAGCCGGCCGCGCACGCCGAGCACGACGGCGACGACGGCGAGCTGCACGGCACCCATGATCATCGCGATCGCGGAGCCCATCGAGGCGTCGAACTGCTCGTAGGCGGCGCGGTAGGCGACGATCGAGATCACCCGCGTCTCGCCCGCCGGCTCGCCGACGAGGACGGCCGACGGGAAGACCGCGAACGCGAGGACGAACGTCAGGATGAAGGTGATCGCCAGCCCGGGGAGCAGCAGCGGGAACGTGATCTGCCAGAAGCGCTGGCGCGGTCCGGCGCCGAGCGTCGCCGCGGCGCGCTCGAGCATCGGGTCGATCCCGCCGAGGTAGGACAGCGTCAGCAGGAAGGCGAACGGAAAGCCGGTGATGAGCAGCGTCAGCAGCACGCCCCAGTAGTTGTTGACGAAGCGCACCGGGTCGTCGACGAGCCCGAGCTCCAGCAGCGCCCGGTTGACCCAGCCGCGGGCGCCCAGCAGCGTCAGCAGTCCCTTCGCGATCAGCACGGTGCCGAGCGTGACGGGCATGACGAGCATCCCGATCAGCAGGCGCTTGCCTGCAAAGGCGCCGCGCATCCGGTAGGCGACCGGCACCGAGGCGATGACGTTGAACAGCGCCGCCGGAACGGCGAGGCCGAGCGTGATGGCGATCGTGTCGCGCAGGAACGGATCGGCGAAGAAGTGCTCGTAGTTGGCGAAGACGCCGACGTAGCGCTCGGGCTGGAAGGACAGGACGAGCCCGTATCCGAAGGGGTACAGGAAGATGACGACGAGGAACGCGACCGCCGGCAGGAGGAGCAGCAACGTGCGGTCGATCCCGTGCTCGGCGAGCCGGCGGCGCATGCTCAGCCCGCGCCCGCGAACAGCAGCACCCTGGACGCCGGGGCGCGCAGCGTGACGGTGGCGCCGATCGCGACGGCGGCGGCCGACGTGCCGCGCAGGCGCTGCCCCGAGGCCGTCGCGCCCTCGACGACGAAGCTGCGCCCGCGGAACTCGACCGCGTCGACCGTGATCTCGAACGCGTTCTCACCGTCGCCGCCGACGACGAGGTCGTCGGGCCGGATCGCGAGCGTGACGGGCCCGCTCGATCCCTCCCCCGACACCCTGCCACGTGCGCGCAGCCCATGCCCCTGGGCGTCGCCGGCGTCGCCGTCGCGGCGCTCGAGCGTCATCGGCACGGCATTGCGGAAGCCGACGAAGTCGGCGACGTACGGGTTCGCGGGGCGGTAGTAGATCTCGTCGGGCGCGCCGATCTGCTGCGTCACGCCGTCGCGCAGCACGACGAGCCGGTCGGCGAGCGAGAACGCCTCCTCCTGGTCGTGCGTGACGTAGATCGTCGTCAGCCCGAGCTCGCGGTGCAGGCGCCGGATCTCGGTGCGCATCTCCAGGCGCAGCTTGGCGTCGAGGTTCGACAGCGGCTCGTCCATCAGCACGAGCGGCGGCTCGATGACGATCGCGCGGGCGATCGCCACGCGCTGCTGCTGGCCGCCCGACAGCTGGCTCGGGTACCTGTCGGCGTGCCCCTCGAGCTGGACGAGCGCGAGCGCCCGGTCGACGCGCTCGGCGACCTGTGCCTTGGGCAGGCGGCGCATGCGCAGGCCGAACGCGATGTTCGCACGGACGGTCATGTGCTGAAACAGCGCGTAGCTCTGGAACACGACGCCGAAGCCGCGCCGCTCGGAGGGCGTGCCGTCGAGCGAGCGGCCGTCGAGCGAGATCGTGCCGCTCGTCGGCGCGATGAGACCCGCGATGCAGTTCAGCGCCGTCGACTTCCCGCAGCCGGACGGCCCCAGCAGGGCAATGAACTCGCCGCCCGCGATCTTCAGATCGAGGGCGGCGAGCGCGATCTGCGGCCCGAAGCTGCGGCTCAGGCCGTCGAGCACGAGCTCGCGCAGCCGCGGCGGCGCTATCACTCCTTGACCTTCGATCCACCCACCTCTCGGTCCCACCTGTCGAACATGAAGACGATGTCGTCCACGTCGAGCTGCGGCTCGACGAGAACCCGCTTGAACAGCGTGTCGTACTCCGGCCGCGTGAACTCCTTGATCACCTTCTGGCTCTCGGCGGGCGCGAGCGACAGCGGAACGTCCTTCACGGCCGGGCCGGGATAGAAGTAGCCCTTGTCGTACGCGTAGGCCTGCGCCTTGGGCGTGAGCATGAACTTCATCAGCTCGAGGATCACCGCCTGCTCACCCGCCGGCACGCCGCGCGGGATCGCCACGTAGTGCGCATCGGCGACGAACTTGAAGCCGTCGAAGGCCTGGATCTTGAAGTCCTTCGGGACGACGCCGAGCGCGCGCGGGTTGACGTCCCAGCCGGTCGTGCTGGCGATCATGTTCACCGCGCCCGACGTCAGCTCGTCCATCGTCACCCCGGTGGCGGAGGGGTAGTGGTCGATGTACTTGTCGAGGTCCTCGAGGAACGCCCACGTCTTGTCCCAACCCTTATCGGGATCGCGCGGGTCCGAGTCGCCGAGGATGTACGGCAGCCCCATGAGGAACGTCCGCCCCGGGCCTGAGTTGGCGGGCCGCGCGTACGTGAACTTCTTCGGGTTCGCCTTCGCCCAGGCGAGCAGCTGCGCGGGCCTCTTCGGCGGCGCGCTCACCTTGCCCGGGTTGTACTCCAGCAGCGGCCCGTTGGGGTTGTAATAGCTCGTCAGCGCGTAGCCGTCGATCAGGCGGTGCATCTTCAGCGCGCCCTCCTGGTACTTGCTCTCGACGTCGCCGAGCGTCTTCTCGAAGTTCGGCAGCAGCTTCTGCCAGAGCCGCTGCTGGGCGCCCGCGGCGATCTCGCCGTAGCCCGCGACGACGACGTTGTACTGCACCTTGCCGGCGCGCTGGCCGGCCTGGATCTTGCCCGCCAGCTCCGGACCGGTGGACTTCGAGTACGTGACCTTGCCGACGAGCTTCGGATGATCCTTGACGAACTGGTCGATCGCCGGCTGCGAGAGCTGCAGGTCGCCGCCGCCGTCGATCACGTTGAGCGTGATCGGCTTGGTGGGCAGCGCAGGCGGGCTGGACAGATCGGCGGGTCCGCCGCTCGCCTGCGAGCCCTGCGTCTTGGTGTCGGGCTCGCCGCAGGCGCCGAGCCCGACGGCCATGGCCGCCGCCACTGCGGCGATGAGTGACCTTCGACCGATCGTGTGCATGAGACCTCTCTCCCTACCTTGGGACATCGCTGATGGATTGGGGGTTGCTGCTGGCCGTCTCGAAGGTCTCGCTCAGGTGGCGCGCCAGGCGCCGCACCGCGTCTTCGCCGCCGGCGCTGTGGGCGGCATCGAACTCGCCCGACAGGCCGAGGGCGTGCGCGCCGGCTTCGAACCAGCCGGCGGCGTTCTCGCTGCGCACGCCGCCGGTGGGGATGAACGCCACGTCCTCGAACACCGACAGCAGCGCCCGCAGGTGCGCCGGGCCGACCGTCTGCGACGGGAACAGCTTGAGCGCGTCGAGGCCCAGCGCGCGGGCGGCCATGACCTCGGTCGGCGTCAGCGCTCCCGGGACGATCGGCACCTGCGCCGCCGCGCAGCGCTCGACGACCGGGCGATCCAGGCCCGGCGCCACGACGAACTGGGCGCCCGCCGCGAGCACGGCGTCGAGCTGGCGCACGGACAGCACCGTGCCTGCGCCGACGAGAACGTCCGCCGCGAGCGACGCGCGCAGCGTGGCGATCAGCGTAGCCGCGCCGGGAACGGTCGTCGTGATCTCGACGGCGCGCAGGCCGCCGTCGGCGGCCGCCCGGGCGATCGCCTCGGCGGCCGCGTCGTCGTCGTGGCGGACGACGACGATGATGCGGCGATTCGCGAGCAGGGCCGGGAAGCTCGCCGGCCGCGGGCTCATCGGTCGACCGCCGTCGTGATGCCGCGCCAGGCGTCGTAGTCGGCGCGGTCGGGCAGGCCCTCGTAGTCGCCCGGGTGCGCGACGACGTGGCCCGCCGCCCACGTGCCGGTCGCCATCGCCGCCTCGAAGGTCGCGCCAGAGAGGCGCTCGAACAGGTAGCCGGCGGTGAACGCGTCGCCGGCGCCGACGCTGTCGACGACGGGTCCCGAGGCCTCGGCCGCGACCTCGACGCGCCCTCCGTCGGCGATCCCGACGGCACCGTCGGCGCCGCGCCGCACGACGACCCGCGCGATCCCGCGATCGGCGAGCCGGCGCAGGGCCTCGTCGAGGTCGCCGGCGCCGGCGAGCGCCACCGCCTCGGCCTCGCTGAGCAGCAGATCGTCGACGTATCGGAGGACCTCACGCAGCGCCGTGACGGCATCGTCCAGCGACCAGAGCTTGAGGCGGATGTTCGGGTCGAAGCTCACGCTCGCTCCCATCGCCGCAGCCGCCGACAGCAGCTCGCTCGCCGCTGCGGCGGGGCCGGCGCCGAGCGCGAGCGTTATCCCGGTCGCGTGCACGTGGCGTGCCGGCGGGATCTCACCGATGCCGTCGAGCTCGGTCGCCGCCGACCCCTGCCGGTAGTAGTGGACGCGGACGTCGCTGGGCGAGCGCAGCTCCTTGACCATGAGGCCGGTCGGGCGCGCCGGCGAGCGCTGCACGCCCGACACGTCCACGCCCTCGCCGCGGAGCGTGCGCACGATCTCGTCGCCGAACGGATCGGCGCCGACGCGCGAGATGTAGCCGGCGCGCAGGCCCAGCCGGGCCAGCCCGATCGCGACGTTGGCCTCGGCGCCCCCCATCGACTTCGCCAGGGTGTGCGCCGCGGGGAGGCGACCCCCGGCCGTCAGGCAGATGAGCGGCTCGCCGACGGTGAGCAGATCGAGCATCGCGGTCACCTGTGCGGTCCCAGCCGCGGTGGCCGCTGTCGTCGCAGGGTGCAGTCCAGTCCGGCTGTGGACACCTTTCCGTTTCCCCCGCCTCTTCCAGCGCGCCGTCCCGGACCAGGACAGCTCATTCGCGCGGCGCTACGTGACCACACACGGCACCCGCTTGTCAAGCGGGCCGCGGCCCGCACGGGGTCAGCGCCGTTCGCGCACGTGCCCCACGATCGCCGCGGCCGTGGTCGGCCGCAGATCGGTGAACGTCCAGCGACGTCCTCCGTAGCGCGGCTGCACGCGCAGGCGGGCGCGCTTGCGGCGCGGCCACATCGGTCCGTGCTCGGCGTGCTCGGTGTCGCGAAAGCGCAGCGAGCGCACCCGGTTGCCGACCGCGTCGTCGAGCAGCCACAGAAGGCGGCGATCGGTGACCGCGAGCAGCGTGCTCGGGCTCGCCCACGTCGCGGCGGGCGTGACGAGCTCCACGCGCTCGTCGGGCTCGAGCGCGTCGAGCAGCTCGCGGCCGAGGGCGTGGCGCATCGCCTCCGGCAGCCAGTGGCCGCGCCCCTCGCGGCCACGGCCGTGGCCGTGCGCGGGCGTGACCGGCGGGCCTGCGCGCGGGCGGTGCGCCGAGCGCAGGAGCTCGTAGGCGACGTTGAGCTCGATCATGCGCCATGCGCCGTGATCGCCCGCGCGGTCGGGATGCCACTGCTTGGCGAGATCGCGGTACGCGCGCGCCGCCTCGTCGACGGAGGCGTCCGGGTCCAGGCCGAGTACGGCGTGTGGATCCATCTGGAAATTGTGCCGCCCCCGGTGCGGCGGTCGCACGGCGGCTGACGAGCAGCGACGTCCGACGGGTCTATGCTGGCGTGATGGCCTCCACGCCGACGCCCGAGAGCATCCCACAGCGCCTCGCGGCGATCCGCGCGCAGATGTCCCTGCTCGCGGACTATCTTTGACCCGGCTTCGCTGAGCGAGCGTCTCGCCGCGCTCGAGGGGCAGATGTCGGCGCCGGGCTTCTGGGACGACCAGGAGGTGGCGGCGAAGGTCAGCGCGGAGCATGCCCGGGCGGCGCGGCGCCTGGAGGAGTTCGGCGCGCTTCGGACCGACGTCGAGGACCTCGAGAGCCTCGCCGAGATGGCGCAGGAGGACGACGAGATCGCCGGCGAGCTCGAGGGGCAGCTCGCACCCGTCGAGCAGCGCCTGGTGGCGCTCGAGGAGCAGCGGCTGTTCTCCGGGCGCTATGACGCCGGCGACGCACTCGTCACCGTCAACGCCGGCGCGGGCGGCACCGACGCGCAGGACTGGGCGGAGATGGTCCTGCGGATGGAGATGCGCTGGGCCGAGCGGCGCGGCTTCAAGGTCGAGCTGCTGGAGGCCAGCGCGGGCGAGGAGGCCGGCATCAAGTCGGCCACGTTCCGCGTCGCGGGCGACAACGCCTATGGCCTCTACGGCGCCGAGAAGGGCGTGCACCGGCTCGTACGCCTGTCCCCGTTCGACTCCGCCAACCGTCGCCAGACGTCGTTTGCCGGCGTCGAGGTCGCGCCCGTCATCGAGGACGCCGGCGAGGTCGCGATCGACGCCGACGACCTCCAGGTCGACACCTACCGCGCCTCGGGCGCCGGCGGCCAGCACGTCAACAAGACCGACTCCGCGGTGCGCATCACCCACCGGCCCAGCGGCATCGTCGTGCAATGCCAGAACGAGCGCTCGCAGACGCAGAACCGCGAGACGGCGATGAAGATGCTGCGCTCCAAGCTCGTCGAGCTCGAGGAGCGCAGGCGTCAGGAGGAGCTCGCGCGCGAGAAGGGCGAGGCTCAGGACGTGAACTTCGGCTCGCAGATCCGGTCCTACGTCCTGCACCCGTACATGATGGTCAAGGACCACCGCACCGACCACGAGGTCGGTGACGCAAACCGCGTGCTCGAGGGCGATCTCGACGGCTTCGTGCGCGCCTACCTGCTGAGGAGCGCGGCACGATGACAGCCCGCCATTGCTCGACCACGGCCGCTGGGAACTCGAAAGGCTGGTCCTCTCGATGAGCGACACCCCCTACACCGTCGTGAACCTCAAGGAGGTCGAGGACCTCGCCCCGACGGTCGGCCTGTCGCCGAGCCTCGAGGCCCGCTTCGCCCGCAAGCCGCTGGAGCTCGAGCAGTCGGGCCTGACGTACTTCCGCATGGCGCCCGGCTTCCGCGAGCCGTTCGCCCACCGCCACGGCAGCCAGGAGGAGATCTACGTCGTCGTCAGCGGCAGCATGCGGATGAAGCTCGAGGACGAGATCGTCGAGCTGCGCGCGTGGGACGCGATCCGAATCCCGCCGGAGACCATGCGCTGCCGGGAGGCCGGGCCCAACGGGGCCGAGATGATCCTCATCGGCGCGCCGCAGGTGGAGGACGACGGCGAGCTGCTGCGCGACTGGTGGACGGACTGAGCAGGCACCCCCGCGCCGGACCGGCCCGGGGGGGGGGGGGGGGGGGGGGGGGGGGGGGGGGGGGGGGGGGGGGGGGGGAAGGGGGGGGAGGGCAAGAGGGAAGGGGGGGGGGGGGGGGGGGGGGGGGGGGGGAGGGGGGGGGG
>JBPCJA010000245.1:0-4607 GCA_051005755.1 Solirubrobacteraceae bacterium
GCGCAACAGCTGCACGGCCTCACGCTTGAACTCCTTGGAATACGACGGGGTCTTCGGCATCGACAGACATCCTTCCCGACCGAGCAAACTCAGTCAGCAGGTGTCCACGAAACCGGGGGAACTCCACATGACCAGATGCGTTCGAACGAGACGTGCTCGCCGTGGTAGCTGGCCTCGTCGGAGGTCCAGATCGCCTTCATCGCCTCGACGCGTTCGCGCGTGATCGCCATCCGCACGCGCGTGTCGGTGCCGTGGTTGGCCATCTCCTCGCGGTTCCAGCCCGCGCCGACGCCGAAGTCCATCCGCCCGCCTGAGAGATGGTCGACGCTTGCGACCGCCTTTGCGGTGTGGATCGGATCGCGCTCGGTGACGAGGCAGATCCCGCTGCCGATCCGCAGCTTCGAGGTCGCCGCCGCGGCCGTGGCCAGGGCCACGAAGAGATCGTAGGTATGGGCGTACTTGCGTGGCATCTCGCCACCGCCCTCGAACGGGCTTTCGCGACTGGCGGGGATGTGCGAGTGCTCTGGGAAGTACAGCGCCGCGTGTCCGTGCTCCTCGACCAGCCGGGCGATCGCAGCCGGCCCGATCGCGTCGTGCGTGGCGAAGAATCCGATGCCTGTGTCCATGCCCCGAGAGTAGTCCGTCGGTCGCGGTCGACCAGCCGTGCCGGGGCGGCCCTCGCCGCGACCTGCGTGCCTGTGGCCTTTGGCCGGCGGCCGGTCAGGCCGCTGCGGGCCAGGCGACCGGCTCGAGGTGCGGCGACGATTGCGAAGAGTCGAAGCTCGCGACCGCGCTGAGGATCGCCCGCAGCGTCGCTGGATCGCTTGGCATGCCGCAGTGCGTCGCCTCGACCTCGACGTTGGTGGCGTCGGGGTCGACGCATGCGCGCCAGTCGACGACGCCGTCACGACGCGAGAACACGGAGATCGCGCCGATGCCAGGGGGCAGCGAGGCCGCGACGTCGTGGTCGTAGCCGCTGCAGCAGTCGTCCGTGCCCCGGCAACCGAATCGCAGGAACCCGGGCACACCGAGGCTCCCGAGCGCGGCCAGCGTCATGACGTTGGCCCACAGCAGCGGGTGCACCGCAAGCTGGTCGCGGTGTGGCGAGCCGAGCGTGACGACGCCGCTGACGAGGTCCGGGCGCCGCTGGGCGGTTGCGCGGGCGAGCAGTCCACCGCGGCTGTGCCCGACGAGCGCGACACGGCCGTGGTCAGGGACGATCGCCTCAAGGCGCGTCACCAGCCGCTGCACGATCGCGCCCGAGCAACCGACGTTGCTTCGGATGCCCGACGGCCAGACCGCCCACCCCTGATCGCTCAGGGTGCTTGCCAGCGGCGCGAGCGAGGCATCGCCCGCGAACACACCAGGTACGAGCAGCACGGGCGGGCCGCAGGTCGGCCCGGGCGGCGCCGGACGGAGCTCCTCGCGCAGCATGTTCAGCAGCAGGCTGCCGGCACGGGCCTCGCGCCACAGCGGCGGGATAACCCGGCGCGGCAGCAGCGACCGCTCCGCTCCGTGCGCGGGCGGGGTGCGCGGCGGAACTCTGGCGAGCGTGAGGTGTGGGGTGGGCTCCATCAGAGATAAGAGGGGCCAGGCCCCGCTCGCGATACATGGATCCCATGCCGGTAGTGACGAGAAGCGCTGCGGCGAGGCGTTACGTGCCGACCCCTCGCCGCCCGGCGACGTGTCAAGGGACTCGATCGTCGAGATCGAGCGGCAGCGGGCCGTAGGGCTACCACGGAGTGCGTATTCTCCTGGACTTTTCCCGGCGCAAGACAAGCCTCGATTGGACAGTTACTACACGATGGATTAGTCGGTCAAGCTGACCGCGGTCGCTGTAGTGGTCGAAGTTCTGGCCTACAGGGTCGTTACCGAATTCACCGTCTACAAGTCAGACGGGACCACGTGTTATGACCGAGGGATCGTGACCCTCAGCAGCCGATCTGGACCACCGCATGCTCGCGCGCCGGCGGCTCGCTGGCGCGCGGCGGCAAGATCGAGGTTCAGATCCTCAAGCGATCGCCCGTGAAGGACTGACCTTCGCGCCCCACGGCTCTCGCCACACGAACCGACGTACTCCAGACCGCAGTACTCATGAGAGGACTGACATGGACTACCGCAACACCCCCGCGGGTCAGGTGCGCGTGCAGAGCATGTGGATCTACTTCGGCCTGTGCATCTGCACGCTCGGCTTCTACTCCTGGTTTGCGTTCGCACGCAACCTGCGCACCCTGCGTGACTTCGGCCGGGCGACGGGGGATATCCAACTCGCCGAGATCAAACCGTGGACCTATATCGTCGGCATGATCGTCGGCATCTACCTGATCATCCCCGCGTTGATCGTCGGCGGCCTGGCCTTTACGAAGATCCGACGCCTTCAGACGGCCGTTCATCCCGACAAGCGGACGCCCACGATCCACATCATCTGGAGCATCCTGTTTTGAGGGATCGCCGTTCAGATCCTCGTCAACCGAACGCTGCGCCAGTACGACCGCGTGCCCGACGTGCTCGCGGCCGTTCCCGTCGCACCGCGGCCCGCCGCATAAGGGAGGCCAGGTCGTCGAGATTGGTCCTGAGGAGTCCGGGCGCGAGCGCCCTACGTTGACGAGGACCCCGGCCACTGCTGTCGCGGAACCGGTTCGTAACGCGGTTACTGAGGCCTCAGGCTCAGGCCGCGTGGCGGTCCTGCTCGCGCCCGGCGTAATAGCGGTCGAAGTGGCCGTAGATGTCGCGATGCTCCGCTTCGACGCGGACGATTCGGTACAGGAGGTCGGCATCGTCGCTGGCGGGCTCCTCCGTGGGGATGGTGCCCCCGCCGCACATCGGGCAGCGCCCGTGATCGGCCTGGTGAGGCCACCAGTTCACCTCGCATGCCGAGCAGCCGCTCGACACGTGTGCATCCTCTTGCGCTGGTAGCCGAATGATCATGCCGTGGTAGAGGACGCGTGCCCTTGCCCTGATACACGTAGGTGCTCAGACGTACCCAACGAACGTGTGGATGCATCCGATAGCTGCGCACCGAGAAGAGCGCGGCAGGACGTAAACGACTCTCGCGTCTGCGGGGCTTCCCTACGACATTGGTTCTCGTGATGCTTCATCTACGTCCTCCTCGGTCGCGCTCTTGGGATCACGAAGTAGCCGCAACGTACAGACATCGGGCGACGGATCGGCCACGGGCGCCCGGCAGCGCGAGAGGTCTGCGGGAGCGCTGAACGTCGGCGTAGCCGTCGGCGATCGCGGCGCCGCTGGACGTTTGAGGGTTTTCCTCGCGTTTGCGGCGGTCCGAGAGGGAGCCGACCCATCACCAGGGAGCGGCTGGTTGTTGTTGCGGGCGTTAGGCCACCCAGTGCGCTTGCCGGAAAATTACGGAGAATTATCGACAGGTGTAGGCTCGCGTCGCCATGGGCCGCGGCCGACCGCCCAATCCCGTAGACCCTGACGCCTCGCACGCCGCACGGCTGGGCGCCGAGTTGCGCGCTCGACGTCAGGCGCGCGGGCTGACGCTGCAGGCGCTCGGCGAGTTGGCTGGCTACGCGCCCCAGCACGTCAGCCAGGTCGAGCTGGCTCACGCCACCCCGTCGCCGCCGTTCATCGGGGCGTGCGACCGCGTGCTCGAGGCGCAGGGAGCGCTCGTAGAGCTCCTACCCGCCGCCATGCACGAGCGAGCGATGGCGAGCCACGGCCGCGCTGCTGCCCGACGTGCTGCGACGCTTGAGGCCGGCGCGCCCGTGGCGCTGCGCTGATCCGCGCACAGCGAAGCGGGAGAGGACGTGGATCCCATCAACCGTCGCAGCTTCTCGGCGCAGGCGTCGGGGCCGTCTTCGGCCTCAGCGACAGAGCCAGTGGGCCTCGGAGCAACGCGACGCGCGACGAGCGATCGCCTTCGCAGAGGCCGGTGTTCGCATCCCCCGGCACGGACTACCAGACGCGCACGCTGTGCGCGCTGAAGGCGGCGCTCGGCCACGCGCTGGCCCGCGACGCCGCCTCCTGCGAGCGCAGCTTGGCCGCGCCTACGGCTTCGTCGACCGCGCCGACGCGGCGGCTGGCGCGGCAGGGGCGGGCGCCGGCGCCGGTGGATCGTCGCCGGCGACGCCCCCAGCGCCCGGCACGCCGGCCTGGTCCCCACGATCGGCGTGAGCTCCTCGACGGCCTGCTCGATCATCGCTCGGTACCGGGGTTCGCGCTCTCGGGCTCCAGCAGATCGCCCAAGAGCGCGCAGACGTTTCCCTGCACCTCGATCACCCGCCGCGCCTTCTCGAGCTGCGCCTCGGCGCGCTCCGCGCGCCGGCGCAGCTGCGACAGCTGCGCCCCGTGCCCGTCGCCCTTGGGGCGCCCCCGCGGGCGTCCCAGCGCGGCGAGCGCGCCCTGATCGCGCTGCTTGCGCCAGTACGTCAGATGCGACGTGTACAGCCCCTCGCGACGCAACAACGCGCCGATCTGCCCGGGCGCGTCGCACGCGTCAGCCTCGCGCAGCACCTCAAGCTTGTACTCGGCGGTGAACCGCCGCCGCTGCGCACGCTCTGCCAGCTCGGGGTCCGGCACCCCAGCCCCGTTGCTCGTGATCTGCGTCATACCGCTTGAGAGCTCCCGTTCCCCGCCCAAGTTAT
>JBPCJA010000246.1:0-12842 GCA_051005755.1 Solirubrobacteraceae bacterium
CGAAACCTGCCGCCTGCAAAGCCGCAACCTCCACGACTACCTACTGGACGCGATCACCGCAGCACTCCACGGCCAGCCCGCCCCCTCACTCATGCCCGCCGGACCCTGACCCCCTGAATGGGTACCAAAGGCCACACCGACGCTGTCAGTAGCGTTGCGTTCAGCCCCGACGGTCGCACCCTGGCATCCGCCAGCTGGGACGAGACGCTCCGGTTGTGGGACCTGCGTACGCACAAGCAACTCGGCAAGCCGCTCACCGGCCACGCCAACCGTGTTGAGAGTGTGGCGTTCAGCCCCGACGGTCGCACCCTCGCCTCCGCCAGCACCGATAGGACGGTGCGGTTGTGGGACGTGCGCACCCACAAGCTCCTCGACAAGCCACTTACGGACCGCCGGAGCAGCGCGTTCAGCGTGGCGTTTAGTCCCGACGGTCGCACCCTGGCCTCCGCCAGCACCGATAAGACGGTCCGCATATGGAAGCGGCTGTTATGGCGCAACCTCGGTGAGCTGCAGACCGAGATCTGCAACCTAGTTGGTGGCGGCCTGAGCCAGACCGAGTGGACGCGGTATGCCGCCGGCATCCCCTATCGCGACGGCTGCCCGTGACCACGAGGTCGGCTCCACTACATAGGGCTCTCACGTTGAGCGGTTCGTTTAACACCTGTTGATCGAAGCATCCGACCGGCCGCGCTTCTATCAATGCGCAGATAGTGAGCACACAAGACACCGATCCGGCTTTCATTAACAATTAACAGGCCCGGGCGGGCGTCCGGCCGGTCGCCGACGGGCCGAGACCGAGCTTCCAAATCACCGAACGCCCGCAATTTTGCTCCGCTGCTAGACGGACCCCGACTCGGCACGATTTCCTGCTCGAAGACCACGTCGTACCCGACGCCGCCTCGCTGCGCCCAAGCCGTGGGCGCGACATTCAGGACCAGCCGCGCCCGCTGCCCGCGCGTGATCCGGCCCCGCTCGCGCAGCCGCGGCTCAGGCGCCCGTCGCCATCTCCAACGGCCGCAGCTCCTCGGCGTAGGAGATCGAATGGCGCTGCAGCTCGCCGGCAGGGGTCGTCTCGTAGGCGCCCATGCGCCAGAGCGGCGGTGAGTAGGCGTTGAGCGTGATCGCCGGCCCGCCGCCGCCGTGTGCGACGCGGTGGATGTCCGAGGCGGCGAAGTCGAGCGCGTCGCCGGCCCGCATGCGCCGCCGGATGGGCGGCCCGCCGAGCGCAAGGCGCTCCTCGACGACGGCGCCCTGGGCGACCGCGAGCGCGCCGCAGGAGACGTCGTGGTCGTGAAAGCCCGTGTCGTGGTCGTCCATCCAGCAGATGAGCCAGACCGCGACGTGCTCGTCGCGCAGGAGCTGCTCGTACGTGCGCACGAGCGGGTCGTGGTGGACGAGGTGGCGCCACTCCCGCGGCCGGCGGGCGAGGTCGGCGACGAGCGCGCGCAGCTCGCTGCGCGTGAGATCGCGCGCAGGGCGCAGGTCGATCATCGCGAGGGCCTACCTGACGGCTGCACGCCGACCACGGTCCAGCAGCGAAGCGATGTCATGCGGCCACCGCCACGGCCGGCTCCCCGAGCAGCCGCGCGACGTTCGCACCGACCATCGCCTCGCGCGCGGCAGGTCCGAGCAGCGACGGCGACGGCGCGTCGACGACCGGGCGATCGGAGCCGTGGACGAGCTGGTCGATGCCGACACAGCGCACGAGCGCGTCGATCGTTCGCACCCCGTAGGAGGAGGTGTCGTAGAAGATGCGGCTGCCGGCGATGGCGGTCGTCGGCCCGCCGCGTGCCGCGAGCCGCTCCGCGTGCAGCGGCGCGCCGCCCGCGAGCATCGCGAAGACGACGCGCAACAGCGGGTGGCGGGGGCGGCCGAAGGCCGCGAAGGCATGCCAGGCGACGTTCATGTCGGCGACGTAGCGCGTCATCGCCGTCCACCAGCCCGGGGCGTCGTCCTCGACGTACGGCTGCGGGCGCCACGCGCGCCACGGGCCGGGACCGGGGTGGACGAGCAGCGGCGCGTCACGCCGTTCGAGGCGCTCCAGCAGCACGCCGCAGCGATCGAGGCCGTCGGGGCCGCTCAGCGCGCCCGCGGGCAGCGAGATGCCGACGGCGCCTGCGTCGAGCAGCGCGTCGACGTCGTCGCGATCTGGCGGACGCAGCGAGACCGCGCCCCAGACGCCGAAGGGGCGGCCGAGCTCCAACAGGGCGTTGTGAGCCTCCAGGAGCGGCTCGGCCGCGGAAAGGTCGAGGGCTTCGATCCCAAGCGGACTCGAGATGCACAGCAGCGCGCGCTCGATCCCGTCGGCCGCCAGCAGCGCTCGCCGCGCCGCAGGATCGTGCTCGGCAGGGTCGAACGGGTACTCGGGCTCGTCGCGCAGGCACAGGACCCAGCCACGGCCGCTGCGGCGGATGAGCGGCGGCTCACGGCGCCAGGTCAGCTCGGCGACGAGCGCCTCGGACCACAGGTGCTGATGGATGTCGGTTCGAGTCATCACGTTCTCGCGCGGGACAATATACCTAATGCCGATCAAATTTATGTAGATTGAGTCGCACGATCAACCGAGGAGGCCTCATGGCGACGTGGAAGCCCGATCCGACCTTCTATCCCTCGCCGCGTATCGCGGCCCAGGCGCCCCCAGGGAACTCGCCTACGTCGTCACGCTCAACACGCCGTGCAACGGCGACGCGAGGCCGGATGCGCTGACCGTCATCGACCTCGCCCCCGGCTCGCCGACCTACGGCACGCTAGTCGGCCGGCTGGACATGCCCAACGTCGGGCGACGAGTTGCACCACTTCGGTTGGAATGCCTGTTCGTCGGCGCTCTGCCCATGGGCACCGCACCCACACGTCGAGCGCCGCTACTTCCTCGTGCCCGGCCTGCGCTCCTCGCGCATCCACGTCGTCGACGTCAAGGACGACCCGGCGCAGCCCAAGCTCGTGAAGGTCGTCGAGGCCGAGGAGCTCGCCCGCCGCACGGGCTACAGCCGCCCGCACACGGTCCACTGCGGGCCCGACGGGCTCTACGTGAGCGCGCTGGGGGCGCCCGGCGGCGACGGCCCCGGTGGCGTCCTGCTGCTCGACCACGACAGCTTCGACCCGCTCGGGCGCTGGGAGGTCGACCGCGGCCCGCAGGAGCTCGCCTACGACGTCTGGTGGAACATCGGCTACGACACGCTGCTGACGAGCGAGTGGGGCACGCCGAACATGGTCGAGGGCGGCGTCGTGCCCGACCTGCTGCTCGGCGGCAAGTACGGCCATCAGCTCCACGTCTGGGACCTGCGCAAGCGCCGCCACAAGCAGGCGATCGACTTCGGGGCCGAGCACCAGATGGTGCTCGAGCTGCGTCCCGCGCACGACCCGACCAAGCCCTACGGCTTCGTCGGCGTCGTCGTGTCGACCGCCGACCTGTCGGCCTCGATCTGGCTCTGGGACCGCCAGCGCGACGGCAGCGTCGCCGCGAAGAAGGTCATCTCGATCCCGGCGCAGCCGGCCGAGGAGGACGAGCTGCCGCCCGCCTTGAAGCCGTTCGGCGCCGTGCCGCCGCTCGTGACCGACATCGCGCTGTCGGTCGACGACAGCACGCTCTACGTCTCCTGCTGGGGCACCGGCGAGCTCAAGCGCTTCGACGTGGCCGACCCGCACCACCCGCGTGAGACCGGCTCGGTGCAGATCGGGGGGATCGTCAACCGCGCGCCACACCCGGCCGCCGGGCCGGTCAACGGCGGGCCGCAGATGGTCGAGGTCAGCCGCGACGGCCGGCGTGTCTATCTCACGAACTCGCTGTACGCCGCCTGGGACGCGCAGTTCTATCCCGAGGGGATCGACGGCTGGCTCGTGAAGCTCGACTCCGAGCCGGGCGGCGCCTTCGCCCTGGATCCGGACTTCTTCGTGCCCTACGACGGCGAGCGCCCGCACCAGGTCCGCCTGCAGGGCGGCGACGCCTCGTCTGACTCCTACTGCTTCCCGTGACCGACGCGGGCCTCTGGCTCACGCTGGCCGCGCTGGGCGCCTATCACGGCCTGAACCCCGCGATGGGCTGGCTGTTCGCGGTCTCGCAGGGCATGCAGCACCGCGACCGCCGCGCGGTGCTCCGCGCGCTCGGTCCGATCGCGATCGGGCACGAGCTGTCGCTCGTGCGGCGGCGTCGGCATCGCGCTGCACGTCGGGACGATGCTGCTCGTCATGGGCGTGGTGGCGGTCGTCGTCTACGAGAAGCTCGGGCTCGAGGTGCTGCGCCGGGCCTGGCTGAACACCGACGCGCTGTGGGCCGGCACGTTCGTCCTTGCGGCCGGGATCACGTTCTTCACGTAGATTGATCCTCGTGTCAGCGCGAGCACGCTCGTCACGTAGATGCCCTAGATGGCACGCCATCTGGACCGAGTGGCCCCGCTCGCGTTCGTCCTCGCGCTCTTGCTGACGCTGGCCGCCACGGACACCGCCCCGGCGGTCACCAAGCGCGGCACCTCGAAGGCCAACACGATCCTCGGAACCGCAGCGGCCGACCGGCTCCTCGGGCTCGGCGGAAAGGACACGTTGCGCGGTCGCGGCGGCAACGACCTGCTCGACGGAGGCAGGTCCGCCGACCGGCTCTTCGGGGCCGCGGGGGCCGATCGCCTGCTCGGCGGTCCCGGCCACGACCGCATCGCGGGCGGCGCCGGCAACGACGGCGCCGACGGCGGCGGTGGCGCCGACCGCCTCGACGGCGGCGCCGGCGACGACATCCTCGCGGGCGGCACGGTCGGCGACACGCTGCTTGGCGGGCTCGGCGACGACGCGCTCGACGGGGCGACCGGCAACGACCGCATCGATGGCGGCGCCGGCAGCGACCGCCTCCGCGGCGGCGTCGGCTTCGACACGCTCGTGGGTGGGCCGGGCGACGACACGCTCGCGGGCGGCTTCGGGACCGACACGATCGACGGCGGCGACGGCGTCGACGTCCTCACCGGCGACTCGGGCGAGGACAGGATCGCGGGCGGCGCCGGCAACGACGGGGTCAACGGCGCCAGCGGCAACGATGGTGTCGACGGCGGCGACGGCGACGACCGCATCGACGGCGGGGACGGCGACGACAGGCTGCTCGGCGGGGCGGGCAACGACTTCATCGTCGAGGCGCGCTTCGGCAACGACCAGCTCGTCGACGGCGGTGCCGGCGACGACTACATCCACGCCAACCGCGGCCGCGACAAGATCGTCCGCGGCGGCGACGGCAACGACGTCATCCGCACAGGCGGCGCGCCGGACGGGAAGCTGAACTCCGACGGCACGCCGGCGCCCGACGCGATCGTCGACGGCGGCCCCGGCAACGACATCATCCTCACCGGCGATGCGGACGACCGGCTCGGCGGCGGCGAGGGCGACGACATCCTCTACGGCGGCGGCAACGGGACGGGCCCGGACACGTACGACTGCGGGGCCGGCAACGACACGGCCTTCGTCGATGACAGCGCCGAGGCCGCGGGCGCGGCGGCCGGCGGCTGCGAGCAGGTGTTCCTCGGCGACCCGTCGACGAACGATCCGCGCTTCGACGGGCTCGGCGGGCTGCCGCACGCGGGCAAGGCGACCGGTGGGGCCGCGGGCGCGCTCGTCCTCGAGGCGATCGCGGCCCAGTCCGAGAACCCGACGATCTTCGGCACGCCCGGCGACGACACGTTCACCGGGGGCGTCCTCGCCGACGCCATCAACGGTCAGGACGGCAACGACACGATTCGCGGCGGACTCGGCGACGACGAGATCCGCGGCGACGACGGCGTCGACGCGCTCTTCGGGGAGGACGGCAACGACCTGCTCTTCGGCGACAGCAGCAACGACACCGTCGAGGGTGGTCCGGGCAACGACGAGCTGCAGGGCGGCCGCGGCGCCGACGTCCTGCGCGGCGACGAGGGCGACGACGT
Organism: Solirubrobacteraceae bacterium; assembly: GCA_051005755.1. GTDB lineage: Bacteria > Actinomycetota > Thermoleophilia > Solirubrobacterales > Solirubrobacteraceae > CADCVQ01. The sequence continues at coordinate 5,895 of JBPCJA010000246.1, forward strand.
CGTGGTCGGCGGCTACGAACCCGATCGGCTCTTCGGCGGAGCCGGCAACGACGAGGTCACCGCCACCGGCGGCGGCGCCGACACGGTCGATTGCGGCCCCGGGTTCGACCGCGCGTTCAAGGACGCCGCCGATCGCGTCGTCAACTGCGAGTCGGTCAACTGAGGGTTCGCCGCGCCGGTCTGCTCGACGCGGAGGCGTTCGCCTCCGTCGTCGCCGCGGTCGCCGAGGAGAAGCGCTGGATCGCCACCGAGCCGCCCGTCGACATCGCCGAGTTCGCCGAGCGCGTCCGCGGCATGCTCGAGGGCGGCGACGTGCTGTGGGTCCTCGAGGAGGGTGAGCGCGTCGTCGGCGCCCTGGGCCTGCACCGGACGCCCGTGGCAGGGGTCATGTCGCTCGGGATGTGCATCGTCGAGCACGCCCGCGGCCGGGGTGGCGGGCGCGCGTTCATGGAGGCGGCGATGGACCACGCGCGCGCGAGCGCGCTCCACAAGGTCGACCTGGAGGTCTGGCCGGACAACGCGCGCGCGATCGCGCTGTACGAGTCGTTCGGGTTCGAGGTCGAGGGCGAGCGCCGCCGGCACTACCGCCGCCGCGACGGGACGCTGCGCTCGTCGCTCATCATGGCGCGCCTGCTCGAGCCCGAGCCCGAGCCCGGTCAGTCGCGCCCGGGCGCCGGCACGTAGCGCCCGTCGAAGGCCAGCTCGACGTCGGGCTTGTGCCTGACGAGCCCGAAGCGCTTCTCCCAGCGCGCCCACGCGCGCAGCCGCTGCGGGCTGAGCTCGCCGAAGCCGCGTGCCCCAGCCGTGAACGACGGCGAGACCGCGTCCAGCTCGCGCTGCATCTTGGCGCGCTTCAGACCGGTCCTCGCCTGAAGCAGCGCGCTGACGCCGCTCTCGGGATCGGCGAGCACCTCCTCGTAGCCGCGCGCGAGCGCCGCGACCGTCGCGCGCACGAGCCCGGGCTCGTCCTGGAGCGTTCGACGGGTCACCGTCAGCACGAGCTCGGGATAGGTCGGCGCGCCGTAGTCGTCGACGCGGAACTCGCGGATCCGCGGGCGCCGGGCGCGCAGCGCCACGCCCGCGGTGTTCCAGAACGCCGTCGCGCCGGCGACGCGCCCGGTCAGCAGGCTCCGCGCGGCGCCGGAGCCGATCGTCGTCGCCTGCACCGTCCGCGGGTCGCCCCCGGCCCCGGCGACGATCGAGCGCACCACGGCGTCGTCGCTCGGCAGCCCCGTCACGCCGACGGGCTTGCCCTCGAGGTCGCGCGGGGTCCGCACCGACGGCTGCGCGAGGATCGCCGCCAGCGGCGTCTGGACGATCGCCATGACGCCGACGAGGTCGCGGCCGCGCTCGCGCGCGATCGCGAGGTCGTGGATGTCGAGGATCGCGAACTCGCAGCGGCCGGAGGCGAGGCGCTTTACCGCGTCCGTCGAGCGCGACGGGGCGCGGACGCGGAGACGCACCCCGAGGGCGTTGTCGTAGCCGCGGTCGACGGCCGTGTAGATGCCGGTGTGGACCGCGTTGGGCGGGGAGTCCAGCAGCAGCGTCGCGGCGAGGTTCGGGGCTCGATCCTCCTTGGCCGCACCGCATCCGCCGAGGGCGATCGCGGCTGTAAGGAGAAGCGCCGTGATCCAGTGGCGAGGCATCGGGCGGCGAGGATACGCCCGTGCGTCGATGACGGCGGCGGACACGCTCACCGAACGCTAAGGCGGCTGGTTCAAAATGGCCAGGAGTCTCCAGTAGGGTCGGTGAGTCGACCAGGCGAGTGTAGGACGCGCCCCCGTGGCCAATGCGATTGATCCAAGCAGCGACCGTCCGGTCTACAAGCAGATTGCCGACCTGCTGCGGGCGGCCATCATGAGTGGGGAGCTGGCTGCCGGACAGCGGCTGCCGAGTGAGCAGGAGCTGGTCGACGCTCATGGAGTCGCGAGGGGGACGATCCGTCAGGCCGTGATGCTGCTGCGCAGCGAGGGCCTGATCGAAGTGCAGCACGGACGCGGAAGCTTCGTGCGGGCCCGGCCGCCGGTTCGGCGCCTGGGACATGACCGTTTCTCGCGGCGGCATTGGCAGCGGGGGAAGGCTCCGTATCTCGCGGACCTCGAGGGCGAAGGCCGCGTGGCGAGCGTCGACGTGCTCGAGGTCGGAAGGTCGACTGCTCCCGAGCACGTGGCGGAGCTGCTCGGGGTCGAGCCGGGAGCTGATGTTCTCCTGCGCCGGCGGCGATACCTGGCGGACGACACGCCCATGCAGATGGCCAGCTCGTACATCCCGTGGAGCGTTGCCGAGGGTACGCAGATGACGCAGGCGGACTCTGGTCCGGGCGGGATCTACGCACGGCTGGAAGAGGCCGGCCACCGGCTGAAGCGGTTCACGGAAGACGTCGCCGCGCGCATGCCGACGCAGGATGAGACGCGCGCGCTGCGGCTCGGCTCCGGTGTCCCGGTGATCCGGCTGCTCCGCGTCGCCTACGACACGAACGGGCTGGCGGTCGAGGTCTGCGACATGGTGATGGCCGCCGACCGCTATGTCCTGAGCTACGAGCTCTTCCCGCGGTAGCGGGCGGCTTTCTCGGCATTTTAAGGCGGTGCGAGTTGACCTCACGAGGAGGGTGGATCTACCCTTACTCATCTAGACGAGTAGTCGACTTAGGGGCTGATGCAAGCGGAAATAGCACGAGCGTCTGGCACAACCGAGGGGTACCACCCCGCGGCGCGGGCCTACCGCGACGGGCAGCTCGTCTGCGGCCGCGTCGAGGTTCGCATCGGCCGCGACACCGATCGCGTCGGCCTGGTAGCGCGTGAGCGCCGCTACGTCACGGCCCGATTCATCGAGCGCCTGGACCCGACGCTGCGCAGGGAGCTGACCGCGCTCGTGGTCCGCCGCGGCGCGGCCGCCAAACGCATCGCCGAACGCCTCGCGCCGATCACCCTCGTCATCGACGACCCAACCCTCGGACGGCTGCAGCTCGTCGGGCAGCTGCAACCGCCGCACCTGCGATTCGGCGAGCTGCGCGACGTCGAGTTCGCCATCCGTGAGCTCGACTCGCAGCCGTGAACCCGGCGCCTCGAGCAGGACGGGGAGCGCGGGCAGCGCCACGTCGCAAGCCTGACTCGCGGTCGTCGTGCTCGTAGACTCCCGCCGGTGCGCCGGCGGGTCACCTTCAGCCGCAACCTGACGCTCTCGCTCTCGCGGACGTGCCGCTGTTATTGCAAGTACTGCGCGTTCGCCACGCATCGCACGCACCTCCACGCGCCCGACGAGGTGCTGGCCCTCCTCGACGGCGCCGCGCGGCGCAACGTCAAGGAGCTGCTCGTGCTGACCGGCGAGCGGCCGGAGGTCGACCCGGGGGTGCGCGCGCGCCTGGCCGAGTACGGCCACGAGGACTTCGTCGGCTACGTCGTGTGGGCCTGCGAGCGCGCGCTGGAGCGGGGGCTGCTGCCGCATACGAACCTCGGCGTCCTCGAGCGGGACGACCTCGCCCGGCTGCGCGAGGTCACCGCCTCGCAGGGGCTCATGCTCGAGACGGTCAACCCGGACCTCGTCGCCCATCAGGGCTCGCCGTCCAAGCAGCCGGCGCGGCGCCTGGAGACGATCCGGACCGCCGGTGAGCTGCGGATCGCGTTCACGAGCGGGATCCTCGTCGGCATCGGCGAGTGCGAGGAGGAGCGCGTGGCGGCGCTGGAGACGCTCGCCGCCGTGCACGCCGAGCACGGCCACCTGCAGGAGGTCATCCTGCAGAACTTCGTCCCGCACGACAGCTACTACGGCCGCGAGCCGGCGCAGATCGCCGGCGACGCCGCGCGGGAACTGTGGCGAACGGGCATCGGACACGGCCCGCGGCTGGACCTGCCCGCGTGGGCGACGCCGATCACGATCGACGACATGCGCCGGCTCGTCGTGGCCTGCCGGCGCCTCATGCCGGACGTCGCCGTGCAGGTTCCGCCCAACCTCGCGGACTGGTGGCCGCAGCTCGTGCATGCCGGTGCGACCGATCTCGGTGGCCTGTGCGCCAACGGCGACCACATCTCGCCCGAGCACCCCTTCCCGTCGCCCCACCAGGTGCGCAAGCGCCTCGCGCGTGACGGCGTGGCGCTCACCGAGCGCTTGTGCGTCTACCCGCGCTACATCGACGCGGAGTGGCTTGGCCAGGGCGTGCTCGACGTCGTCAAGGCGCGCTACTGGAGCTTCATCCCGCGCCACGGCAGCGGCCGCACGCAGCCGCCGCGCCCGCTGCGGCCCGATCTCGTGGCCGGCGCCGTCCCTCGCGCGCGCCACGGCTTGCAGCTCACCGCCGACGAGCTGACCGCGCTCTTCGCCGAGACGCGCCCAGAGGCGATCGAGGACATGCGCCAGGCGGCCGACGAACTGCGCGCCGAGCTCGTGGGGGACACGGTGACGTTCGTCGTCAACCGCAACGTCAACGTGTCGAACGTCTGCATCGTCGGCTGCGCCTTCTGCGGCTTCGGCCAGGGTCGGCGCTCCCCGGACGCCTACGAGCTCGAGCGCGACGAGTTCGTCCGCCGCGTGCGCGAGGCCGTCGCCTTCGGCGCCACCGAGATCTGCATGCAGTCCGGGATCCATCCCGACTGGGGCCTGGAGGACTACGAGGGCTGGCTGCGCCTCGCGAAGGAGATCGCGCCGGAGCTGCACCTGCACGCCTATTCGCCGATGGAGGTCGCGCACATGTGCGACATGAGCGGACTGCCGCCCGCCGAGGTCTTCGCACGGCTGCACGATGCCGGCCTGGGCTCGACGCCCGGCACGGCCGCCGAGGTCCTGCACGACGGCGTGCGCGAGCGCATCAGCCCGAACAAGCTGCCGGTCGCGCGCTGGGTGCAGATCATCGAGGCCTCGCACCGGGCCGGGCTGCGCTCGACGGCGACGGTCATGTTCGGCCACATCGAGGAGCCCTGGGAGCTTGCCGAGCACATGCGCGTCGTACGCGCGCTGCAGGAGCGTACCGGCGGCTTCACGGAGTTCGTGCCGCTGAGCTTCATCCCCTTCCACACGCTGCTGGGGCGCACGCACGGGGTCGCAGAGATCTCGCGCGAGGAGAACCTCAAGCACACCGCCGCGTTCCGCCTTGCGCTCGGGCGCAGCGTGCGCAGCCTGCAGGCGAGCTGGGTAAAGATGGGCCTCGACGCTGCCACGGAGGCGCTGCGCTGGGGGGTCAACGACCTCGGCGGCACGCTCATGGAGGAGAACATCAGCCGCCTGGCCGGCAGCTACCACGGCGTGCGCCTCCAGCCGTCGGACCTCGTCGCCGCCGCGCACCGCGCGGGCCGGCCGGCGGCCGAGCGCACGACGCTCTACGACCTGCGCCGCCGCTACGCGGTCGGAGCCGCCGCAGCGTGAGACGATGAGCACGATGAGACGGACGCTGCTCACCGGATGCCTGCTGGCGGCAGCCACGGTCGCGGGGTGCGGCGGCAACGACGACGACGACAAGCAGGCGCAGACGGGCTGCCGGCCCGCCGAGGCGGGGCTCGAGGCGGCGGCCCGCAAGCACGTCGACACGATCGTGGTCGGAGCCAAGGCGGTCGAGAGCGACGCCGATCGCGTGACGGTCGATGCCTGCCGCACGTCCGACGAGGACGCGACCGCCACCGTGACCGTCTACGGCGTGCGCGACGACTCGGTCCGCGACCAGCGCCACCGCCTCACCCTCGAGCGCAAGGACGGCGCGTGGGTCATCGTCCGCGACCTCGACACGCACCGCTGCCGCAAGGGGCGGGGGCACCAGGACTTCTCGAGCCTGCGGTGCGTGTGACCCGCGGCGGGCGGTCGCGGCCCGTCGGGCGGCGTGGACGGGGCCGCTAGGCTGCCCCGATGCCAGAACCCGAGCTGATCACCCCCGAGGGGCTCGCGGCGCTGCGGGCCGAGATCGAGCAGCTGGAGACGCGGGGGCGTGTGGAGATGGCCGAGCGCATCAAGGCGGCGCGCGAGCTGGGTGATCTCAAGGAGAACGCCGAGTACCACATCGCCAAGGACGACCAGGCGCACCTGGAGACGAAGATCCTGCGCCTGAACCAGCGGCTGCGCGCCGCACGGGTCGTCGAGCGCGTCGAGGCCACCGACGTCGTCGCGTTCGGCTCGATGGTCACGGTGATCGACGAGGCGTCGGGACGCGAGCTCGAGTTCACGCTCGTCGGCCCGACCGAGGCCGATCTCAAGGTCGGTCGCCTCTCGGCCGAGTCGCCGGTCGCGCGCGCGCTCGTCGGCTCGCGCGCGGACGACGTCGTCACCGTCGAGACCCCCGGCGGCCAGCGCTCCTACCGCGTCAAGCGCGTCGGCTGAAACGCCTTCGCACTCGGCTCACAGGAAGAGGTCCTCGCTGCGTGCACGGACGAGCGCCGCGGCGCCGGGGCCGTCGGCGTCCGTGACGTGGCGCTCCAGACCGCGCACGAGGACCGCCGGCTCGCGGCTGTCCTTGGCGCGCACGAGGTCGGCCGCCGCCGCGGCCTCGTCGGCGACCGCGACGATCGTGGCGGCGAGCTGACGGCCGGCGCCGTCGCGGCGCCCCCGCCAGTCGTCGACCGGCGCGAGGCCGGCCGCGCCGATCGCGACGTCGCACTGGCCGACGCGCCACGCGCGGCCGAAGGAGTCGGTGACGACGACGGCCGGGGCGACCCCGGTGAGCTCACGCAGCCGCCGGCGCAGCGCGCGGGCGGACGCGTCGGGATCGCGCGGAAGCAGGAGGAGCTCGTCCGCCGCCGCGGCGTTGGACGCGTCGACGCCCGCGTTCGCGCACACGAACCCGTGGTGGGTGCGGCAGATGAGCACCCCCGGCCGGGAGCGCACGATCTCCGTGCTCTCGGCGAGGATGACCTCGACGACGCGGGCGTCCTTGCCGTGCTCGGCCGCCAGCGCCCGCGCGGACTCGCCGGACTCGACCCCGGTGGGTGGAACGACCCGGACCTTGCCACTTGAAAAGACACTGTGCCGGGG
>JBPCJA010000247.1:0-7081 GCA_051005755.1 Solirubrobacteraceae bacterium
CGGCAGCGCACGGCGGGCTCGACGGCCTCGTCGCATGGCTCGCCGGGCGCCTGCTCGCGTGAGAGCTGGGTCGGCATGCGGGGCGGCTGCGCAGGGTACGTGGCACGTCGTGCTCGAACTTCCCGAACCCCGCGGCGAGCTGACCGAGCTGCTGCTCGCCGAGCTCACGCTGCCGGTGCACCCGCTGGTCGCGCCGGAGGTGGCGGTGCCCGCCGACCCGCTCGGCGACGAGGACCTGCACCTCGCGCTGTACCTCTGCTACGAGCTGCATTACCACGGCCTGCCGGGCGTCGCCGACGAATGGGAGTGGGAGCCGAGCCTGCTCGCGCTGCGCCGCGAGCTGGAGGCCTGCTTCGAGGCCGCGCTGCAGGCGCGCGTCCCGGTCCCGCCGGCCCCGCCGGTGCCGGAGGAGATGGACCTCGCGCTGCGCGCGGTCGCCGCGGCCGACGACGCGCCGTCGCTGTCGCGTCACATCGAGCGCCACGCGACGCTCGAGCAGGTGCTCGAGTTCGTCATGCACCGCTCCGCGTACCAGCTCAAGGAGGCCGACCCGCACTCGTGGGCGCTGCCGCGGCTGTACGGGCCGCCGAAGGCCGCGCTCGTGCAGATCCAGGCCGACGAGTACGGCAATGGTCGTGCCGACCGCGTGCACGCCCAGCTCTTCGCCGACACGATGGACGAGCTCGGGCTCGATGCCCGCTACGGCGCCTACGTCGACCGCCTGCCCGGCGTCACGCTCGCGACCGTGAACCTCATGTCGCTCTTCGGTCTGCACCGGCGCTGGCGTGGTGCGATCGTTGGCCACCTCGCCCTCTTCGAGATGGAGTCCTCGCTGCCCAACCGCCGCTACGCCGATGCGCTGCGCCGAATCGGCTGCGCGGAGCGCGCGACGGCGTTCTTCGACGAGCACGTGCAGGCCGATGCGATCCACGAGAACGTCGCGGCGGTCGATCTCGCCGGCGGGCTGGCGCGCCAGCAGCCGCAGCTCGCGCCGGACATCCTCTGGGGCGCGGCCACGCTCGCCGAGCTCGACGGGCGCGTGGCGTGCCATATCCTCGGGGCGTGGGAAGCGGGGGTCAGCTCGCTGCGGACGGTGCGGCCGGCGGCACTGGAGGCGTGACGGTCGCCAGCGGATGAACGCGCCTGACCTCGAGTCCCGCTACCGCGTCTCGGCAGACAGCTTCCGGCTCGCCGATCACGATCCGGCCGACACGGCCGGCCTGGACCGGGAGCGCTCGCGCAAGCTGCGCGCCGAGGACCTCGAGCGCCTGCGGGTCCTACAGAAGCGCCTGTACGCGGAGCGTCGCCAGTCGCTGCTGGTCGTCCTGCAGGGACTCGACGCCTCGGGAAAGGACGGGATCGTCGCTCACGTGATGGGTGGCGCGAACCCCTTGGGCGTGCGCGCGACGGCGTTCAAGCGGCCCAGCCCACCCGAGCTGGCCCACGACTGGCTCTGGCGCTGCGTCCTGGCGCTGCCCGAGCGCGGCGACATCGGCATCTTCGACCGCTCGCACTACGAGGAGGTCGTCGCGGTACGCGTGCATCCGGAGTACCTCGCCGATGAGGCGATCGACCTGGGAGGAGCTCGCGACGAGCAGTTCTGGACGGGGCGGATGAAGACGATCGAGGCCTGGGAGCGCCACCTCGTCTCGTGTGGGACGCGCGTCGTGAAGTTCCTCCTGCACATCTCCAAGGAGGAGCAGCGCAAGCGCCTCCTCGACCGTGCGACCGACCCTGAGAAGCAATGGAAGTTCTCTGCCGACGACGTGGCCGAGCGCGGGCGCTGGGACGCCTATCAGGAGGCCTACGAGGTCGCCCTGCGCGCGACGAGCACCCGCGACGCGCCGTGGTACGCGATCCCCGCGGACCACAAGTGGATGGCCCGCACCGCGGTCGCGCAGATCGTCGTACACCACCTCGAGCTGATGGACCCGCGCTATCCCGAGCCCGACGAGGCAGAGCGGCGGGCGGCGGCCGAGGCGGTCAGGCTGCTCGAGGCCGACGGCTGAGGGAGCGTGCGGGGCGCGGGCGTCTGGGGTCCGGCGGCGGTCCGGTGGGGTTGGGCCGATTGCGGACCGCAGACGTCCGTTTCAGGCCCAACCCCAGCAGCGGCTCAGACGGCTGCCACCTCCCTGGCCTGGGTGAGCCGGATGCTGTTGCCCGAGGGGTCCCGGAACGCCGAGTCGATCCCGTAGGGACGCTCCTCGGGCTCCTCGACGAACTCGACGCCGCGCCCCCTGAGCTCCTCGTACGCGGCCTGGCAGTCGTCGGTGGCGAGGAAGATCGTCCCCGCGAAGCCCTTCGCCATGAGGTTGCGCACCTGCTCTGCGGTCTCGGAGTCCATGACCGGCGCGCCGGGGATGGCCATCAGCGCGATCGCGATGTCGGGCTGCCCGGCCGGTCCCACCGTCAGCCAGCGGAAGTTGCCGAGCTCGGCGAGGGTCACGTCGGCGCGCACCTCCATGCCGAGCCTCTGGGTGTAGAACGCGAGCGCTTCGTCCTGGTCGTGCACCCACAGCTGGGCGTTGGCGATCCTGATCATGATGTCCTCCTGGTTTCGACGGAACGGGTGCCGGCCACGCTAGTCGCGCGCCAGACCGCTGTCTTCTCGAAACGTGCGGCGTTGCGGGCGCCCGTAGGCGCGCAGGACGCACGCCGGGACCAGCGCGTGGTTGACGGCCGGCGGAAACGCCACGCGGTAGGCGGTCGGCGATACGCCGTAGATGCGCGTGAAGCAGGTCGTGAACGAGCCGACGCTCCGCAGGCCCACGGAGAAGCAGATGTCGGTGACGGAGCGGTCGGTCGTCCGCAGCAGCGCCGCGGCGCGCTCCATGCGCCGGGTGAGGAGGTAGGCGTGCGGCGATTCGCCGAAGGCGCGCCGGAACTCGCGGCTGAAGTGCGCGCGCGAGAGGCCGGCGGCGCCGGCCAGGTCGTCGACGTCCAGCGGCTCGAAGTACCGGGCGTCGGCGAGGTCCTTGGCGCGCAGCAGGTGGCGGGCGGGCGGAACGAAGGCCATGCGCGGCCAGTATCGCCCCTCGCGCACCGTTGCGGCTCTGACCTACAGCTCGATGTAGGAGCCCATCGTGACGATCCGGTGCTCGGGCAGGCCGAAGTGCTCGACGGGGCTCGCCGACGCGCGCGACAGCGCGAGGAACAGCTTCTTGCGCCACATGGGCATGCTGGGCTCGTCGCCGCAGACGATCGTGATCTTGGAGACGAAGTAGATCGCGTTCTCGATGTCGATCGCGAGCTCGAGCTTCTCGGCGGCGGCCTGTCGCAGCGCCTGCGGCACGTCCTGGTCGTCCTGGAAGCCGTAGCGGACCGTGAGGTGCACGATGCCGTCGTCCTCGTAGCCGAGCTCGTCGACGACGACGCGCTCGGAACGACCGACGTGCGGCACCCTGCTGGTCTGGACCCAGACGATGACCACGCACTCGTGCAGCACGTGGTTGTAATCGAGGTTCTCGCGCAGGGCGAGGGGGGTCGTCTGCTTGCCGGCGGTGAGGCAGACGGCCGTGCCCGGGGCGCGGTACACCGGTGGGTCGATGGCCCGGACCTCCTCGACGAAGTCGCTGAGCAGCCCCTCGGCCTGCGCGCGCTTGGCCGTGACCAGCTCGCGTCCACGCTGCCAGGTGGTGAGCAGCGTGAACACGACGAGCGCGAACAGCAGCGGGAACCAGCCGCCTTGCACGACCTTTGGCAGGTTCGCCGAGAAGAACGCGAGGTCGACGACGAGGAACGCGGCGGCCCCCGACAGCACGAGCCAGAGCGGCTTTCGCCACAGCATCCGCACGACCACGAAGAACAGGATCGTGTCGATCGTCAGCGTTCCGGTGACGGCGATGCCGTAGGCGGAGGCGAGGCTCGCGGAGGATCCGAAGCCGATCACGAGCGCGACCACGGCGGCATAGAGGAGCCAGTTGATCGCCGGGGCGTAGATCTGTCCCTCTGCTTCGGACGTGTGCCGGATCCTCAGCCGCGGCAGGAACCCCAGCTGCACCGCCTGACGGGTGACCGAGAACGCCCCGGAGATCACGGCCTGCGAGGCGATCACGGTCGCCACCGTCGCGAGCAGGACCATCGGCACGCGCGCCCAGGGGGGCATCAGCAGGAAGAAGGGGTTGCTGATCGTCTCGGGTGAATCGAGGATGAGCGCCCCCTGGCCCATGTAGTTGAGGGTGAGCGCGGGGAAGACCAAGAAGAACCACGCGCGGCGGATCGCCGGCCGGCCGAAGTGGCCCATGTCGGCGTAGAGCGCCTCGGCGCCGGTCACCGCGAGCACCACGGAGCCGAGGGCCAGGAACGCGACGCCCCCGTGGTCGAGGAAGAACTCGAGCCCGTAGGTGGGCGACAGCGCTCTGAGGATCGCAGGACTCTCGATCACCTTCGCCAGGCCGGAGACCGCGAGGATCGCGAACCACACCGCCATCACGGGTCCGAACAGGCGGCCGACGGCGCCCGTCCCGAATCGCTGGATCGCGAACAGCATGGTGAGCACGGCGAGCGTGATCGGCACCACCAGCGACCCCAGGCCCGGTGCCGCCACCTCGAGCCCCTCGACCGCCGAGAGCACGGAGATCGCCGGAGTGATCATCCCGTCGCCGTAGAAGAGCGCCGCTCCGAAGATCCCCAGCGCGACGAGGGCCGTCGTCGCTGCCCGGCCCTTCAAGGACGCGCCCTGGACGAGCGCGATGAGGGCCATGATCCCGCCCTCGCCCTCGTTGCCGGCGCGCATGATGAAGGTCACGTACTTGACCGAGACGATCAGCGTGATAGCCCAGAAGACCAGCGAGATGACGCCGTACACGCCCGCCTCGGTCGGCTTGACGGCGTGGCCGTGCGCCGCGAACACGGTCTGCAGCGCGTAGAGCGGGCTGGTACCGATGTCGCCGAAGACGACGCCCAGCGCGCCAAGGGTCACGGCGGCCACGCCCGCCGTGCCGGCGGCGCTCCTCGTTCGGTCGTGCCGCTCAGGCGGTGGGCCGTGCGAACCACCGTCGGCCGCGGCGGCATCCGCGCGTGTCGCTGGAGCCTCGCTACGGGCGTCGTCGGGCCCCCGCTCCGTGGGTGTGCCTCCTGGCATGGATCTCGACCCTAGGGCTTCCACGGCGAGAAGGCCCGAGCAGGTCAACGAGCCGGTTACGCGCTGTGCGCCGGTCTTGCGGGGTGGTTGTCGGCGGTTTAGCGATGCTGGATGCTGGCGGCGTGCGCAGGCTGTCTTCGCTGCTGGTGGTCGGCCTCGTGGTGGCCGCCGGCTTTGTCGGCGCCGCAGGCGCCCTCTTCGTCCTTCCTGACCGTCTCGTAGATGACGTGCGGTTTCAGGGCGCTGAGACCGATGCTGGTGTTGAGGAGAAGCGGCTGAAGGCGCGTCATGACGTGAGGACGGTGGGCGTGCAGTTGGTAGGCGCGCTGGCATTGATCGTCGGTGGCGCGCTTACGTGGCGGACGGTGTGGCTGACTCGTGAGGGTCAGATCACGGATCGTCTGGCCAAGGCGGTCGAGCAGCTGGGGGAGGGCGAGAGGAGCAACGTGCGGGTGGGCGCGATCTATGCCCTTGGGCGCGTCGCTCGAGATTCGCGTGCCGACCACGCTGAGGTGATGGCGCTGTTAGGGGAGCATCTGCGCGCGGTTCGTCCGGCGGTCGGAGAGGATGGCAGGCGCTTAGACTTGGGGGGACGTCGTGGTGTCGATCCGGAGGTACGGGCGGTGGCGATGGTGCTTCGTGCGCGGCGTGCACGGTGGGATCCGAAGGAGCCCCGCCTGAACTTGTCGGGCATCGATTTTCGCAACGCCCCGCTTCAGGGGGTGGCTCTGCGGCGCGCGGACCTTCGCAAGTCCAATTTCCGGGGCGCGTACGTCTCGGACGCCGACCTATCTGGCGCGCGGCTGAACGAGGCGACGCTGTGGGGCGCGAGTCTGCAGCGATCCCGGTTGAGGGGGACGGCGCTGACCGGCGCGGATCTGCGTTATGCGCATGCCGAGCGGGTGTGCCTTCGTGGGGCAGAGCTCGACGAGGTGCTGTGGGACAGCACCGAGCTTCAGGGTGCAGATCTGCGGGGCGCGAAGGGGGTGCGCGAGGGGCTGTCGCGCTCGAGGTTCGTCAGCGTCGACGGGCGTACGAGATGGCCGCGGGCGAAGAGCGGGTGGTGGTCGAGGCGTTTGTAGGGCGCTGCGTTCCGGCTGGGGCGATCTGCTCCAGCACGCTGGCGTCGATGGCGTGGAAGTCGAAGTCTTGGCAGAGGGCGTGGATGAGCAGGTCGAAATGCACGGCGCGCGTTGCGCCGAGCGGGTAGTGCTGGTCTGAGTCGATCGGGTAGTACATCTTTGGTGTTTGGGGTTCGCAGGCGCCCTGAAGCTTCGTGATGACCAGTGGTGCGCCGGCTCGTAGTGCGGTGTGGATGCTGACGTTGGCGTCTGTGTCGCCGGTCTGCGTGTAGTCGGGCATCGAGTCCCAGTCGTCGGTGATCCAGCGAGCCGCGTGGACGCTCACGGCTGCTGCCACGATCCCGGCGTCCAGCTCGAGATCCTCTGTGTCTCGGAGCCTGCCGATCCGTCGCACGACCCGATCGATGAGCTCTTTTGAGATCGCAAGACACAAGCCGCTAGTTCGTCCTTGAGCCGGGATGCGTTGCGCGAGGGCGTTGCGGGCAGCCACGGTGTAGGCACGGGCGTCGCCATTCGTCGACGCCTGCCCGTGCTGGAGGTCAAGCGGCGTGCCGGGGCGCCAGTGGTGTAGTAGGCGAACTTCGGCCTTGGCGCCCTCGTCGAGGTACTCGCTCGCCCTTCCGTAGGCCAGCAGAGTGAGCAGTTTGGCGCTGGGCCCATCCGGCACCTTGCCGGTGTTGACGAGCACGACAGGATCGAGCACCACTAGCAACACCTCGCGAGCCTACGGCCGAACAGCTCACCGTGGAAGTGAGCTACGGCACACAGCCGGCTTGCGTCCGAAGCGTGCTGGGGTGGTTTGGGGGGTTGGTTAGTCTTCGGAGTGGTTGGCTTCGCGCATTCGCGCGTTTTGTTCTTGCAGCGCGTCGCGTAGGTCGTAGTTGCCCTGGAGTGATCCCAGCAGGCCCTGGAGGGG
>JBPCJA010000248.1:0-4141 GCA_051005755.1 Solirubrobacteraceae bacterium
GCGCGCTCGGCCTGCTTGGTGACCTCTTCCTCGCCGACGAGCTGGTTCTGGCGCTCGCGCGCCTCCTTGACGATCCGCTCGGCCTCGCGCTTGGCCTCGGCGAGCATCTCCTGGCGCTCCTTGACGATCCAGCGCGCCTGCTTGATCTCCTCGGGGATCGTGGCCCGCATCTGGTCGAGGATGTCGTAGATCTCGTCCTTGTCGACGCGGACCTGGCCGGTCATGGGGACGAGCTTGGCGTTGTGGACCAAGTCATCCAGCTTGTCGATGAGAACCAGGACGTCCATGGCAACCCTTCAGTTCGCTAGTGCCCGAGCTCTTCCTTCAAGCGTTCGGCGACCCGTAGGGGCACGAGCTCTTCGATCGATCCACCGAACATCGCCAGCTCCTTGATACCGCTCGAACTGAGGAAACTGTACTGCGGGCTGGCCATGAGGTAGAGCGTGTCGATGTCGGGCGCCTGCAGGCGGTTGAGCTGGTGCATCTCGAACTCGTACTCGAAATCGGAGATCGCCCGCAGGCCCTTGACGATCACCTTGGCGCCGTGCTCGCGCGCGAAGTCGACGACGAGGTTCGAGAACGGCTCGGCCCGCACGCACTCGAGGTGGGCCGTGGCGTCCGCGATGAAGCTCAGGCGCTCCTCGACGCCGAAGAGCGTCTTGCCCTTGCGCGTCGGCAGGTTGACGACGCCGACGACGACCTCGTCGAAGAGCTGCGCGGAGCGGGCGATGACGTCGAGATGCCCGTTCGTGATCGGGTCGTAGGAGCCCGGACAGACGGCTATGCGGTGATCAGGTCTCATGGATGCGGATGACGGTGTCGCCGTAGCGACGCTCGTCGACGAGCGGGAGCTCCAGCTCCAGCGGCTCGCGGCGGTCGCTCTCGCTGACGACGCGCGCCCCGGGCGCGAGCACCGCGGGAAGCGCCTCGGAGAGCTCCCGCCCCAGCTCGCCGGCGCGCCGGTAGGGAGGGTCGAGGAAGACGAGATCGTATGCATCCGCACGCGCGGGCGCGGTGCGCAGGGCCGCGCGCGCCTCCATCCGGCGCACCTCGGCCTCGATGTCGAGGGCCTCGAGGTTGGTCCTGATCGCCGCGATCGCCCGCGGCGAGCGGTCGACGAAGACCGCCGACGCGGCGCCGCGCGAGAGCGCCTCGATGCCCAGCGCGCCCGAACCGGCGTAGAGGTCGAGCACGCGCGCACCCTCCACCGCAGCACCGAGCACGCTGAAGAGCGCCTCGCGGACACGGTCGCTCGTCGGCCGGGTCGCGCTGCCGGGCGGCGCCACGAGCCGGCGGCCGCCGTAGCGCCCGGCGACCACCCGCATCACGCCAGCGCGCCGTAGTCCGGCGCGGCATCGCTGGCGAGGACCGGGGCCATCGCTCGCTACGCCGGCAGGGGCTGCAGCTCGGTCTCACCGTAGGCCGCGGCCAGCGCATCCGCGAGCAGCGCGTGCTCGGGCGCGGCGAGGTCGGGATCGGTGCCGAGCAGCGCCTCGGCATAGACCTTCGCGGCCTCGGCGAGCGCCTCGTCCTCGGGCAGGCGCGCGACCTTGAACTGCGCGAGGCCGGACTGGCGCGTGCCGGCCAGCTCGCCCTCGCCGCGCAGCGCGAGGTCGATGCGAGCGAGCTCGAAGCCGTCGGCCTGGCGCGCCAGCGCCCGCAGGCGCTGCGAGCTCTTGGGCCCGAAGAGCAGGCACAGCGACGCGTGCTCGCCACGCCCGACGCGGCCGCGGAGCTGGTGCAGCTGGCTGATGCCGTAGCGCTCGGCGCCCTCGACGAGCATGACCGTCGCGTTGGGCACGTCGACGCCGACCTCGATGACGGTCGTCGCGACGAGGACGTCGGCGCCGCCGGCGGCGAAGGCGGCCATCGCCTCCTGCTTCTCTCGGGGGCGCATCTGGCCGTGCAGCAGCGCGACGCGGTAGTCGGCCAGCTCGCCGGCGCGCAGGCGCTCGTACTCCGCCGTCGCGGCGCGTGCCTGCAGCGCCTCGGATTCCTCGACGAGCGGACAGACGACGAACGCCTGGCGGCCGGCGTCGAGCTCCTCGCGGATGCGCTCGTAGGCGCGGGCGCGCTCGCCGTCGCTGGAGGCGACGTGCGTCGCGACCGGCCGGCGCCCTCGTGGCAGCTCGCGCAGCGCCGTGACGTCGAGGTCCCCGTAGCGCAGGAGCGCCATCGTGCGCGGGATCGGCGTGGCGGTCATGTGCAGGACGTGCGGGACGAGCTGCGCCGGCGCCTTCGCGTCCAGCGCCGCGCGCTGGCGCACGCCGAAGCGGTGCTGCTCGTCGACGACGACGACCGCCAGCCGGTCGAAGCGCACGTCCTCCTCGACGAGCGCGTGCGTGCCGACGACGAACGACAACTCGCCGCTGGCGAGCTTGCCGATGACGTCGGCACGGCGGACCTTGGTCGTCGAGCCGGTCAGCAGCGCGGTGCGCACCGCCTCGCCGGGCAGCAGCCGCTGGAGCGTCGCGAAGTGCTGCTCGGCGAGCACCTCGGTCGGCGCCATGAAGGCGGCCTGCATGTCGTGCTCGACGGCGCGCAGGATCGCGTGCAGCGCGACGACGGTCTTGCCCGAGCCGACCTCCCCCATGAGCAGGCGCTGCATCGGGCGAGGCTGGGCGAGCTCCGCGTCGAGCATCGCCATCGCCTTGCGCTGGTCGCCGGTGAGGACGAACGGCAGCAGCTCCTCGCGCCAGCGCCGCGACAGCTGCGGCGGGCCGTCGAGCACGGGCGCGCAGCTCGCCGCGCGGCGCCGGGCGCGGCGGCGCAGGAGCGTGAGCTGGGCGAGCAGCAGCTCGTCGAAGGCCAGGCGCCGGCGGCCGCTCTCGTGGTCGCCGGCGTGTGCCGCGACGATCGCCGCACGGCGATCGGGCAGGCCACCCAGCGTCCGCAGACGCGCCCGCGCGGGCAGCGGCTCGACGGCATGCTCGGCCGCGGCGAGATGGGCCCGCACGAGCGCGAGGATCTGGGTCGAGGAGAGGCCCTCCGTCGCCGGGTAGTGCGCGACCTCGCTCGCGCTGCCGGTCGCCTCGTCCGTGGGCGCATGGCTCGTCACGCGAAACGCATTGCGGGCGGCGTATTTGCCGTGCAGGACCAGGCGCGTGCCGGGGGGGTACCTGCGCTGCAGCCAGGGCTGGTTGAAGAACGTCGCCTTCATGACGCCGGTCTCGTCGGCAACCGTCGCCTCGACGAGCGGCTTCATCCCGCGGCGGCGCACCGGGCGACTTGTGATCGAGCGCACCTCGACGACGACCGTCGCGATGTCCCCGGCCGTCAGCGTCCCCACCGTGCTCGCCGCCCGGCGGTCGCGCGGCAGGTGCTCGAGCAGGTCGCCGATCGTCAGCAGGCCGAGCTGAGCGGCGGCGTCGGCGGACTTCTGCGGGATGACCTTCAGGGTCTCGGCGAGCGCCGACGGCCGCGGCCAGCGCAACGGGGCGGCGAGCAGCGTCGCGTGATCGAGCTCGTGCGAATCGGCGAAGGCGGTGGCCACCCGACCATGATGATCGCCGCCGCGGATCGCTCCGGTCAGCCGGCGGGCGCAGCGGTCAGCGTGACCGCCTCTGCGCCTCCGTGTAGGCCGACGAGCCGAGCGCGCGCCGCAGCGCCCGGAGGCGATCGCGGCGCGTCGAGGACCCGTCCGAATCGAACCGCAGCGACACCGAACGGCCGAACGCGGTGCCCGTGAACCGCACCGGCCGGGACGTGATCGGCACGAGGTCGCGGCGCTCGGCGCGGATCGGCGCGAGCAGGCCGGGCGTCAGACGGCGGCAGGCCTCCGCCCGGTGCGGCCAGTCGCCGCCGCCGGGCCGGCAGCTCAGGCGCCAGACGCGCGCCGGCGCGTTGCTGCGTGCCGACTCCGCGATCGCGATCCGCAGGACCACGCGACGATCCGACGACCCGGCCGCCGTCCAGCCGCCCAGAAGCAGCGCCGCGCTGCAGGCGACGGCGATCCCGACCGCGGTTACTCGGCTGCGACGAGCCACCAGTACGCCGGCTGTCCGCCGTCCTCGCATTCAACCTCGACGCCCGCAGGCCCGAGCGCGCGCACGTCGTCCTCCCCGAGCGGCGCGCCGGCGCCGGCGATGCAGGTCAAGAGCTCAGACTCCTCGCCGAGCCGGCCGAGCACCGCGGCGAGCGT
>JBPCJA010000249.1:0-3778 GCA_051005755.1 Solirubrobacteraceae bacterium
GAGATCGTCCGCGCAGCGGGAGTGACGCGCGGTGCGCTGTACCACCGGTTCCGGGACAAGGCCGAGTTGTTCGATGTGGTCGTGGGCGCGCTCGAGCGCGACGTCACGAAGCGGATCGTCGAAGGCGCGCTGACCGGGGCTGGCTCGCCCGCGGCCGCGCTGCGGGCCGGCGCGCGCGCGTTCCTCGAGGTCTGCGCGGAGCCCGAGGTCGAGCGGATCCTGCTGCTCGACGCCCCCGGCGTTCTCGGTTGGGAGCGCTGGCGCGAGATCGGCCAGGCCCACGGCCTCGGCGTCATCACCGCCGCGCTGCAGGCCGCGATCGACGCGGGCGAGATTCCGATGCAGCCCGTGCGGCCGCTCGCGCACATCGTCCTCGGCGCGCTCGACGAGGCGGCGCTCGTCGTCGCCCGCGCCGAGGATCGAGACGCCGAGCGCGAGGCGATGCTCGCCGCGTTGGAGCGCTTGCTGCTGCCATGATGCTTCGGTCGTGAACAAGCTCTACGTCGTCCACTCGTCGCATCCGAGCGAGACGGTGAAGAAGGCGCTCGAGCTCAAGGCCATCCCCTACAAGCTCATCGAGATGCTCATCCCGACGCAGGCGCTCATCACCCGGCTGCGCTTCCCCGGCCGCACCGTCCCGGCGCTGAGACTCGACGGCGGCGAGAAGGTCCAGGGCTCGCGCGCGATCCTGCGCCGCCTCGACGAGCTCGTTGCAGATCCGCCGCTGCTGCCCCACGACCTCGCGGCGCGAACGGCCGTGCTCGACGTCGAACGCTGGGGCGACGAGGTCCTGCAGCCGCTCGCGCGCCGGGTGGTGTGGGCCGCGCTGAAGCACCGGCCGGACGCGATCCCGAGCTACCAGGAGGCCTCGCAGCTGCCGCGGCTGCCGCGGCCGGTCGTGCGCGCCGTCGCGCCGGCCGTCGTTCGCATCGAGAGCGCGATCAACCACGCGTCCGACGAGACGGTCCGCGCCGACCTGCGCGCGCTGCCCGGTCATCTCGACCGAGTCGATCAGTGGATCGGCGAGGGCATCATGGGCGCCCCCGCGCCGAACGCCGCCGATCTGCAGATCGGCGCCTCGCTGCGGCTGCTGGCGACGCTCGGCGACGTGCGACCCCTGCTGGCGGGCCGCCCGGCCGAGGAGCTCGCGCTGCGGCTGTTCGCCGACTTCCCTGGCGAGGTGCCGGCCGGCGCCTACCCGTCAGGCTGGCTGCCCGCCCGCGCCTGAGCCGCGTACGCGCGGCGCACGAGCTCGAGCGTCGCCGGGCGGATCTCCTTGACGTCGTCCAGCCGCGGCTCGAATGCCACCCGTACGGCGGCGGCCTGCCCGGCGCCGGTGACGCTGAGGTCGAGGCCGTGGCGATCGAGGCCGGTGGCGAGCGCCGAGACGGCGCCGCGCGCGCCGGCGAGCTCGCGCGCGATCGCGAGCAGCCCGTCGGCGTGCTCCTTGTTCAGGCGCGCGACGGCCGCGACGGCGGCCGGAGCGGTCGGATCCGGCTCGGCGGCGACATAGTCCTCGCGGCTGACGGAGTCCATCTGCGCGAAGCCGCCGACCCAGCGCACGCGCTCGACCTCGAGGACCCAGACGGTGAAGTCGTCCCAGCCGGCGTAGAGCCTGGCGCCCGGGACAGCCGCGACGTGGGCGTCGAGCGCCGCCTCCGCCAGCTCGCCCTCCGGCTGCACGGCCCGCCCGGCGAGCGTGATGCGGGGGCGGTCGAGCGGGTCGCCCGGAGCGGACGGGTCGTTGATCGCGAGGCTGGCGCGCTGGTCGCGCATGAGGTTGCGGCCGTGCTCGGCCATCGTCGAGACGAGCAGCACGGGATTGCCATCCGTCATCGGCCCGTAGACCACGAGCGAGCACCAGGGATCGCCCGCGTCGCCGACCGTCGCCAGGTAGCCGACGCTCATCGACGAGACGAGGGTGCGCGCCTCCTCGGCGGGGCTACGGCGCCGGCCCGGCTCGGTGTCATCGGAACCGCCGCCCGACGCGGTGTGGGTGGACTGTGAGCTCATGGAGTGAACGCTAGTACACGCGTCCGCAAGTTCTGCGCGTTTTCCGGGCGCCCGATCCGTGCCTGACGGCCGCGCATCCCGGAAATCCACGCAGAACCTTCCGGCCACGTGCACTAGCGCCCGCGTTGGGTCTGCCCGCAGGAGTCGTTAGCCTGGCGGGGTGCCCGAAGAACCGGCAGTGCACCTCTCAGAGGCGTCGGTCGGCGCCGCCTTCGACGCGCTGGCCCAGCGCAACAGCCACCACCTCGAGTCGATGAGCGAGGCCGAGCGCGCCGACGCCGTCGTGCACTGGCGCGCGCCCGCACTGGCCGTGCTGACCGCCGCGGGAGCCGCCAGCTCAACCGACGCGCCCGCGGGCGACGAGCCGGGTCCCGGCCGTGCGGTGATCGTGCTCGAGGACGTCGACGCCGACGGGGTCGCCATCCACGCCAGCTTCCATCCCGAGCTGCAGGATCTCGGCGGCGGCGAGATTGCCGGTACGCCGGCTCAGATCGCGGCGCTCGAGCTGCTCGACGCGCTCGGCGCCGACGCAGACGCCGACGCCGAGTAGACCGCCGGGTCCGCGGCGTGGCCGGCCCCTGAGCGTCCAGAACCGTGGCCAGCGCCGCGGCCGAGGAGTAGCCTGGCTGCATGAGCGCGATTCCGGGCGAGCCGCTGAAGCAGAAGCCACACGAGCTGACCCTCAAGGACGGCCGGAAGCTGAAGCTCAAGCTCCCCGGGATGCCGCCGCGCGTCGAGCCGCTCGCGACCGAGGAGCGCGGCGCGGCTGAGCCACCGCGCGACAACCCCGAGCCGCTGCACAACCCCCTTCACCAGGGCTAGCGCCGATCACCCCTCACGTGCGCGTGCCCGGGTTGCGCAGGACGGGGGCGCGATCGCGCGCGAGCGTGAAGAACAGCTGCTCGGGGCCCCAGACGTGGCGCAAGCCGTGCTCCTCGAAGCCGAGCTTCGTGAGCACGCGCCGGGAGCCGTAGTTGGCCTCGCGGGTGATCGCCACGAGGTGGTCCATGCCGTGCGCGCCGAAGGCCTCGACGACCACGGCGGTCGCGGCCTCCGTCGCGTAGCCGCGCCCCCAGTAGGCCGAGCCGAACGCGTAGCCCAGCGCGACGTCGGGTCCGTCGGGTGCGAGCGGGAACAGGCCGGCCTAGCCGCACAGCAGGCCGCTCTCGCGCTCGATGACCGGCCGGAACGAGTAGCCACCCTGCTCCTACTGGTCCATCGAGCGTTCGAGCGCGGCGCGCGTTCCGGCGAGGTCGCGCGGGCCGCCGAGCAGCCGCATCGCGGCCTCGTCGCTGTAGAGCACGGCGTGTAGCTGGTGCAGGTCGTCGTCCTGGTAGGCGCGCAGCACGAGGCGCTCGGTGACGATCGGAAGCGGCATCGCACCGATGGTGACGGGTCCGCTGCCGCGCCGCGTCTGCGCCATCGGCTCGCCGGCGCTGCGCCGACGCCGCGCACGACGCCGAGCACTAAGGTGCCGTCGGATGCGGACCGGCGTGATCGTTCCCGTCCACGGCTGGCCGGCCCTGCTCGCCGAGACGCTCGACGGCATCCTCGCGCAGGATCCGCGGCCCGAGGTCGTGGTCGTCGTCGACGACGGGTCCCCCGAGCCGGTCGAGCTGCTCGCCGACCACGCGCCGCACTGCCGGCTCGTCCGCCACCCGCGGCGGCGCGGCCTGGCCTTCGCCCGGGCAACGGGCCTGGCACAGCTGCAGGACTGTGAGCTCGTCGCCCTCTGTGACGCCGACGACGTCTGGGAGCCCGGCAA
>JBPCJA010000250.1:0-8971 GCA_051005755.1 Solirubrobacteraceae bacterium
GCTCCTGGGTGAACATGGTCGAGCGGTTCTTCGGCAAGCTCACCGACAAGGCGATCCGACGCGGCATCTTCCAGTCCGTACCCGACCTGATCGCCGCGATCGACGCCTACCTGAACGCCAACAACGCTGACCCCACCCCATTCGTATGGACTGCGACCGCCGACTCGATCCTCGAGAAGGTCCGCCGCGGACGCCTCGCCCTCGACGCAATCACCAACTAAAACCGAGACACTGCACTAGAAGCCTCGTTGGTCTTGACGTGCACGCGACGAAGATCGTGGCGGCGGTGCTCGATGACCCGACAGGTGAGCTGCGGTGGTTCACGCTGGGCGGCGATGTCGCTGAGGCGGCCGGGTTGTGCGCCGGGCTGCCGCGGCCGGTCAGGGTGGCGTATGAGGCCGGGCCGACGGGGTACGGGCTGGCGCGCGAGCTCGCCCGGCGCGGCGTGCAGTGCGTGGTCGCGGCGCCGAGCAAGATCCCGCGAGCGGCGGGCGACCGGGTCAAGACCGATCGTCGTGACGCCGAGCTGCTGGTCAGGCTGCTGCTGGCCGGCAAGCTGCACGCGGTCCGGGTCCCGGGCCCCGAGGAGGAGGCGCTGCGCGACCTCGTCAGGGCGCGTGAGGCGGTCCGTGTGGACCTGATGCGCGCCCGCCACAGGCTGTCCAAGCTGCTGCTGCGCCACGGCGTGCGCTTCGACGACGGGTCGGCGTGGACGCCGCGCCATCGCGCCTGGCTGGCCGGCGTGACGCTGCCCTACGCGGCGGCGCAGGCCACGCTGCTGGACGCCAGTGGCGCGATCGACGCGCTCGCCCATCGCCGCGACGGCCTGCAGCGCGAGATCGTGGCGATGCTGCCCGGCAGTCCGTGGCAGGTCGAGGTCGGGCGGCTGCGCTGCCTGCGCGGCATCGACACGCTGAGCGCCGTCGGGCTGTGCGCCGAGATCGGCGACTTCGAGCGCTTCGCCCACGCCGAGCAGCTGATGAGCTACCTCGGGCTCGTCCCGTGCGAGAGCACGACCGGCCAGCAGCGCCGCCTCGGGTCGATCACCAAGACCGGCTCCAGTCACGCCCGCCGGCTCCTCGTCGAAGCGGCGTGGCACTACCGCAAGCGTCCCCAGGTCGGCAAGGCGCTCGCTGAGCGCCAAGACGGCCAGCGCGCCGAAGCGGTCGCGATCGCCTGGAGCGCGCAGCGACGCCTGCACCGCACCTGGGCACGCTTGGAGCAGCGCGCCAAGCGCCGCACGATCATCGCCGTCGCCGCGGCCCGCGAACTGACCGGCTTCTGCTGGGCGATCGCCCGCATCGAGTGAGAACTGCAGCACCGACAGCACACATCTCCCGTCGGCTGGGTCGGTGGCGGCCCGGCAACGCGCGGGGAACCCGCGACTGAGCTATGAGCAACCCGCCCCGGGCAGTCGGGGCCGGCCACGCCCGATCCTAGACAGCGGCTCCCCACGACGAACCATGGTCCTGCGGTAGCCAACCCGCGTATATCAGCCTGACCGCGCGTCGCGCACAGCCTGCCGGACCGCCACCCACCCAGCCGACCACACTCCCCAACCGAGCGCTAACGCGCCAACTCATCCGACCCCGACTTGACATCACGCCCTCCATATCAGCTCAACGAGCACAGACGAGAGCGCTGTATGAACCGGAGGGCCGCTGAGATAGCGGCCCTCCCGCGGTAGGCAGTGGGCGCGCGGATACCCGTCTGTGCATCAGCTTCGTAGCGACACTGATAGCGGGCGTTGCGACCTTCGGTGTAGAAGGTGGGCGGTCAGCCGTTGGCGCTCGGTTCGCAGGCGGCAGGGACCAATCGAGGAGGAATCAGGGGCCGTGCTCTGGGCAGAGACCGTCGGAAGTAAAGACCGGCTGAACTACGAGCCGTCGCGGTGCAGTTCGGCGTTGAGCTGGGCAGGATCGAAGTTGACGACCTGGTTCACGTTGGCGCCGATGGTTGCGAGCTGTTCGATGACGGCCTGGTCGTCGACGGCGCGGTTGGCGATCGTGCGGAACGTTGCCGCGTCGATGCCGAGCAGCTCTAGGCACGCTGCGTCGATTGGGCAGGGGTAGCGGTAGTAGGTGCCGAGGGTGCCCGCGTGGCTGGCGCGTGCCTTATCGATCATGCGTGGCAGCCAGGGGTAGCCGGCGAGCTCGGCGTCCATCGGCTCGGGGTCCTCGTGCGCGAGGTTCTTCGCGGCGGGGTGTGCGGGGGCGGGGCGTTCGGTCATGCCTGGATGAGGTAGTCGGCCTCGAAGCGGTCGGAGCGGCCGATGAACGTGAAGGTCGAGAGCGGTGAGGTGGTCGTGCGGGATGTGCGTCGGACCTCGATGAGCGGACGGCGATCGCTGATAGCGAATGCTTGGGCCTCGGAGGGGGTCGGCGCGCGGGCTCGGATGATCTCTCGGTACCCGAGGATGCGCCGTCCGTACGCGGACTCGATGTCGTCGTAGTTCATCTCGTCGGGCATCATCAGGATGGCGATGGCGTCGGCGTCCAAGCCCTCGGTCGGGTAGTACGAGGCTCCGGTGCTCCAGCGCTCGCCTGATGCGGTCGCGGTCGTGTGGCTCTCGCGGACGACGACGGAAGCGCCGGGCACGATCGCGAGCGCCTCGGCCACATCGTCGGGGGCGATGTCCTCCCGAACGTCGTCGATCATGAGCGTCCAGGGTTCGTCGCTCAGCAGGCGCAGGCGGCTGATCCAGGGAATGCGTGGTCCGAGGACGGTGTAGCCGCGCTGGTTTGAGGACGCGATCCAGCCATCGCGACTGAGCGCGGCGAGGGCTTGGCGGATCACCGATCGCGCGCAGCCGAACTGCTCCTGCAGCGCTCGTTCGGAAGGTAGGCGGTCGCCCGGCGCGAGTTCGGCGCTGGCGATCCGGGTGGCGATCGCCTCGCGCACTTCTCGGTGCCTCAACGAGCGCGTCGGCATGATGCGGACTGTTGACATGGTACGGACCATAACGTAGGGTCGGGCTGGGTGCGTGGTACGGACCATCTTCTACTGCGGTGGGTAGGCGCGAGAACCCGAGGCGGCGGCGATCGCCGATCGGGTGATGGGCCGTGAGCAGGAGCTGGTCGCTTGCCGGGGTCGCGAGCCGTGGTGCTCGAAGTGGCCGTCAAGTGGCTCGTACCGACGCATCGACAGTTCTGTCGAGTCAGAGGAGGGACATGCGTAATCCGGTTGCTGGGAGCCAGTCGACCTCGACGGTCGGCCGTGATCCGGCGAGCGCGGTAGACGCGCAGCGCACGAAGCGGGACGGCCGTCTGGGGCGCGCGTATCGCGCGGGACGGCTGGTCTGCGGGTGGGTGCATGTGACGATCAGCGTTGACGAGCGGCTCGGCCTGACCCAGCAGGAGCGCCGTCGCGTGCGGCTGCGCTTCCACGAGCCGCTCGACGATGGCCTGCGCTCCGAGCTGGCCCAGCTTATGCGACGTCGGGGCGCGGCCGCTCGCCGCGCGGCCGAACGCATCGACCCGATCGAGATCGTCGTCGACGACCCCGGCGGCGAGCGGGAGCACATCGTCGGCTCACGTCTGTCCGCCGACGAGATCGTGGCGCTGAAGTTTGCCGCGCACCGCCAGCTCTCCCGGTGGGCCAGCAAAGCCGGGCTGAGTACGCATCAACACGCCCAGCGCGCCGCCCTCAAGCGCGCCGTTCACGTTCTCCAGAACAAGACGTTCACGCACGGCTGCGAGCTGCAGGCTCCCAGCGCGGAAGGGGAAGAGTGATGACGGCCGGTGGCGGATCGCCAACCCGTGGAGGGTCAACACCGAGCTGCGTCATCGCTGGCTGGTCGCTGAGCGCCGCTCCGGCGGATCGGGCTGGAACATGCACGACGGCGACCACGCCACGCTGCACGAAGCCCGCGCCTACGTCGAGGGGCTCACGGACCTCGCGCCGGCAACGGACTCCAGGGAGTCGTGAATGCCTGCGCGGGCGTGTGGATCGCTGCTCGCGCACGGCTGAACCCCTCACGCGCTGGCGTCGGGCGCCGCGGCCGCGTGGTATGGGGTCCCCCGCTGGGCGGTTCGCGCTGCGACTGCCTCCGGCATTTTATCGTGACCGCCAGAAAAATTGACATGGTACGGACCATGACCGTAAGGTCGATCTCATATGGTACGTACCATGTCTCCGAGCCGGAGGCATGGCGAAAGAACCGGAGGCGTCGGTCATGGGCGGTCAGGTGGTGAGCCTCGACGAGGAGCGGAAGGTACGCCGCGGCCGCGAGCCGTGGTGCACGAAGCAGGAGCTTGCCGAGCACCTCGGCTTCAGCGTGCGGTGGGTCGAGCTGCGGATCCGTGAGGGCATGCCGGCGCGACGGATGGGGCGGCGGCTGCGCTTCCAGGTCAGCGCCGTCGAGACCTGGCTCGATGAGCAGCAGGCGGGGCCGGCGGCATGAGCGTCTTCAAACGTCCGAACGGGAAGTGGACGGCCCAGGTCTACGACCCGGGCACCTGCCGCATGCGCCAGGTTGGGACGTTCGCGACACGACGCGAGGTGCGCACGAGCTCCCGCCGTCGGTGTATCCGTCGGTCACGAGCAACGGCGCCTGATGCGTCACCTGCGAGAGCCCCGACTCTGTACCACGATCCCGACGCCGGCGCTGCTATCGAAGGTCGTAGACATGCTCGACGACTGCTGATCGAGGGCCGCGACACCACAGGGGACGTCTACGAGTACATGCTCAGCAAGATCGCGTCAGCCACAAGAAGCACGTCCGCGATCTCGGCGCCGACCTCTCCCGGCTCCCACGGCCGATCGCCAAGTGAGGCAGGCGCGTCGCGGTCGATGGGGCGCAAGACCGCAACGCGTCCGGGACCGTCCACCTCGCCATCTACCTTGACGCTCGTGAGCAAGAGGAGCCAACGAGAGGAGCCGCGATGACGGCGGGCGAGCCCGTTCTGCAACTGAAGGTCAGCCTGACGGGAGCATCGAAGCCGCCGGTCTGGCGCCGGCTGCTGGTTCCGGCGACCATACGCCTCAATCGACTCCACGATGTCATCCAGGCCGCGATGGGCTGGGACGACTACCACCTGCACGCGTTCAGCGTCGGAGGCGTCGACTATGGCCCACCGGATCCCGAGCTCGGCCATCGGGACGAGCGTAGGACGGCGCTTAACGACGTGATCAGCGAGCCCGGAGACCGGATGCGCTACGTCTACGACTTCGGCGACCACTGGCAGCACGACGTCGTCGTCGAGAAGGTGCTTGCGGCCGAGCCCGGCGCGCGCTATCCGGTCTGCCTGACCGGCAAGGGACGCTGTCCCCCCGAGGACTGCGGTGGTGTGTGGGGGTACGCCGACCTCCGACAGATGCTCGCCGATCCGACCCACCATGAGCACGGCGACATGCTCGAGTGGCTCGGCATCGACACGGCGGCAGCCTTCGATCCACAGGCCTTCGACGCCGACGACGTCAACGTGCTGCTCGGCGGACGAGTCGTCACCGCGTGAGGGCATGCCGTTGCGCCCGCGACCACGGTCCGGTTTGGAGTCCTAGTTCAGGGCAACTCCGAAGCACCGGAGCAGCTCGGGACAGGTTCAGAAACGTGCCTGACAGCTCACCTTTCAAGTCGTGGGAAGACACTGTCTCCTGGCAGCGTGTGCGCACTGGACATGCGTCGGGCTCGCGAGTGGAGCTCGGCCTTGATTGGGGAGCCCTCGTCGTTTCAGTAGCTTGCCGCCGCGTGGTTGCCGTCCTCAAGCACCTCGTGCTCAAGACGCCGCTGGCACCGTTTCGGCGCTTCCGCCGCGCGCTCGCCGTCCGTCCGCGCGTGGACCTGGTGAGGCTCGGCAGCGACTACGGTGGGTGGACCGTGCCGGCCGATCTCGTCGAGCGCTCGTGGATCTGCTATTCCGGCGGCGTCGGCGACGACATCACGTTCGACCTCGCGTTCATCGAGCGCTTCGGTTGCGAGGTCGACGCCTTCGATCCCACGCCGAGCTCCGTCGAGCACGTCCGCGTCGCCGCCGCCGACGAGCCGCGTTTCCACTTTCACCCGTGGGGAGTGTGGTCCGACGATGTCACGGTGCGGTTCTACGCGCCGGACTACTCCGACACGAACTTCTCCGCCGTGAACCTGCACGACACCGAGGACTTCTTCGAGGCGCCATGTCGATCGCTGCCGTCGATGATGCGCGAGCTCGGCCACGACCGGATCGACCTGCTCAAGCTCGACATCGAAGGGGCGTACGAAGTCCTCGACGCCCTGATCGACGGCGACATCCGCCCGACCGTCCTGTGCGTCGAATTTCACAAGACCTCGGGCATCCGCCCCATGCTGCGGACCGCGAGCCGGACACGCGCCATCGGCTACGTCGCTGTGGCCGTCGACGGCTACGACGTGACCTTCGTCCGCACGGCTGATCGGGCGACCGAGCGCGCCTGAGGCGATCGCGTACCGCGCTGGACGAAACGCAGCAGCCAAGGGCAACGCTGCCTCGGCACGTGAGCGGCGTAGCGAAAAACACCGGTACCGGACGCCGGTCGCGTGGCCGAATCGCCCACCTCGCCACGCTGTCGCCAAGTCGGTGTCGCGGTGGAGGGCGTGTCGCCGAGTGAGCGGGCGCAGCTCGCGGGGCGACAGCGAGCAGCGGTGGGCACCGCTCTCCCAGAGCCAGTGCGGTCCGCTACTCGAGAGCTTTCGCGGGGTTTTAAGCAAGGGGCCCCGCGGCTTCCGTCGAGTGGACCATCCGCGGGGCCCTCCGCACCTATACCGCAATGGCGACAGGGACGTCCGCCCGGCGACCCGCAGGTGTTCGCGACGCTGGCGGCCCGTCGCTTGGTGCGGTGCATATCGTGACGACGGGCGCCCGTGTCGCTGCGCCCACCACCAACCGGTCGATGACGAATCGCGACGACCCCACTGACCTGGCGTCTGTCGCCAACGCGTCTGGCGGGCGCCCAGGTCACACCGAGGTCAGGCGCCCTGCTGGACGGACCAGCGCCGGGGAGCACGCCAGCCCGTCCAATAGATGAGAGGGCCTTGCCCTCCACCGAAATACAGGAATTCCGGTTGGGTTCATGCCGATTTTAGTACGCCGTTTCGGGCTGATCTAGCGCCGCAGCATCCGGTGCACGACGGTGACCGTGACGAGGACGGCGAGCGCCGTCGCCGCGAACAGCGAAATGCTGACGGTGTCGCCGGCTTCGGACGGCGGCACGAGCACCTGGCGCAGGGCGTTGAGGGCGGCGAGGGGGACGGCGTACGCCCACCAGGTGCCCAGCGCGAGGCGTGCTGGTCGTGTGTGCGTGTCATGGTCATGTCGGCTCCTTTCTGCGGGAGGGAAGGGCGGGACGTCGAACGCGTTGCGCGACCGCGGTCCAGCCCGGGCCGAGCAGCAGCCAGACGACGCTCACCGCGCCGAGCTGTGCGAACCAGCCGCCGCCGTCCCATAGCGCGCGGGTGCGGTCGGGGTCGCCGCCGATGAGCACCATCGCGCCGAGCACGGCGCTGGCCAGCAGGCATGCGAGCAGCCAGCGCAGCCACAGCCGCCATTCGCCCGCGAGCCGGCTCGCGTCGGCGCGCCGTCGCGGCGGCGACGCGTGCACACCGTGGCGGTGTGCCATCCGGCGGTCGGCATTCGCGACGATCGAGGGGCCGAAGACCACGCTGATGCCGAGGTAGACCGCGGCCAGGCCGTGCGTCCAATCGGCCGTCGCGCCGCGCGCGATATCGACCGTGCTGACCGTCAGCAGGACAACGTCGACGAGCGGCACGCACACGAGCAGGACGCGCGACAGCAGGTCGCGGCGCAGCGCGTAGCGGGCGGTCAGGCCACCGAGCAGGAAGACCCAGAAGGCCACCTCGCAGATGGCGATGGCGGCGGCGATCATCCGTCAGGCTCCATTTCCATACGACTGTATGAAATCATACTGAGCCGGTGCCACGCAAGGCGACGACCTCTCCCGACGACCTCACCGACGCGCTCATGCGCGTCGTTGCAGGCCATGGCCTGGACGCCGTCAGCATCCGCGCCGTCGCGCGCGAGGCGAGCGTCTCGATCGGCACGGTCCAGTACCACTTCGCGACGAAAGACGAGCTGCTGCTGGCCGCCTATCGTCGCGTCATCGACCAGGTCGCCGGCCGCGCGGCCGAGATCGCGGCGGGCGACCCCGGTCCCGGCGAATACGTCCGCGGGCTGCTGCGCGAGCTGCTGCCGCTCGACGAGCGCCGCGCGGCCGAGCTGCGCGTCGGCCTCGCGTTCACCGCGCGCTCAGTGCACAGCCCACAGCTCACCGAGCTCTACACGCAGGCTCACCGCGCGCTGCTCGACGCGATCACCCGCAGCCTGCAGCTCGCCGTCGAGCGCGACCAGGCGGCGCCCGGGCTCGACGCGCGACGCGAGGCGATCCACGTCGTCGCGTTCGCCGACGGCCTCGCATGGCACCTGCTCTGCGCGCCGAGCTCGCTGGGGACGGCCGAGGCGCTCGCCGCCCTCGACGAGCACCTCGACCGGCTGCTGCCGAGCTGAATCGCCGTGCGCGGTCAGCCGGTGCGGCCTGCGCGGGGAGGCGGTCGAACATCCTCTCCTAGCCTCCGACGACCTCGTCGCACCGAGCGAGTTGAAGACACACTTCTCGACGAACCCGGCGAGTACGCACCCTCGTCGAGCGCTTTCGCAACAGCAGAGCTGAACACAACGATGACTCGCTTGTCGCGGTGGGCACAGCATCACGCAAGGACAGCGTTCCTCCCGACGAGTCGCCACCAACGAAGACGAGATGTAACCGTTAGCCGACTCCTCCGCTTGCATTACTGCGCCCGAAAGGCGATTGCAAGTAATGCGGCCTTCGCCACGTTGGTCATGTACGAGGCTCCGCAGGCGGAGCCGGAGACGAATATTACGGGGAGCGGCAAATATGGCGGTCATTGTGCGTACCGGATCAGCGGTGCTTGAAAATAGTTGGTGACGATCGCCGTCGTGCGAGTGCTGAGATAGGCGATGGTCATGTCCGTCAGCTCGGT
>JBPCJA010000251.1:0-3039 GCA_051005755.1 Solirubrobacteraceae bacterium
GATCTGCACGGGCACGACGACGATCAGGACCGTCAGCAGCAGCGTGCGCCAGTGCGCGATGCAGATCTTGATCGAGACGTCGAGGATCTCCCCGACCGACAGCGGCCGCAGCCGCGGGCGAAAGCGCTCGGTGCTCGTCGTCATCCTGATCTCCGGTCGTCGCTCGCTCCCCGCGCGCTGGACGGTAACCGTTCGGAGGCGCGGCGTGTCACCGGCTGCGCCGGGGGTCGGGCAGCAGCAGTTCGACGTTGCGGTCGCGCGGGGCGCCCTCGGCACCGTCCTCGACGCCGACCTGCGGGTCGTTGTAGGCCATCTCGCGGCCCAGCGCGGCGAGCGCCTCGGGCCCGAAGGCCGCCGCGGGCGTTCCCGGGGCGGGCGTCGCGAGCATCCCGCCGTGGTCGATCAGCGTTCCGAAGATCGACAGCGAGCCATCGCGGTTGTCCATCAGCTCGAGCAGGCGCGACTGGATCGGCCAGTCGATCTCCGACGCGGTCTCGATGCCCCAGAAGCCGCCGCCGTTCGGACGCCTGAACGCCGTGATGCGGTTCTCGTGCGTGTGGCCGGCGACGTAGGCGATGACGTTCGGACTCGCCAGCAGCAGGGCCTGCAGGTCGCCTCCGAGGTGCAGCGGCCTGGACCTGCGCGGGTCGAGGTCGCAGCCGGGGCCGGTCACCGCCCGCAGCGCGCAGTCGCCGGCGTCCTCGTCCGGGGCGCTGTTGGAGAGGCTGCGGATCGGGTGGTGGCCGAAGAGGATGACGAGCTCGTTGCGCTCGGCTGCGGCCGCCAGCTCGCGCTGCAGCCAGCGGAACTGGGGGTCGTCGAGGTTGCCCGTGGAGTTCAACGAGTCGCCCTCGGCGACGGTGTTCAGCGCGATCATCCGGATCCCCGGCCGCGGGCTGAAGGCGTAGTAGGCGGCCTGCCCGCGCGAGGCGCGCAGCTCCGCGTCGTCGACGTAGGCGAAGCCGTGCGCGTCGGCCTGCCGACCGGTCGCGTGCAGCGCCTTGTACGCCGGGCGGTCGGCGAAGCCGCGGTCCGGGTCCGGCGGGACGACGATCGTGCGCGCCGGGCTCGTCAGCAGCGCGCCGAGCCCGGATAGACCGGTCACCGCAAGCGGCTTCAGGCAGCCGCGCGCCACGGCGTCGAGCGCCTGCAGCGCGTGGAGGTTGCCCTGCACGGTGCCGTCATGGTTGCCGAGCGCCACATAGCTCGGCCGGTCCAGCCCGGGAGTGTCGAACGGCTGCTGCGCGCGGTCCATGAGGCCCGGGTAGCGCGGCCAGGCGGCGAACGTGCCCGACGGCCGGTTCGGATCGTAGAAGCGCCCCGATTCGAGGACGTCGCCGTCGTCCTGCACGCCCGTGTAGCGCGCCGCCTCGCCGGTTGGGCCGGCGAGCCTGCCGCAGACGGCCTCCTCGACGCCCGAGTTCGGGTCCAGGCGCCCGCCCTCGAGCAGCCGCACGACCCACTTCGTCTCGTTGATCTGCTGGTTGTCGGCGGAGTCTCCGGTCGTGATCGTCAGCGCCAGCCGGGCGCGGCGGCGGCGCTGGTTGCGGATCGGGCTCGCGTCGAAGCGGTTGACCTGGCGGACGACCTGGTCGACCGTGAACGGCTCGAGCGCCTCCTGCGGACGCCAGGCCGAGAGAAACGGCGAGTCGGCGACGTCGAGCGCCTCCGCGCGCGCCGGCGACTCCTCGTCGGCGAGCTGGAAGTCCGAGAGCTGGGCGAAGTACAACAGCGAGCGGCGGCGGACGTGGCGTCGCGTGCGCGCCCGGGCACCGAGATCCTCGCGCACGACGCGCTTGGAGCCCCCCAGGAGCCTCAGGCGCGAGTAGGCCGCCTGCGGGTCGCCGCCGATCGTCGCGTAGGAGGTCGTCGCAGGGTCGGGCGCCGCGCCGCGCACGGGCGGCGCTGCGACGGCGACGGCGACGGCGACGAGCACGACGAGGAGTCTGCGCACGGCCGCAAAACGTAGCGGGCGCGGCCGCCGCGGCGGCAGCGAAGCGGACGCTGCGGCGCTGTACTACTTTGGATCGCCGCGTAAGAACGCACGGAGCCATGATGCTCAGATGCTGGTGACGCTCCGATGAGCTCGACGACGCCCGCCCCCGGCGGCCGGCCGTCTGATCCATGATCGAGATCGCCGTCTACTGGATCGCGGCGTCGTACGTGCTCGGGATCGGTCTGGCCGTAGATCAGCTACGTCGTCCGCTGTCCGAATGGGAGGCGGCAGGGCGCAATCGCAGGTTCTGGGTGTCGATGACGATCGTCATGGGATTCCACGCGCTGGGCCAGTACGCCGCCGCCGCATATCTCATCGGCGTGGTCCCGAGGTTTCGGCCTGCCGAGCGAGCCGGGCCACGGCAAGCGCTCCGTCGTCTGAGCGCCGCGATCATCCACCGCTGGCAGCGCGCCACCCGCGCTGACCCGACAGCCCACCGCCTCACGGCGACGGAGGAGCTGGCCACAGCGGCAGCGCTGCTCGTCTTCGCGTCGAGCTTCATCCATTCGCTCGTGACCGCCGATCACTTCGAGGAGTACTGGCTGTTCGGAGTCTTCTTCGCCGCCGTAACCTCCCTGCAGGCGCTCTGGACGGCGCTGGTCTTCGGCGACCCCTCGAACCGGCGCGTCCTCCTCGCCGGCGCGGTGGGCAATGCCGCACTCGTCGCCGTATGGGCGGTCTCCCGGACGGTCGGCGTACCGCTCGGCCCGCATCCATGGCAGCCTGAGCCGGCCGGCGTCGTGGACGTGCTCTCCACGCTGGACGAGCTCGGAGCCGTCATCCTCGTCGCGGCGATTCTCGCCACCCTTCGCGGCGACCGGCCGTCGATCTCCCCGGCCTACCTGCGCCTTGCCACCACGCTGGTCGGCCCGCTGTTCCTCTTCAGCGTGCTCGCCGCATTCGGCGGTGGCCACCACCACTAGTGGTTCGTCCTGCAATTTCGTGCCCGAGTGGGGGTTTGTGGCGTTGTTGTTGAAGGCCTTGCCGACATGTTCGGCGAGGATGGGAGTAGCGATGCGGGCGGGGGTGGGCAAGCGGGTGCG
>JBPCJA010000252.1:0-13482 GCA_051005755.1 Solirubrobacteraceae bacterium
TTCGCGCCGAAGCGCTCGCGCAGCTCGCGCGCCCAGATGCGGCGCGCCGCGCGCAGCTTGGCGACCTCCTCGAAGAAGTCGATCTGGGCGTTGAAGAAGAAGCTCAGGCGCGGCGCGAAGTCGTCGACGTCCAGGCCGCGCTCGATCGCCTGCTCGACGTAGGTCAGGCCGTCCTTGATCGTGAACGCGAGCTCCTGCGCGGCGGTCGACCCGGCCTCGCGGATGTGGTAGCCCGACACGCTGATCGGGTGCCAGCGCGGCATCTGTTCCGTGCACCACTCGATCATGTCGCCGCACAGGCGCATCGCCGGGTCGACCGGAAAGCACCACTCCTTCTCGTCGATGTACTCCTTGAGGATGTCGGCCTGGATCGTGCCGCGCAGGCGCTCGGGCGCGATCCCGCGCCCCTCGGCCGCGGCGACGTAGAAGGCGAGCATGACGACGGCCGGCGCGTTGATCGTCATCGAGACGGAGATCTCGCCCAGGTCGATGCCGTCGAAGAGCGTCCGCATGTCGTCGACGGTGTCCACGGCGACTCCCTCGCGCCCGACCTCGCCGAGGCTGAGCCGATGATCGGAGTCGTAGCCCATGAGGCTCGGCATGTCGAAGGCGGTGCTGAGCCCGTCCTGGCCGTGGCCAAGGAGGTAGCGGAAGCGCTCGTTGGTCTCCTCGGCGGTGCCGAAGCCGGCGAACTGGCGCATCGTCCACAAGCGGCCGCGGTACATCGACGGATAGACACCGCGGGTGTATGGATAGACGCCGGGGTAGCCCGGGTCGCCGGGCGCGTCGTCCGCCGTGTAGAGCGGCTGCACCGGCGTCCCGCTGAGCGTCGTGAAGGGAACGTCGCGCTCGGGTTGGAGGCCGTACGCCGAGCGCCACTCGTCCTCGGTGACGGGGGCTGCCGGGGGTGGAGGAGTGATGGCCATGATCGTCGGTAAAAGTATCGGTCGTCCGATAGTCGGAAGCCCGCGCTTTATGAAGCATAGCTGCGATGCGCGCCGCCGTCCAGACGGTGCCGGGTGCGCTGGCGCAGCTCGGGTCTACGTACAGGGCGTACGCCGGTACACCGGCGTACGGCGCGGAGCAGCCCGACATCCCGGAGCACTGGCGCCACCGGACCGCGCAGCCGCGCGGGTGACGTGATCAGCCCTGCGACTCCTCGAGCAACCCGATCCGGCCGTCCAGGAGCCCTACGAGCCTGGCATACGAAGGGCTATAGCCCTTGAGAAGGGTTTCGAACGGCGGCCGCGAGGGCGTCTCGACCGCCGCGAGGGCGCTGGCGAGGTCAGCCCTACCGCATCCCTCCAGGACGTCGACGGTGCGCTCGGTCCATGCCTCGACCCGCTTGCGATAGGCCCAGCCTTCGTCATCCCATACGCCCTGGTCGTGAGCGGCACGCATGTCGGCTTTGAGCTTCTTGCCACCGGTCACCTGGTTGGCGAGCGCCGTAGGCGACGCCACGTGCACCGGAGGCGCCGGTGCCGGCTCGTCGCTCGCTTCAGGCGTTCGGGGATTCGTCTGGCCCTCGTCGAAGTACAGCTGAGCGCGAACGTGGTGACCCGTGTCCAGACCGCCTGCTCGGCGCTGTCCGGCAATAGTGGACGCGACCACGCCGGCGAGAGCCAGGGCTCCCAGGCCCACGGCGACGACCGACAACGTGTCCTGGTTCGCAAGCACGCCGGTCAGCACACCACCGAGCGCCAACGCCGCCAGGATGAAGTCGCGCAACAGGAACACAACACCGAACACCCGGAGCGCCGGATGCTTGGCCCATCGGGGAACGGAGAGGCGTCCTGACATCGCCCAGGAGGGTAGCGCAGGCCCTCCAGACGCTAGGTGGCGTACGCTCTCACTGGTGGCCCCTTCCCGCGGATGCCGGAGACCGAGTCGATCACGCAGGGGTGGAGTACGTAAATCGGCGCCTCTGTCGGAAACTGGAAACGGTCCATGTCGCTGACGGAGTAGAAGATCGCCATGGCGGCGTCTGGCCCCTCTTCGTAGCCGAGCAGGCCGTTCTGCCAGAGCACGGTCAGGACGTCCGTCCGTCCCTCGAACGCCCGCCGCGCTGCGGTCGCGGCATCTTCGCGGGTGTCACCATCGATGCGGTCGGTGTTGAAGGCGGCCAGATAGGTCCGCAGGTCGGCCTCGATGCCTCGTCGGTAGCCGGCCTCGCCGGTGAACACCTGTGAAAAACCGTGCTTGGACGCCTCAGGGGTCATCGTGTCGGAGGCGATGTGGTTTGCGCACACCGCAATCTGCTGATCTCCGAACCAGCGACCCGCCTTGTGCACCAGGTCGCGGACAGTGGCGTCGGTGAGGGACGCCATGCCCTGCTCTCGTGCACGCAAAACGCCGTCGCACAAGAGGTTGCCGAGCATGATGACGTCGCGGGGCAGCAAACGCGTGTGCCGCAGCAGGTAGTCCTCGACAGGCTCGTCGACCCCTCTCGCTTCATTGCGTACCATCCTCCGCCCCAGCCACTCGCTCACGGTGCCATGATCGCGTGGTTGACACCAATACTGCTCCGGAAGTCGGTCGAGTTTGTCGTGAAGGAAGTACCTGATTGCCGCGTGGTCC
This sequence comes from Solirubrobacteraceae bacterium, assembly GCA_051005755.1. Lineage (GTDB taxonomy): Bacteria > Actinomycetota > Thermoleophilia > Solirubrobacterales > Solirubrobacteraceae > CADCVQ01. The sequence goes on from JBPCJA010000252.1 coordinate 2,578, forward strand.
CAGTCGAGCACGCGGATGTGCGATTCACCGCGGTAGCGATTCTGGTGCTCGCTGCGCAGCACCGTTGACAGGACGATGTCGCGCAGAGAGATGATGAGATGCAGCCGCCCGCCGAGGCGAGGGTTGCGAAGAAGGCGCATGACCTGGAGAAAGAGACCCTCCTGACAGCGCATCCAATACATGGGAGCGTTCGCAAACTCTTCGTCGACTGCGTCGATGTAGAAGCAGATCGGCGGTGAGCGTCGGAGGATGTCGCCGACGACGTGCTCGAGCTCCTCCCACTGCGGAGCCTGGATGTAGGCGGCCAGCTGGTGCTTGTTGTCGTAGCCGAGGATGATCTCGTTGAGCTGGCTGTAGACGGACAGCGGGGTCCGCGAGCGTCGGAGAAGCTCCCCGTAGTCGTCCCAGATGACATCGATCTCGTCTTGGATGACGTTGGCCGCGAGCTCGCGATCGCAGAGGAGATGCGTCACGAGCGAGCGGACGATGGCGCGCCTCCACAGGAGCATCCACTTCTCCGTGAGGACGGCGTCGCGGTACCAATGGCAGATCCGAACGATGGAGTCGGTGGACGGCAGGTCCTCCTGGATGCTGTCGGCGTAGAGGCTGTGGTTCCTCTTCGCCGCAGCCTGGAAGCGGCGCATGTAGACGGTCTTCCCGGCGCCCATCTTGCCGACGAGCACGCGCGCAGACAGGTCGTCCGCGGGTGTCGCCAGAGCGGCATGACTCGGGGCGTCCTCGAAATCGACGAACTGGCTCAGGACGTCCTGGAGCGCCGCACGTGAGCCGTCGGGGTTCCCGAACGGTCCCATGAGTGCGCTGATAGGCGTTGGAGCTACGGCGGACCGGCCCGCCTCGCTGTCCATGGCGCGACACTATGCCCGCAATCGCCGGCGAGATGTGACGTTGGTCACCCATGGGCGTCGGGGCGGGCGGATGAGGGATCGTCGGGAGGCGGGCCTCGTCCGCTCACGTGGCGGCTCGCCCTACGGCAGGTCGACGTGCGCGATGTCGATCTGCGGCTCGAGCTGCTGCCCGGCCTGGATCTGCTGCGCGGTCACCTCGATCGCCCCGAACTCGATGCCGCGCGTGAACGTCGCGCTGATGAGGTCGACGAGGAACTGTGCGTCCTCGTCGTCATCGATACCGAAGCGGTCGATGATGCGCTGCATCCGGTCGTGCGGGAAGAGCCGCGCGAGCTCCTTCGTGATGTCCTCACGGACGTCACCGGGCTCGGGCTCCTCCCCGTCCGGCTCGAGCTCCTCGTCGGGTGGTGTGGACATGGCCCCTTCGTAGCATCTCAGGCCGTTCAATGGCCACGCGGGGCGTGAGTCCCGCGCCACCGTCCCTTGGATCTTCCGGGCTGGCTAGGCGAACGCGACGAGCCGCAGCGATCGCGGCGACCGTCTGTCGGCCGTCGCGCTCGTCGCGTAGCGCGCAACCTGGGAATGGATCGCCGCGGGGCGGATTAGGCCGAAGCGCTCGCTGAGCTGCGCTGCGAGAGCGCCTGCTGTCGCAGCCTCGTGCGACGTCGCGCCGCGCTCGACGGTGATCTTCCGGAGCTTGCTCACACGCGAGATCGCCATGTCCCTCGTCACGCCCGCATCGTGGACTGCAAGCGGCGCGCCGTCGTCACCCGCTCAGGGTGAACCGGGGGTGAGGCGGCGTCACCCCCGATGGCCACGAGCTGCGAGCATGGCGCCGTGGAGCCCGAGCAGCTCGCCGACGCGATCAAGCGACTCACCGAGTGGGCCGAACGCCATGCGCCCGAGCCCGAGTCCGAGCTGCGCGGACGGCTGCAGGACCACTTCGACGCCGATCCGACCGAGCTGCCGATCGTCACGCGCCCGCTGAAGGCCTGGGACCGGCCGAACTTCCACGTCGCGATCGACGTCTTCCTCGCCGGTCGCACGTCCGAGCTCCTCGGACTCGCCAACTCCCAGGGCTACGAAGTCGGCCTCGCCGAGCTCGCCAGCGGCGGCGGCGCGTGGTTCGCAGACGCGGTCAGCGTCCGCGCGCCCGAGCACGTGACCGTCCCGCTCGGCGAGGGCGAGAGCGTGACCTGTGTGCAAGCGGGCCTGTGGCTCGTGAGCGGCGAGCACGACCGCCTGGCGATCCTGCTCGCGAGCGCCAGCCACGGGATGGGCGAGCAGCTAGCACTCGAGGTGATGGCCCCCGAGCGCGAGCGCGCGGAGGACGTCGTGGCCGAGCTGTGGCGGCTCATGGGCGAGCACAACCTCTATCGCGGCCGGGTGCTCGAGCTGCGCGAGCGTCACTTCCACGATGACGAGGGCGCGCCGCTCACCGTCCGGTCGCTGCCGACGATCGCGCGCGAGCAGATCGTCCTTCCGGAGGGGGTGCTCGAGCGCATCGAGCGCACGACGTTCGGCATGTCACGCCACGCCGAACGTCTGCGCGCCAGCGGGCGCCACATGCGCCGCGGGCTGCTCCTGCACGGTCCGCCCGGCGTCGGCAAGACGCTCACGGCGATGTACCTCGCGACGCAGATGCCCGACCGCACGGTCGTCCTGCTGACCGGCGCCGGACTGGGGACGATCAGCGCGTCGGTCGACCTCGCGACCGCGCTGGCGCCGGCGATCATCATCCTCGAGGACGTCGACCTCGTGGCGATGGAGCGCTCGGCGGAGCCGACGAACGCGATCCTCTTCGAGCTGCTCAACGCCATGGACGGTCTCGACGCCGACCACGACGTGCTCTTCGTCCTCACGACGAACGTGCCGCAGCGCATCGAGCCGGCGCTCGCGGCGCGCCCGGGCCGCATCGACCAGGCGGTCGAGCTTCCGCTGCCCGACGCGGACGGCCGGCGGCGCTTGCTCGCGCTCTACGGCGAGGGCCTGCAGCTCACGCTCGACGGCAGCGACGGTCTGATCGCCGATCTTCAGGGCACGAGCCCGGCCTTCATCCGCGAGCTGCTGCGCCGCAGCGCGCTCGTCGCGGCCGAGGAGTCCGACGGCCCGCTGCGCGTCACCGGGCGCCACCTGCGCGAGGCCCTGGCGGAGCTGCGCGCAGGCGCCAACGAGTTGACGCGGACGCTGCTCGGAGGAGAGGGCTGACGTCGCGCTGATCTCACCGCGTCGCGGACGCCGCCGCGCTCGGCGCTCACGCGAAGTCGCCGGCCTCCAGGCGCAGCGTGCGCAGCAGCTCCGTCAGGCGCTCCTGCTCGTCCTCGCCGAGGGCGGCGAGACCGAAGGAGTCGGCGTTGAGCAGGTCGGTCGCGCGGGCCGCGACATCGCGGCCGGCGTCGGTGATCTCCGCAAGCGTCGTGCGGCGGTCGGCCTCGTGCGGGACGCGGCGCACGAGCCCGTCGGCCTCGAGCTTGTCGACGATGTTCGTGACGCTCGTGCGATGGACCTGGAGGCGCTCGCCGACCTTGCCGAGCGGGAGCGTTCCCGTGCGGGTGAACGACAGCAGCATGAGCGCCTCGTAGCGCGGGAACGTCAGCCCGAGCGGTCCCAGCAGCTCGTTCAGGCGGGCGAGCAGGATCTGCTGCGCGCGCATGATCGAGGTGATCGCCTCCATCGGACGCGCCGGCTCCTCACCCCAGCGCTCGCTCCAGTGGCGCCGGGCCTCGGCGATCGGATCGATCCGCAGCGGCTTGGTGGACGACATCGCAGACAAGCCTACGACTGCGCGCCGTTGCTCGTCGATGCGTACATGGCGCAGAACATCGCTCGCCCTCGCTACGACTGCGCGCCGTAGTACGTGGCGTAGAGCATCGCTATTCCCGCGCGGCCTCGCCGAGCAGCGCACGGGCGATGACGAGGCGCTGGATCTCCGACGTGCCCTCGTAGATCTCGGTGACCTTCGCGTCGCGGTAGTAGCGCTCGGCCGGTAGATCGCGGGTGTAGCCGTAGCCGCCGAGCACCTGGATCGCGTCGCCGGTCACGCGGCGTGCGACCGCGGAGGCGAAGAGCTTCGCCTGGGCGCCCTCGACCGTGTGCGGGCGCCCGGCGTCCTTCAGGCGCGCAGCGCGCCAGGTCAGCGCGCGGGCGGCCTCGATATCGGTCTGCATGTCGGCGAGCTTCTGCTGGATCGCCTGGTGGGCGCCGATCGGCTTGCCGAACGTGCGCCGCGCGCGCGCGTGGGTGACGGCGAGGTCGAGTGCCGCCTGCGCGATCCCGGTCGCCTGCGCGGCGATCCCGATGCGCCCGCCGTCGAGCGTCGCCAGCGCGATCCGCAGGCCGGCGCCGGGCAGCCCCAGGCGCTCGGCGGGCGTGTCCTCGAAGGCGAGGTCCGCCGTGCTCGACGAGTTCAGCCCGAGCTTGTCCTCCTCGCGCACCGGCTTGAAGCCGTGGGCCCCGCGCCGGACGATGAACGCGCTCGGGCGGTCGGGGTCCTTCGCGAAGACGAGGAAGACGTGGGCGTGCGAGCCGTTCGTGACCCACTGCTTCGTGCCGGTCAGGCAGCCGTTCTCGGAGCGGGTCTGCAGCGCGCTGGCGTCCGAGCCGGCGTTGGACTCCGTCAGCGCGAAGGCCGCCAGCTCATGGCCCTGGGCGAGCGGCGGCACCAGCCGCTCGATCTGCTGGCGCGTCCCGCGGGCGATGATCGGCAGCGTCCCGGCGCCGGTGTGGACGGCGAGCGTCACCCCGAGCCCGGCGTCACCGCGCGAGAGCTCCTCGAGCACGAGCACGTACGTGAGGTAGTCGGCCCCGGCGCCGCCGAGCTCCTGCGGGACGCAGACGCCCATGAGGCCGAGCTCGCCGAGCTGCGCGACGACCTCCTTCGGAAAGCGGCGCTCCTTGTCCCACTGCATCGCCTGCGGTGCGACGACCTCGTCGGCGAAGCGCGCGGCCAGCGCGCGGATGTCCTTCTGGTCGTCGGTGAGGCCGTGGACGTTCACCGTCGCCGCGCCTGGGGTCGCGTGGCGCGGGCGGTGCGAGGAGCCATGGCGGCGCTGCCGCGGCGCACGACGGAGCGCCCGGCGCCGCCGGCGGCGGCCGCCACGAGCGCTGCCGCCGCAAGCTTCAGCCGCCGGTGCAGGTGGTCGAGGCGCAGGATCTCCCAGCCCTCCTCGTGCGCGATGCGTGTCAGCGCGCTGTCGGGGTTGACCGCGACGGGATGGCCGACGGCGCGCAGCATCGGCAGGTCGGACTCGGAGTCCGAGTACGCGTAGGACGCGGCGAGGTCGATCCCCTCGGCGGCGGCGAGCTCGCGGATCGCCTGCGCCTTGCCCTCGCGGTAGGCGAAGAGGCCGCCCTCGCGCCCCGTGTAGACGCCGTCGAGGACCTCCGAGCGCGATCCGACGCCGCCGTCGAAGGCGAGGACGAACGAGAGCAGCTTCGCCATCTCGTGTGATGCGGCCGTGCAGATGTAGATCGGGCGGCCGGCGTCCTGGTGGGCGTAGGCGACATGGAGCATCTGGGGATACAGCCGCGGCAGCACGCCGGCCAGCACGTGCGGCGCGAGCCGTCGCAGCTCACGCTCGTGGACGCCCTCGATGTAGGAGCCCAGGCGAGCCCGCACCTTCTCGGTCCCGGCGTCGGTCGATCCCCAGAGGCGGAACCTCAGCGCCCGCCACGTGTCGCCGGCGAGCCGGCGGCGGCTGATCATGCCGTGCGCGTACGCCGCGCGCACGAAATGCAGCCCGGACGAGCCCGCCATCAGCGTGCGGTCGAGGTCGAAGAAGGCGGCGTGGCGCGGACCCCCGTCACCGTCGCCCGGATCGTGCCCCGGCTGTTCTCCCTCCGTCGGGGTCAGCGTCTGGTGCTCCTCGTCATGCGTCGACGCGCAGGATGACGGCGTCGCCCTGGCCCCCACCCGAACAGATCGCGGCGCAGCCGAGGCCGCCGCCGCGCAGGCGCAGCTCATGCACGAGCGTGGCGATGATGCGCGCGCCCGAGGCGCCGATCGGATGGCCGAGCGCGACGGCGCCACCGTTGACGTTGACCCTGTCCTCGTCGATGCCGAGCATGCGGATCGAGTTCAGTGCGACCGAGGCGAAGGCCTCGTTGATCTCCCACAGGTCGATCTCGTCCGCGGTGAGGCCGGCCCTCTCCAGCGCCACCTTGGCGGCGGCGGCCGGCGTCCGCGCGAGGTAGGCGAAGTCCTCGGCGACCTGCGCCTGGGCGAGGATCTCGGCGAGGATCTCCTTGCCGTTGGCCTTCGCCCATTCCTCGGACGAGAGCACGATCGCGCCGGCGCCGTCGTTGACGCCCGGCGAGTTGCCGGCCGTGTGGGAGCCCTCCCTGCTGACCAGCCCGGGCAGCTTGGCGAGTGTCTCGAGCGTGCTGCCGCGGCGCGGCGCCTCGTCGACCTCGACGACCGTGTCGCCCTTGCGGCCCTTGATCGTCACGGCGACGATCTCCTCCGGCAGGCGGCCGGAGTCGGTCGCCTCGATCGCGCGCTCGTGCGAGCGCAGCGCCCAGCGGTCGAGGTCCGGGCGCGTGATCTCCAGCTCGTCGCCGACCTCGGTCGCCTCGTCGAACATCTGGCGACCGCTGAAGGGGTTCGTCAGCCCGTCGTGGACCATCGCGTCGAGCGCCTTGGCGTCGCCCATGCGAAAGCCGAAGCGGGCCTTGGGCAGCAGGTACGGCGCGGACGACATCGACTCCATGCCGCCACCGACGCCGATCTCGACGTCGCCGGCACGGATCTGTGCGTCGAGGATGCCGACGGCGCGCACGCTCGAGGCGCAGACCTTGTTGATCGTCTCGGAGCTGACCTCCTTCGGGATCCCACCCTTGATCTGCGCCTGGCGCGAGGGGATCTGGCCCTGACCCGCCTGCAGCACCTGTCCCATGACGACGTGCTGGATCTCCTCGCCGCCGACGTCGGCGCGCTCGAGCGCGGCCTTGATCGCGATCCCGCCGAGCTCCGTCGCGTCGAGCGTCGACAGCGCTCCGCCCATCTTGCCGATCGGAGTGCGTGCGGAGCCGAGGATGACGGTCTTTGGCATGAAGGCGCTCTCTCCAGTCTTGCGGTGACGGCGGGGCGCGGAGTGTATGGGTCGCCAGCGCACGCGGGAAGTTCTGGGGCGAACGATTCCTCGCCGTCGATCGCGCCTTCACGGCGCGGCACGCTGTGGTTGTAGATTCCCGGCTCGTGCTCGTCGAGTCCACCACCGCCCTGCCCGCCGAGGCCGATGCCGACACCGTCGTCATCGGCGTGCTCGAGGACGAGAAGATCCACCACGACGTCGACGGCGTGCTCAACGGCCTTGTCGCCGCCGGCGAGGCGAAGGCCAAGCACCGCCACCTCGCCGTCGGGCACGCCGGCGGCAAGCGCTGGATCCTCGTCGGCCTCGGCGCGCGCTCCGAGCTCGACGGCGAGCGCGTCCGCGTCGCGGCGGCCGCCGCCTTCGAGCGCGCCCGCGAGCTCGGCGCCCGCCGCCTGTGCTGGGAGGTGCCGCACAAGGTCGGCGCGGAGATCGCGACGGCGATCGTCGAGGCGACGATGCTGACCGGCTACCGCTTCGACCGCTTCAAGGGCAAGCCGCCCGAGGAGCCGACCGGCCTGGAGGCGCTCGTCGTCTCCGCGCACGACGACCTCTCGACCGTCGTCGCCGAGGCCGAGATCGTCGCGCGCGCGGTCAACGCGGCGCGCAACCTCCAGAACAGCCCCGCCAACGAGATGACCCCGAGTCATCTCGCCGATGCGGCGCGGGTGCTCGGCAACCTCGACGGCGTGACCGTCGAGGTCGAGGGGCGCGACGGACTCGAGCGCCTCGGGATGGGGTCCTTCGGGGCCGTCGCTCGCGGCTCGCACGAGGAGCCCGCGCTCATCACGCTGCGCTACGAGGGTCCGGATCCCACCGGGCCCGTGCTGGGTCTGGTCGGCAAGGCCGTGACGTTCGACACCGGCGGTATCTCGATCAAGCCCGCGAACAAGATGTCGGAGATGAAGTTCGACATGTCCGGCGGCGCGGCGGTCCTCGGCGCGATCGAGGCGATCGCCGAGCTGCGCCTGCCGGTGCGCGTCATCGCGGTCGTCGGCGCGACGGAGAACATGCCCTCGGGGCACGCCGTCAAGCCCGGCGACGTCGTGCGCGCGGCGAACGGCACGACGATCGAGGTCATCAACACCGACGCCGAGGGCCGGCTCGTGCTGGCCGACTGCCTGACGCACGCGGTCAACCTCGGAGCCGAGCGGCTCGTCGACATCGCCACGCTGACCGGCGCGATCATCGTCGCGCTCGGCAACACGCACGCGGGCCTCATGGCCTCCGACGAAGACTGGGCGCAGCAGGTGCAGGACGCGGGCGCGAGCACCGGCGAGCTCGTCTGGCGGCTACCCCTGCACGCCGAGTACGCAAAGGCCCTGGACAGCGAGACTGCCGACATCGTGAACGTCAACGAGACCCGCAAAGCGGGCTCGATCGTGGCCGCCCAGTTCCTACAGCGCTTCACCGGCGACGTGGCGTGGGCGCACCTGGACATCGCGGGCACCGCATGGGGCGCCGGGCGCCCGTACACGCCGAAGGGCGGGTCGGGCTTCGGGGTGCGGTTGTTCGTGGCGCTCGCGCGCTCGCTGGCCGGCTGACGGCGCAGCTCGTCAACCGCAGCCCGCGCCCGCGGAGCCCACTTCACATCGTCTGCCGCACTGACTAGGGTGCGGCGGTGCCGCTCAAGAATCATCTCCGCAGGCGCTCGGCGCACGACCTCCGCGACGAGCGCGACGAGCTGGGCTTCATCCGCCAGGCGGAGGTGCGCTGGCTGAGCCCGGGGTTGCTCGCGAAGTCCGGCGTCGAGGTCGCCGTCTCGGCCGCGTTCGGCAAGTTCGCCGACAAGCGCGAGATCCAGCGTGAAGCACAGGACAATCTGGACTACTCCAAGGCGGACGAGTTGTGGATCGACTACCTCAGCGACACCGGCGACGGCTGGAACGCGACGTACACGATGGCCTGGCTGCTCGCCCAGGAGAGCCTGGACTTCCGTGGCGAGCAGCTGCCGCGCGCCGAGCTGCTGCTGCTCGGCGGCGATCAGGTCTACCCGACCGCCGATCCCGTGGCCTACGAGAACCGCTTCATCGGCCCGTTCGCGGCCGCACTGCCGAAGACCGGCGCGCCCGACAGGCCCCATCTGTACGCGCTTCCCGGCAATCACGACTGGTACGACGGCCTCGTGAGCTTCCTGCGGGTGTTCTGTACGCGCGACGGCCACATCGGCAACTGGGTGACGCGCCAGCGACGCAGCTACTTCGCGCTGAAGCTGCCGCACAACTGGTGGATCTGGGGCATTGACATCCAGCTCGACGCGTACATCGACGACGTGCAGCTGGACTACTTCCGCAGCCAGCAGGTCCAGCAGGACGACAAGATCATCCTGCTCACCGCGAAGCCGAGCTGGGTGAAGGCGATCCCGAGAAGGGCCGAGCCCGCGTCCTGGCGCTACCTCTCGTTCTTCGAGGAGCGGTTCGTGCGGGCGCGAGGCGCGCGGCTCGTGCTGACGCTCACCGGTGACCTGCACCACTACGCGCGCTACGAGCCTGCCAGCGAGGATGCAGAGAACGAGCCGACGCGCATCACGGCCGGCGGCGGCGGGGCCTACCTCTCGGCGACGCACACGCTCGAGCCCGAGCTCATGCTGCGCTCGCTCGACCACGACAACAGCGTGAGGTACACCCTCGACGAGATCTACCCGAGCGAACGCGACTCGCGCCGGCTCAGCAACGGGATCCTCAAGCTCGCGCGCCTGAACCCGTCGTTCGCACGCATGATCGGCGCCATCTACGTCCTGCTCGGGATCGCGATACTCGGCGCCCTGAACGCCGGCGAGGGGATGCTCGTCGACAGCGCGGACGGCGAGCTCCTCGGGTTCCTCGCCAGCGCCTCGGGCGGGATCAGCATCCTCCTCGTGATCCTGCTGTTCTGCGCGACCTTGGCGGGCGTCGACATCAAGGCCCACCCGCTCGAGGGCAATGGCGCGACGCGGATGGGCCTGCGACTGGCCCGGCTCGGCCTCGCGGTCGCGCAGACGGTGATCCACACTCTGCTCGCCGCGTTCGTCGTGTGGGCGGTCCTGAAGGTCGTGCCCGGCATCTGGCACCCGGCGATCGTCGTCTGGATCGTCAGCCTGGCGCTGCTGTACGCGATCGGATCGGTGGTCGGCGCGACGGTGTTCGCGCTCTTCCTCTTCATCGTCCACAAGGCGCGTGGCACGAAGGCGCCCGAGAACGCCAACCAGGTCTTCAGCGGGCAGTCGATCGCCGACTACAAGAACATGCTGCGGATGCGCGTGCGCGCGGACGGGGGCCTGACGATCTATCCGCTCGGCGTCGACCGGGTCGGGCGCGACTGGCAACACGTCGAGCCCAACGAAGCCAAGCCGCGCTTCGAGCCCGGCGGCACGCCGCCGGAGGCGCCGAGGGTCCACGCGATCGATGGCCCGCTCGAGTTCGACGCCACCGGCCGCCGGATCTACTGACGCCGCCCAGCGGCGATCATGGGGCCCGTGCACCGCGCGGCCGCGCTCTGGATCGTCCTCTTCGCGGCCTATGCCGCGACGATCGGGCTGCCGTCGTTCGGCACCTCGCAGTTCGGCGGCGACGAGCCGCACTACCTCCTGACCGCCGAGTCGATCGTCAGCGACGGCGACCTCGACCTGCGCGACGAGTACGCCGCCCGCGCCTATCGCGACTGGTACCCGTACGTCCTGGACCGCCACGGCCGGCTGACGAACGGGCAGGCCAACGAGCCGCACGGCGCCGGCTTCCCGCTGCTCATCGCTCCCGCGTATGCGCTCGGCGGCCCGCTCGCGGTCCAGTTGCTCATGGCGGCGATCGCGGCGCTGGCGTTCACGCTCGGCGCACTGCTCGCGCGCCGGGTCGTCCCCGAGCCGTGGGCGAGCGCGGCGGCGCTCGGCTGAGGGCCGTCGCCGCCGGCGCTCGCCTCCGGCACGGCCATCACGCCGGAGCTGACCGCCGGCGTGCTGTTGGCCGCCTCGGCGC
>JBPCJA010000253.1:0-9003 GCA_051005755.1 Solirubrobacteraceae bacterium
CTGCGGCCACACCTTCACGACCGACAGCTGTCCGCACCCCACGGGTCTGCCGCGGATCGACCGGCGCGGCTACCCGCTGCGCGGCCGCGACGGCCACCGCGTCGACGATCTCGGCCGGCCGATCAACGACGAGGGCGCCCCAGTCAACAGAAAGGGCACGCCGCTGCTTGATCCCGACGGCCGCGCGTTACCGCCGACAAAGCGCACCCGCGTCTGCCCCGCGGCGGGCAAGCGCTACTCGATCGCGACGCAGACCGACGGCACCTGGTCGCGCTGCTGCGGCGGGCACGTGCGCACGATCATGGACTGCTGCTCGACGTCCTCGCGGCGCATCAACGGTGACGGCTCGCTGGGCGGCTACTGCTACGGCGGGCGCAGGGTCTTTTGCATCGTGTACTTTCAGACGAAGATCCCATGCTGACCGCGCTCGTCCTCGCGGCGCTCATCGCGGGGGTCGCGGGCGCGTGGTCGCCGTGCGGTTTCTCAATGGTCGACACGTTCGCGCCGCACGGCTACGCGCGCCGGATGCGCATGACCGTCGTCTCGTGCGCGGCCTTGGCGGTCGGTGCGCTGGCCGGTGGCGTCGCGACGTTCGGCGGGCTCGCCCTGCTCGGCCACGCGCTCGGCACCGGCGGGGGGGCGATGGCGGCCGTCGCCGTTGCGGCGCTGCTCGTCGCGGCCGCCGGTGACGCCGCCGGCCGGCGGATCGTCCCGCAGGTGCGCCGCCAGGTGCCCGAGCCGTGGCGGCGCGTGCTGCCGGTTCCGCTTGCGGCCGCGCTCTACGGCGTGCTGCTCGGGCTCGGCTTCACGACGTTCGTGCTCTCGTTCGCGGTCTACGCGCTGGCGGCCGCATGCCTCGCGCTCGGCGAGCCCGCCGCCGGCGTGGCGGTCGGGCTGGCGTTTGCCGCCGGGCGGATCGTGCCGGTCGTCGTCCTCGCGCCGCTGCAGGAGACCGAGCGCGGCGTCGAGCTCGCGGGCGCGATGGGCGACAGCCCCGGCGTCCTGCGCGCGATCCGCGTGACCGGGGCGATCGCGCTCGCCGCCGCGGCCCTGGTCCTCGCGCTGGGCGGCGCGTCCGCTACCGCCGCAGCCGCACCGGGGGCCTTGACCGCCAGCGGCACCGACCCCAGCGCCGGCGGCGGCGCGCTCGCGTGGCAGCTTCCCGGCGGCGGCACGGGGATCATCCAGCGCGCGGGCACGGCGCCCCAGCAGCTGCCGGGCTCCGATCCGGCGCTCGGCCCGGAGGCCGTCGTCTGGCGCGAGGGCGGCGAGCTCGTCGTGGCCGCGCAGGGCACGCTGACGCCGCTGCTGCGGATCGTGGCGCCGGGCGCCGAGGAGCCGGCGGTCTCCGCGCGCTGGCTCGTCTGGCGTGCGCGCGACGGCGGCGGCGATGTGCTGCGCGCCGTCGATCTGCACGCGCCCGAGCAGCCGCCGCAGGAGCTGCGCCGCGCGGCCGGCTCCGATCGACTCGGGCGGCCGTCGATCGACGGCGATCGCGCGGTCGTCCATGTCGCGACGCGCACGGCGAGCCGGATCGAGGAGATCTACCTGCCGACGCATCGGATCGCCGTCCTGCGTACCGCGAGGGGCGGCGCGCTGCTGCTCAATCCTTCCGAGCTCGCCGGCCAGCTCCTCTACGTTCGCTCGTCGCCGCAGGGCCAGGAGGTGCTGCTCGGGCCGCGCCGCGTCCGCGGCGGCCGGGCCGACGCGCGCCTGTACGTCACGCCCCCGACCGTCCGCCGCGACGCCGGGCACGAGCCCGGCCGTCACCGCCACGGCGCCGGCTACCCGGGCGGCCGTCCCCCGCGGCTGCCCGAACGCGCACCCGCGGGTGTCGACCTCCAGCTCTGGACGACGGCGCTGGCGCCCGACGCCGCCTACGTCACCCGCATCGTCCGCAGCGCGGGCGGCACGGCGACCGAGGTCCTGGCGCTCGGGCGACCCTAGCGCCGGCGGCTCGCCACGCGCCTCAGTGCACCTGGCCGGAAGTTCTGTGGCGTTTTCCGGGATGCCCGGCCGTCAGGCACGGATCGGGCGCCCGGAAACCCGCAGAACTTGCGGACGGGTGTACTCAGGCGGCGGCGGGCTGGGGCTCGGGCTCGGGCACCGCCGTCGCCACCGTCCGCCGCGCTCGCAGCCCCGGCACGAGCAGCGCCGCGAGGGCACCGACCGCCAACACCGCCGCGCCGACCGGCAGCGCCGCGACGACGCCGTCGCTGAATGCCTGCGGCGAGGCGTAGGAGCCGTACGCGCTGAACACCGACGCAAGCACCGCGACGCCCATGACCCCGCCGAGCTCGCGGATCGCGTTGGTCGCGCCCGAGGCCTGGCCTGCCTCCTCCGGGCGCACCGCGCCGAGCACGGCGTTCGCCGACGGCGCGAAGACGAGCGCCATCCCGGTGCCGCCCATCATGAACGGCACGACGAGGCTCGCGTAGGCCACGTCCGGCGACGCGACCGCGGCGAGCCATGCGATCGCGCCGGCCTGCAGCGCCAGGCCGGCCACCATGAGCGGCCGCGCGCCGATGCGGTCGCTCAGCATGCCGGCGATCGGCGCGACGAGCATCGGCATCCCCGTCCACGGCAGCGTCCGCAGCCCGGCCTCGAACGGGGAGTAGCCCTGCGCTGTCTGGAAGAACTGCGACAGCAGGAAGATCGCGCCGAAGACGCCGAAGAACATCGCGAACGAGGCGCCGTTCGTGGCCGCGAAGGTGCGCGAACGGAAGAACCGCAGCGGCAGCATCGGCGCGGGCGCGCGGCGCTCCCACCATAGGAAGGCGGCGAGCAGCGCGACGCCCGCCGCCATCGAGGCGACGACCGTCGTCGAGGTCCAGCCGAGCGCGGTCGCCCGGACGATCCCGAACGTCAGGCCGAAGAGCCCGACTCCCACGAGCCCGAGGCCCGGCAGGTCCAGCGTGCGCGCCGGCCCGTGGGACTCCGTCAGGCGGGCCCAGGCGATGGGCAGGAGCACGAGCCCGATCGGGACGTTGAGCCAGAAGATCCACTGCCACGCGATGCCCTCGACGACCGCTCCGCCGACGAACGGCCCGAGTGCGACGCCGAGGCCGCTCACGCCGGCCCAGATGCCGAGCGCCATCCCGCGCTTCTCGGCCGGGAAGGCGTCCGACAGCAGCGTCAGCGTCAGCGGCAGGACGATCGCCGCGCCGAGGCCCTGGATCGCGCGGGCTGCGATGAGCGCGTCGATGCTCGGCGCGAGCGCCGCGGCGGCACTCGCGGTCGTGAAGATGCTGAGGCCGAGGACGAACATCCGCTTGCGGCCGAAGCGATCGCCGAGCGCGGCGCCGGTGATGAGCAGAACCGCGAAGGCAAGTGTGTAGGCGTTGACCGTCCACTCGAGCGACTCGATCGATCCACCGAGGTCGACACGGATCGACGGCAGCGCGACGCCGACGACGAGATTGTCGAGCGCCGTCATGAAGAGAGCGATCGAGACGATCGCGAGGGTCCAGCCGCTGCGCGGTGAGGTGGTCATGGTGCGGCCCTTCCGATCGAGAGGTGTGATTGGTCACTCACTAGCACGACAAAAAAAGAGGGTTCAGCAACCGGCCGCGGTCGGGCCCAGCAAGACGTGTGCCCAGTGCGCATCGGAGTCCTCGGCGCCCATCGCGGCGAGGACGTTGAGCAGCATCCCGTGGGCGAAGAACGCGCGCACCTCGTCCGGACCGGCGCCGGATTCGCGCTCGACGAGTTCGACGAGCTGCGCGAAGCCGCGCCGCATCTCGACGCGGATGGTCTCGTCGTCGCAGGCGGCGTGCGCGTGCAGCTGGACGAGCAGGAGCTCGCGGTCGGCGAGCATCCCGACGTAGGCGCAGCCCATCGCGTCCAGCACGCCGTCGCCGGAGGACTTCGCCTCGGCCGCGGCGTCGACGAACGTGCGATGGATGCGCTCGTTGCAGCGCTGCACAAGCGCGATGAAGAGCTCGGCCTTCGTCGGGAAGAGGCGGAAGAGATAGGCCTGTGAGATGCCGGCGGCCTTCGCGATCTCGATCGTCGGCGTGCCGTGCAGGCCGCGCGCGGCGAAGACGCGCTCGGCGGCCTGCAGGATCGTCTCGCGCCGCTCATCGGCGGTCGAGAGGGTGCGGGAGCTGGGGGAGGAGGTCGTCATGGCAGGAGTGAGTATGCACTCACTCACACGCCATGTCAAGTCTCAGGATCGCCGTCTGGCGATGACGACGATGACCATGATGATGAGGACGAGCACGCCCGCCTGCACCGCGAACGACACACCCTTGCCGCTGCCGATCGTCGCGTCGTCGACTGCGCGGAAGAGAATCGAGCAGCCGAAGAACAGCGCGATGCTCCAGAGGATGAGCTTGCGGTCCACGGCTCGCGCACCTTAGCCTGGATCAGTTGACTAGACTCGGCCACGGACCGTGCTAGGCGGGGAGGTAGCGGTGCCCTGTCGCTCGTAATCCGCTCTAGCGAGGCTGAATCCCCTCTCGAGGGGCGAGGCCTTCGGGGTCAGCCCGCCTGCGGTGGTGTTGATGGCCCGGGTCCCGTGCGGTGTCGGCCCGTGAATCAGGTCAGGTCCGGAAGGAAGCAGCCTTAAGCGGTGACCGATATGCGCAGCGGGGGTGCCCGGGCCGGAGCGATCGCAGGCGCAAGCGTCCGGGGACGTCGTCTCGATTGAGGGTGCACGGTCCACTTCCGCACCCGTACCCGCGCTCAGCGGCTGACGGCGATCTTCCGCGTGCTCTCCAGGCGCGCCGCGCCGGAACGCAGCTCGGTCGCCAGGCTGATCGTGGCGCCCTTGCGGTTGCGCAGCGCGCGCTTCGCGCGCGCCGTGAGGCGAACGTTCATGGTGCCCGTGCCGGCCGCCGCGAGCGACCCGCTGCCGCGGCCGATCGTCACTCGGGCACTGCCCGTCCGCAGGTGCAACCGCCGCGCGGTGGCGGCGTCGAGCGTCAGCCGGCCCGCGATCGTGCAGGCGCGCTCGCAGCGGAAGCGCACGCGCAGGCTCGTGCCGCGCAGCGTGCGCAGCTTCATGCGCGCCGGAACCGTCACGCTGCCGATGGGGAGCTGGGGGACCGCCGTCGTCTGCTGCGGTTGCGGTCGCTGCGGTGTCGTCGTCGGGGGCGGGCCGGCCGGCGGCGCCGATGTCGTGGCGCCCGCCGCCGTCACGGCCACGACCTCGCGCGCGACCGCGCGGTCGCCGTCGGGGAAGGTCGCCTGCACCCGCACGACGTGGCTGTCGGCGCTCGCGAACGCCCCGGTGGCCGCCGAGCCCGTCGCGTCGTCGAACGCGCCGTCGTCGTCGAGGTCCCAGGCCAGGGTGGGGGAGGTCGTCTGCGCCCCTGGAGCGATCGTCGCGCCGAGGCTCACCTGCTCGCCCGGCGCGGGCGCGGCCGGCGAGACGGCGAGCTCGGCGGTCGGCACGCGGCTGTGCACCCAGGCGTTGAGCGTCGGGTCGCCCAGGCGGGCGTACACGCCGGGCAGGCCGAGCTCGCCGCACGGGTCAGCGCCCCACGACGTCACACCGACGATCGTGAAGGCGCCGCTGCGGGGAACCATGAGCGGGCCGCCGGAGTCGCCGCCGCAGGTGTCGGTGCTCGCGCCGCCGGCGCACACCATCGACGTCGAGCTGAAGCTCGAGCCCCAGTCGCTCACGCAGGAGCCGTCGCCGACGATCGGCGCCTGCGCCTCGACCAGCGTCGTCGACTGGTCGCCGGTCTCCGTGACGCCCCAGCCGATGATCGTCGCCTGCACGCCGGCGCCCCAGAGGGCGGCGTCGGAGCTGCCGGTGCCGACGAGGCGCAGCGGCTCCTGTGGCGCGGCGCTCGCGAGGTGCAGCAGCGCGAGGTCGTTGCGCGGGACGCCGGTTGCGCTGTAGGCCGGGTGGCGCACGACCGCGTCGACCGCGGAGGTGGACCCGTCGGCTGTCCGGCTCGTGCTGCCGACGCGCACCGGGGAGAAGGCGCCGGCCGTCAGCGCTCCGCCGCTGTTGCCCGTCGCACAGTGGCCGGCCGTCAGGACCCAGCGCGCGCTGACGAGCGTGCCGCCGCAGACGTAGTAGGAGCCTCCCCCGGTGGTGTAGAGCACGGAGGTCTGCGCCGGCCATGCCTGCGCCGGCGCATGGCCGTTGACGATCCGTGCTTCGGGAACGGGGGGTCGGGGGGCGGCCGCGGCCGGCACGGTCGCCAGCAGCACGGCGGCGAGCACAGACACGATGAGGCACGGGGTTCGCACGTGGGTCCTATCGGCCGATCGGCGCAGATCCGCGAGCACCCCTGTGCGCCGACCCGGTCACCCGTCGAGTCCGGTGCGGTCAGCGGCGCACCGTGGTCGTATCTGGACAGCGCGCCCAGACCTCCCAGGCGGGATTCTGCCGCACGGCGCGAAACGCGGCGGGGGGTCGCGGCACGCTCCGGTCGCGGTCACGGCGGTCGAGGATGTAGTCGCGGGCGACTCGCGCCGTGTGCGGCACGACGTACGTCCCGCGGACAGGCACAGCGGCCTGGGCGTCGGCGATCGTCGCAGGATCGCGCTGGAGCCAGAGGGCCAGCAGCGGGATCGGGCGGCGGTTGGGCACCGCGAGCGGGTCGCAGGGCAGCCCGCCGCGCACTGCATCGGCAAGCCGTCCCTGGATCGCCTCCTGGATGCTCAGCGCGTTCCCGAGCCGGTCGATCCGCCGCGCCTGGTCGGGGCCGAAGACGAGCAGCCCGACGAGCGCCAGCGCGCCGAAGCGCGCCCACCACGTCCGTTGCGCGCCGGGCAGCAGCTCGAGCCATCCGAAGACGCCCGCTCCGGCGAAGATCGCCAGCAGGATGGCCGTGAGCAGGAGGTAGCGCGTGATGATCGGCAGGCCGGCGGCCGCCAGGACGCAGAACGCCGCGGCGGCGAGCAGCCCGGCGGCGGCGCCGAGGCGCACCCGCCGGTCGCGACGCCAGGCGAGCGCGAGCAGGCCGCCCCCCGCGGCTGCCACGAGGCCCGGCTCGCGCAGGATCTCCCCGAGCCGGCGCGGCAGCGTCGCCGGGACGTGCTGCAGGCCCGTGATCCGCCCCAGCAGCTCGGCGTTGTCGCGCGTCCCGGTGAGCGAATGCAGCGGGTCGCCGGTGAGCAGGAGGTCGTGCAGCGCCCACAGCAGCGGCGCGGCGGCCGCGAGCAGGACGAGCGGTGCGGCGTCGCGCCAGCCGGCCGCGCACCGCGGGCCGCGGCGGCGTGCCGCCGAGCGCACCCCCGGGCCCAGGAGCCAGACGAGATAGGCGGCGCTGAAGAGCCAGGCCTCGGGGCGGAGCAGGCCCGCGAGCGCGAGCAGCGCGAGCACCGGCCCGCCGCAGCGTGGCCGGCGCGTCTCGACGAGCAGGGCGCCGAGCACGAGCACGAGGTACGGGATGTCGACGTAGGCGCGCGCGCCGAAGTCGAGCACCGGCACGCGGGTGAGGACGATGGCTGCCGCAAGCGCCCCGGCCGCGGCGTTGAACCATGCGCGCCCGAGCGCGAAGACGACCCAGCCCAGGAGCGCCAGGGAGACGAACGCGACCGCGACGACCGCCGTCGCGGCAGGCTCCCCGTGCAGCCCGTCGACCTCCAGCGAGCTCAGCGGCGACAGGAGGATCGCGCCGAGCGTCGCGAGCGGATGCGGCGTCGGCGCGATCGCCACGTCGAGGTCCGGCAGCGTGCCGTGCGCGAGCTGCCGTCCCCAGACGAGCGCGTAGAGCGTGTCGTAGTTCGCCAGCCCGGGGCCGGCCACGAGCCTGAGCACGGCGGCGCCCACCAGCACCCCGGCCGCGAAGGGGATCCGAGCCATCGCCGCGAGACGGTAGCCCGCCCGCCCGCGCCGCGCGCGGAGCTATCCTCGACGCCCGTGTCCGACGCGCCCTCGCTCTACCGCCGCCACCGCCCGCGCACCTTCGCCGAGGTCGTCGGCCAGGAGCACGTCGTGCGCACGCTGCGCAACGCCGTCACGCAGGACAAGGTCCACCACGCGTATCTCTTCGTCGGCTCGCGCGGCACCGGCAAGACGTCGATGGCGAAGATCCTCGCCGCCTGCCTGAACTGCGAGCGGGGACCGACGGTCGAGCCCTGCGGCCGCTGCGAGTCGTGCGTCGCGATCGCATCGGCGACGTCGCTGGACGTCATCGAGATGGACGCCGCCTCGAACAACAGCGTCGACGACATCCGCGACCTGCGCGAGAGCGTCGTCTACGCGCCGGTCTCCGGCCGCCACAAGGTCTACATCCTCGACGAGGCGCACATGCTCTCGACACAGGCCTGGAACGCGTTCCTCAAGACGCTCGAGGAGCCCCCGCCGAACACGGTGTTCGTGCTCGCCACGACCGAGGCAGGAAAGGTCCTGGGGACGGTCGTCGACCGTTGTCACCGGTTCGACTTCGCCCGCCCGTCGGTCGAGCAGCTCGCCGCGGTCGTGCGGCGCGTCGCCGAGGCGGAGTCGATCGCCGTCGCGCCCGACGCGGTGGCGCTGCTCGCGCGCCACGCGACCGGCTCCTTCCGCGATGCGCTCGGGACGCTCGAGCAGCTCGTGACGTATGCCGGCAGCGAGATCGCGACCGAGGACGTGCTCGCCGTCCTCGGCGTGGCCGACGCCGACCTGCTCTTCGCCGCGCTGGACGCAGTCGCCGCGTCCGACCCGCGCGCGGCGCTGCTCACAGCTGCCCGCCTCATGCAGACCGGCCGCGACGCACTCGGTGTCGTGCGCGACCTCGAGGCGCATGCGCGCGACCTCATGGTCGTGCAGGCGCTCGGGGACGTGCCGTCCGAGCTGCGGATCACCCCCGAGCGCGACGCGCGCCTGCTCGAGCAGTCCGGTCGCCTCGGGGCCGGCGCCGTCGCGCGCCTGCTCGACCTGCTCGCAGCGGCCCTCGAGGCCACGAGCAACAAGTCCGATGCGCGCACGCAGCTCGAGCTCGCGCTCGTGAAGTCCGCGGCGCCGGCCGTCGATCCGTCGACGCAGGCGCTGTTGCAGCGCATCGAGCGCCTGGAGGCTGCGCTCGCCGGCGCGGGCTCCGGCTCGCGCGCCGAGGC
>JBPCJA010000254.1:0-4146 GCA_051005755.1 Solirubrobacteraceae bacterium
TGAAGATGGTCGCAGCCGCCGTCCCACTGCTGGCCAGCACCCCCGGAATAGCCACCGAGTTCGACACACGCCTGCACACCATCCGCCGCGGCGATCACAGCGCCCGCTGGACGCCGTTCGCCAACCTGCGCCACCGATGAGACGCCCCCAACGCCCCGCCGCGCGGCGCCTGTCCCGGATGGCGGACGGCGCCGAGAACTGCGCCGCCGCCCCCGCATCGACGTGTCAGTCGAAGTTCGTCAGTCGCAATCCCCGCGAATAGCTCGCTCCGCGACCTGCTGCGTTCGTCCAGAAGCAGCAGTCGACTCTCGGTTGTCGGCCGGGACCCTGAGTGACATGGCGAGTCATGCTCAGAGCGGCCCATGGTGCGCTTTGTCGCGTTGCTGTCTGCCAAACAGGTTGACTATGGGTATGCCATCGCTACCCCGAGGTCGCGCGATCACGATGTCGCGGTTCGACCGTTGCCTCGTCCCCGATGCGAAGCGCTGCGATCTCGCGGACCTCGTATTCATCGATGCGTTTGGCTTGGTAGCCACCGCGTCGTGCATCGTTGCCGCAGCCAAGGCCGGAGGTATCCCTCAGGTGGTCCTTCCGACCGCACCGCAGATGCGCGAGCACCTGACGGCGATGGGCTTTATGAACTTTCTGCGCGACATAGGTCAAGAGGAAGGGGTTGGCGCCGAGCCAAGCAGCAAAGGAGATGTCGTTGTGCCCCTGGCGCGGGTCGCGACGGTGTTCGAGGCCGAGCAGCTCTCGCGGCTGCTTTGGGCAAACGCGGCGCGCTGGGACGCGCAGGTACTCGAGACGCTCACTGAGGGTCTGTGGGAGCTCGTCGCGAACGCTCTCGAGCATTCCGGCGCACACGCACTCCTCATGGGCCAGGTGTACCTGCATGGCGAGCCGCCGGACCATCATCAGCGTGTGCAGATCGCGATTGGCGACGCTGGACGAGGGATTCGAGCTTCCTTCCTCGAGAGTGGCACACAATCGCCGGCAAACGACGTAGAGGCGATTGCCCTGGCGCTGAGATACCTCGTCAGCTCAGTGCCGGACCCAGGTCGCGGACAGGGCTTGACCACCACAGTTGAGCAAGTAACCGCCCTGGAGGGCCACGTCGTGTTGCGAAGCGGAGCCGCCCGTGTGACGGTCGATCAGAGCGGGGCGCAGGCGCAGCACGTGGAGCCGATAGGCGGCACAGTGGTGGGGATCTCGCTGCCGCTCTACCCTGGTAGCTCGTGACCGCTCGCCTCGAGCCTTCGCAGCACTCAGGGTCGCGCGACCACGCGCGTGAGCTGGTTGCCGGCTTGGCTTCGCACATGGCGGGGATGTCCGTGGTCCTTGACTGCACCGACCTCGTCGTCGGAACACCGTCGTTCCTGGATGAGGTCATCAAAGAGGTGCTAGTTCTGCGGCAGGCTGACCGACTTGAGATCATCGGTAGTTCGGCCCGCATCGCGACGCTGGCCGCGCGGGCAGCGGCCAACCGTGGGGTGGCGGACCGCCTTAGCGTCGACGCGCGCGGCATAAACGGACCGGAAAGAGCCTCTTCCACGTGATCTGATGCGTGCGCGAACTCTCGCTTCTCGTGCAAGCGCAAGCGCTCCCGGGCGGCGATCAGTTTGTCGGTTTCGTCCATCGACGTTCCGTGGTTCATCACGCTGCCGCCGGAGTGGGCCCCCGGTCGGGAACAGCGGCATCCGGCTCCTCGGGTGCCGTCGCGAGCTCGACGAGTCGGCAGAGCGCGTTGACCAGCCGCATCTGCTCGGCCGAGCGGCACTTGATGTGCAGCAGCTCGGGGCTGCAGACGAGCACGGCCAGGCAGCGCGCGCGTGAGACGGCGACGTTCAGGCGGTTGCGGCTATAGAGAAACTCGACGTTGCGCGGGATCTCCAGTCCGGACGAGGTCGCCATCGAGAAGAACACGACGGCGGCCTCCTGGCCCTGGAACTTGTCGACCGTTCCGACGCGCACGCCGCCGGGCAGACGCTCCGTCAGCAGGCGGACCTGGGCGTTGTAGGGCGTGACGACCATGATCTCCGACAGCGCGAGCGCGGCGGTCGTGCCCTTGTCGTTCGTCCAGTCCGCGTTTCGCAGGTCGTCGATCGCGGCGGCGATCACCTCGGCCTCCTCGACGGACGAACGTGTGTTGCCGCCGTGTGTGACGGGGAGGAACCGAACGCCGGTGCCCGTCAATGCCCCGGGGGCGTCGACGCGCTGGCGCGCGCACTCGGAAATCGCGCCGAGGCGGTTCTCGTAGACGACCTCGGAGACGAACCGGCAGACGTCGGGGTGCATGCGCCGCGTGTGATCCAGGAACACGCCGCGCTCGGGCGGGATCGTGCCGAGGTCGCCGAGCAGATGCTCGAGCACCGAGCAGCCGGCCTGGCCGGGGTGCACGCCCTGTGAGACCTGGGCGAGCTGCAGCGGATCGCCGAGCAGCACCACGTTGCGAGCGGCGGTGCCGACGGCGAGCGGGTCGGCGAGCGACAGCTGGCCGGCCTCGTCGATGAACAGGAAGTCGACGGTCTCGTCCATGGTTTCCGGGGAGAACAGCCACGCGGTGCCGGCCACGAGGCCGACGTCGTCGGACGGGGGGAAGGACCTGCCGTCTGACATGTTGTCGATGAACGGGTCAGCGCGCTTTGAGACGAAGCGCGACTCGGGTTTGCCAGACGAGCACTTCTTCAGGCCGGCGAAGTCGACGCCGTGCTCGACGGCCGCCGCCTCGACCTCGTGCAGCAGGTTGTGGATCGCCTTGTGGCTGGTCGCCGTCACGCCGACGCGCTTCTTGCGGCCGAGCAGGTGGACGATCAGCTGCGCACCGGTCCATGTCTTGCCCGACCCGGGCGGTCCCTGGATGAACAGGCACGACTCGTCGAGGCCGCCGACGAGCCGCCGCAACTCATCGATGCGCGGCGAGCCGGCCAGCAACGAGGAACCCGCGGACAGCCCCGTGACGCGCGGTCCAGCGCCGGTCAGTAGGTCGCGTAGCGCGTGGAAGCGCCCCGGGCCGCCGACCCCGTGCTCGGCGATCTGCGTCGCCATGCGGCGCAGCGCGGCGCGCTGTTCGGGCGTGCGGTAGGGACCGCCTGGCATCAGCGCAAGCGGGAGCGGCAGGTCGTGGCTCGCGATGCCGCGACACAGCTTCAGAACTCCGGCGGCGTCGTCGATCTCGACGACGTTGACGCCCTTGCCGGTCGCGGGGTCGAGGATGTCGTCGCCGGGCTTGAGCTTGTGCTCCTGCTCGCGGAAGCGCAGCGTGTAGACGTAGGATCTCTTGACGATCTCGAGTGGCACGGAGGCGTCGAACGTGAGGTGACCGATCGCCTCGCTGTCCTCGACAAGCTCATCGGCTGACATGTCGCGGCGGGCGAAGTAGGCCCACCAGACAGGCTTGTCCTCGCGGCGGTGGTAGTGCAGCAGCTGCGCCATCAGCCAACGGGCGCGCTGATCCTCGTCGGGATCCTTCAGGTCATCGGGCCGGCCGGCGGTGAGGGCAAGCTCCAGGCGCGCGGCCTCGTCGAGCACCTCCTGCTGTTCGGGCGTGATCTGGTGGCTGTCGGGCCGTGTGCGCCAGGCGATCTCGGCGCCGAAGGAGCGCCGGGCCTCGGCGCGCCGCTCGAGCAGCCACTCGTGCAGCTTGACCGTCGACAGGCAGTCGACCTTGTTGTAGGCCTCGATCTGATCAAGCAGCGTCTGGTCGCCGGAGGTCAGCCACTCCTCGAACCACACGATCGAGTCGCCGCCGTCGGTGACCGCCTCCTCGCGCGCGGGCATGTAGAAGGCCTCGACCTTCTTGATCGAGTAGCTCGACTTGGAGATCCGCAATGCCTGGCGGGTGACCTGGTAGAGGTCGACCAGCACGCCCCTGGTCAGCAGTTCGTCGACCTCGGCCTCACGCGTGCCGTGGCGGCCCATCAGGGCCTTCAGCGCCGTCTGCTCGTAGGCGGCGTAGTGGTAGACGTGCAGGTCGGGGTCCTCGCCGAGCGCGGCAATGACGAAGTCGATGACGTCCTCGAACGCTCGTTTCTCCTCGGCGCGGTCGCGCGCCCAGAACGCGCGGAACACCGGCTCGCCGTGCTCGACCCGCGTGATGCCGAAGAGGTACTCCAGGCCGCCCTCATAGAACGGGTCGCCCTCCATGTC
>JBPCJA010000255.1:0-22462 GCA_051005755.1 Solirubrobacteraceae bacterium
TCGCACCCGCTTGCCCACCCCCGCCCGCATCGCTACTCCCATCCTCGCCGAACATGTCGGCAAGGCCTTCAACAACAACGCCACAAACCCCCACTCGGGCACGAAATTGCAGGACGAACCACTAGGCCTGCTGCGGGGCCGGCATCGGGGCCGGCGGATGCGAGTCGCGGTCGGCGCGCGGGGCCTCGCCGCCGAGCGCGACGGTGGCGCGCGCGGTCACGAGGTGGTAGAGCACGAGCACCTGGACGATCGCGAGCGATTCCGAGCGGTGCAGCTCCGTGCCGACGGTGAACTCGCCGAGCCGCTCGGAGCGCAGATGGCTGGCGAAGTGCATCCGCTCCCAGACGGCCTCCTCGATCTCGGCCCCACGGGCGGGATCGATGTCGCCGGGGACGAAGAGGCGATGCTCGTGCTCGGTCTGGTCGACGATGACGCCCCTGCCGCCGTCCTCGTCGAACTCCGACAGGTCCGGATGGACGAGCCCCTTGCGCAGGAGGATCTCCGCGTCGAGGTGCTCCTGGTCGCCGCGGCTACCGGGCTTGAAGGAGACGATGAGGTCGGCCCAGCGCTGCTGCGGGCGGATGTAGAGCTCGGAGTCCGGCTCGCGACGGTCGAGCTCCTCGAGCACCTGGTCGGTCGTGTAGCCGCGCCGCGAGCAGTCGCGCTGGACCTTCCACGCGCGCCGCAACTCCTCGGGCGGCGCGAGGAAGACACGCACGTCGTAGCACTCGCGCAGCTCCGGAGTGTGATAGCCGAGCAGCCCCTCGATGACCGTGAACTGCATCGGCTTCGTGTAGACGGGCGGGCCGAAGGTGCCGTGCTTGTGCTGGTAGACGGGCTTGAGGATCGCGTTGCCGGCGCGCAGCTCCGCGAAATGGCGCTCCATGATGTCGATGTAGTTGCAGTCCGGGTGCAGCGGCGTGATGCTGTGCTCGGCTCGCTGGCGGCGGTCGTAACGGTGGTAATCGTCGGCGGCGACGTGCGTGACGTTGCTCTCGCCAAGCATGCGGACGAGGCCGCGGGTGATCGTCGTCTTGCCGGTTGCGGAGTCTCCGACGACGCCGAGGATGATCGGACGGGGCACTGGGTTGCTCCTCCAGCTAACTTTCGTTTCCGGGGACGGTCGGTTTCGCGTCCGCCGGGGACTCGCCCTCTTCGTCGGTGAAGATCGAGCTGGCGAGGATGTCCTCGGCCTTGATCGTGACGAGATCCTCTCGCGACAGCTCGTCGCGGCGGTCGTACAGGCGTCCCGCCTGGCGCATGCGCGCGCGGTCGATGGCGTTGCGGATGCTGCGCCCATGGGCAAAGCGCGGGCGCTCGACGCGCCGCTCGATGTACTCGCGAAAGGCCTTCTCCGCGTCGGGCTCGAGCTCGTACTGCTGCTCGTCGAGCATCATCTTGCCGATCCTCATCAGCTCGTCGACCGAGAAGTCCGGGAAGTGCAGGTGGTGCGCGACCCGCGATCCCATGCCCGGGTTGGAGCGGAAGAACGTCTCCATGCGGTCCTTGTAACCCGCGAGGACGACGACGAGGTCGTCGCGCTCGTTCTCCATGACCTGCAACAGGATCTCGATGGCCTCCTGGCCGTAGTCGCGCTCGTTCTCAGGCCGGTAGAGGTAGTACGCCTCGTCGATGAACAGCACGCCGCCCATGGCGCGCTTGAGCACCTCGCGTGTCTTCGGCGCCGTGTGACCGACGTACTGGCCGACGAGATCGTCGCGGGTGACGGAGACGACCTTCGGCTTGGGGATGTAGCCCAGGCGATGGAGGACCTCCGCCATCTTCATTGCGACGGTCGTCTTGCCCGTACCCGGGTTGCCCGTGAACGTCATGTGCAACGACGGGCGCGTCGAGTACAGGTCGGCCTCGCGGCGCAGCTGGTCGACGACCAGCAGCGCCGCCATCTCACGGATGCGCTCCTTGACGGGGCCGAGGCCGACGAGCTCGCGATCGAGCTTGGAGAGGACCGCCTCGACGTCGTTGGCAGCTTCGATCGCGCCGCCCTCGGGCGGCTCCTTCTCCTGCTCCTTCTCCTGCTCGACCGCCGTGCTCACTAGCTTGCCTCTCCGTTGGACGAGGCCGACGCGCCGTTCGCGGAACCGTACCGGTGGCCGGCCGGCTCGTTGCCGGCGTAGGAGTGCAGCGTGTAGCGGATCACGCGGTCGTGGTCCTCCTGGCGAATGAGGCGGAAGCCCGGCTCGACGTCGGGGCGATTGACGATGAACGACATCGCCGACGTCTGGCGCCCCAGCGAGCGGTCGTACGCGACGACCTTCACGTAGAGATTCGAATGCTCCTCACGGCAGGCGCGCACGTCGCGCATCGCGACGTCGACCTCGTCCTCGCCGAGGTCGAACATCGGCGGCGACCACATGTCCCACAGTGAGTTGCGCGGGTGCGGGTCGTCGGTGTACTCGACCATGATCGACCATCCGTTGCTCAGCGCGTACTTGATCTGCGCCTCGATCTGCTCATCGGTCAGGTCCGGCATGAAGGAGAACTGTCCTTGGGTGAGTCTCATGATTCTGTCTCCTCTACGCCGACGTCGGCGTGACTTCGACGTCGGGCGTGTCGGTCGAGGTGTAATCGAACGTGACGTCCTTCCAGACCTCGAGCGCGGCGTCGAGCTCGGGACAGCCCTTGGCCGCGTCGAGGAGGATGTCCGGACCCTCGCTGTAGTAGTCGCGGCCCTCGTTGCGGGCCTGGATCATGGCCTCGACGCCGACGCGGTTGGCGGTGGCGCCGGCGGCGATGCCCATCGGATGGCCGATCGTGCCGCCGCCGAACTGCAGGACGACGTCCTCGCAGAGGTAGTGCAGCAGCTGGTGCATCTGGCCGGCGTGGATGCCGCCCGAGGCGACCGGCATGACCGACGCGAGGCCCGCCCAGTCCTGGTCGAAGTACAGCCCCGTCTCGGGATTCGCCTCGTTGTAGCGCTCGCGGCAGACGTCGTAGTAGCCCTTGATCATCCCGGGGTCGCCCTCGAGCTTGCCGACGACGGTGCCCGCGTGGATGTGGTCGACGCCGAGCAGGCGGCACCACTTCGCGATGACGCGGAAGGACACGCCATGCGTCTTCTGGCGCGTGTACGTGCCGTGGCCCGCGCGGTGCAGGTGCAGGATCAGCCCGTTGGCCCGCGCCCACTTCGACATCGAGCTCATCGCCGTGTAGCCGACGGTGAGGTCCTGCATGATGATGACCGAGCCGATCTCCTTGGCGAACTCGGCGCGCTCGTACATCTCCTCCATCGTCGCGGCCGTGACGTTGAGGTAGTGCCCCTTGACCTCACCGGTCGCCGCTTGGGCGCGATGCACCGCCTCCATCGAGAACAGGTAGCGATCGCGCCAGCGCATGAAGGGCTGCGAGTTGATGTTCTCGTCGTCCTTTGTGAAGTCCAGCCCGCCGCGCAGCGCCTCGTAGACGACGCGGCCGTAGTTCTTCGCCGAGAGGCCGAGCTTCGGCTTCGTCGTCGCGCCGATCAGCGGACGGCCGAACTTGTCGAGGTACTCGCGCTCCATGACGATGCCGTGCGGGGGGCCCGGGAACGTCTTGACGTAGGCGACCGGGATCCGCATGTCTTCCAGGCGCAGCGCCTTGAGCGGCTTGAAGCCGAAGACGTTGCCGATGATCGAGGACGTGAGGTTCGCGATCGAGCCCTCCTCGAAGAGGTCGATGTCGTAGGCGATCTTCGCGATGTACTGGCCCGGGGTGCCGGGGACCTCCTCGACGCTGTAGGCCTTGGCCTGATAGTGCTCGTAGGACGTGAGACGGTCCGTCCAGACGACGGTCCACGTGGCGGTAGAGGACTCGCCGGCGACCGCAGCCGCGGCCTCGATCGCGTCGACGCCCTCCTGCGGGGTGATCCTGAACGCGCAGAGGACGTCCGTGACCTTGGGCTCGTAGTCCTTGTTCCAGTAGCCCATCTCCGCGTACGGCGTGATTCCTGACGCCCAGCGGTCCTTGGACTTGGTTCCGTCTGACTGTGTTGTGCTCATTCCGTCCTCTCTCGGTGTGCTATTCCGCAGGGTACCCGCGGAATACAAAGGTTCAAAGCAAAAGATCGAGCCTTTTGCATAGCCAATGGCTTATGAATCCTCGTTACCGTCTCCTTCGATGGTTGCGGCACCCGCCCGTGCAGGCGCGGGCGCAGCCTCGATGATCGCGACGCCGTCGATCGTCTCGGTCAGCCGTGGCACCACCTCGACGATCGACTCCTGAGCGCAGAACGCGATGTCCGACTCCAGCCCCTCTCGCCGCAGGCCGACCGCGCCGGCACTGGCCTCCAGGGCCGCGAGCGCAGTCGGGTACGCGGCTGCCACGGCCTCGGCGACGTGCGCCGCGTCGCTGCGCGGACCGTCGAGGACCGCGCTGAGGCGGCCGGCGAGGTAGACGTCCTCGATGCTTACGCGCCCGTCGGTGCCGGCACAGACGAGCAGGACGTCGTCTCCGCCGATCTGCGCGGCGACGGCGGCGAGGTTCAGCATCGAGGCCACGAGCACCTCGCCGGCGACCGCCGCGGACGCGACGATCGCGGGTGCCCCGTTCGTCGTCGCGAGCACGAGCTCCGAGCCGCGCGGCGCGAGCGTCTCCTCGGGCGAGTTGCCCAGGTCGAAGCCCGGAGCGCGGGCGCAGCGGACCTCGCCGGCGAGCACGCGGTGCTTCGCGCGCAGCGTCCCGGCCTGGTCGATGCTGCCGGCGACGAGCACGCGCTCGTAGCCGGACGCGAGTGCGAGCGTGATCGTCGAGGTGGCCCGCAGGACATCGATGACCACGGCCGTGTCGGCGGGCCGGACGTGCGTCCCGAGGAAGGCGACGTCGATCATGCGCCGAGCGCCGTCTCCCCTTATGCGGGCGTACCGACGCCGACGGCGCAGCGAGCCGCCATCTGGTCATCGAGCAGTTGACGCATGGTCACGAGGGGCACGTCGTCATCCTCCTGCGGAGTCGAGTTCGGCGTCGGGAGTGGCCTCCACGATCCGGCGGTAGGAGCCGGGCCGAACGATGAGCGACTGCGTGGAGATCCAGCCGGCGACCATATGTCGGGGCGCGCTGAGCATCGTGCCGCCGGTGATGCCGCAGGCCGCGAAGAGCGCGGGGCCGCGGATGAGGTCGTCGACCTCCAGGATCTCCTCGGTCGAGATCCCGGCCGCGGCGATCGCCGCGGCCTCCTCGTCGCGCTGTGGCGCAAGCCGGGTCTGCATGCCGCCGCCCAGGACCTTCACAGCGCACGCGGCCATGATGCCCTCGGGCGTCCCACCGATGCCCATGAGCATGTCCACGCCCGTGCCCGGCAGCAGCGCGAACATCGCGCCGGCGACGTCGCCGGCGCTCGGCATGATGACGCGCACGCCCATCTCGCGCAGGCGTGCGGCGAGCTCGACGTGGCGGGGCTTGTCGAGCACGAGCACGCGCATCTCGTCGACCGGCTTGCCGAGCGCAGCGGCGACGCGCTCGACGTTGTGCTCGGGCGTCTCACGTAGGTCGATCGCATCGCAGGCAGCGGGACCGACGACGAGCTTGTCCTGGTAATGGCCGGGCCCGGGCGACCAGATGCAGCCCTCGCCGGCCATCGCGATCGTCGTCAGCGAGCCGGGCAGGCCGGCGGCACAGAGGTCGGTGCACTCGACGGGGTCGACGGCGATGTCGAAGCGCGGGCCCTTGCCGTTGCCGAGCTCCTCGCCGTTGAAGAGCATCGGAGCGTCGTCCTTCTCGCCCTCGCCGATGACGACCGTGCCGAAGCCGTTGGCCTCGCCGAGCACGGCGCGCATCGCTTCGGTGGCGGCGGCGTCGGCGGCCTTGCCGTCACCGCGGCCCGCATGCTTGGCGGCGGCGAGCGCGGCGACGCGCACGGCTTCGAGCGCAAGCGACTCGAGCGTCGCCGGCAGATTCTCTGTGGCCTGGCTCGTAACGGTGCCGGCCGGCTCCTCCTCGACCAGGGTCATGTTCGCATCCTCACCTGCTTTGGATTTGCCTTCAAGCGAAATGTTCGCCGCTTCTCTGAGAGAATCGTCTATGACTGGTACTTGATTCCGGTCGCGGTCGCTCTCCATCGTCGCAGTAATGGCAAGGAGAGGCCCGCCCGTTTCGTCTACCTCGACTCGGCGCGCTTCATGCGCCGTCCGACGGATCAGCGCGTCAGCGACCGGCGCGAGCGCTGGCGATAGCGCCGCAGTCGCTCGAGCAGGAGCTCGAGGAGTCGCTCGATGCGGTCGAGCATCGCCTCGCGCACGAGCGCGATCCCATCGATGGCCTCGGACGCCGGCACGGGATCGGGCTTCTTATCCTGCTCGCGCGTCATCCGCGCAGGCTCTCGAGGTCCGCCGGCGTGTCGACGTCGATCGCCGAGCACAGGTGCGAGCACTCGATCTTGAACACGCCGATGCGCCGTAGCAGGTGGCGGGCGCCGACATCGCCTTCGATGTCTGCGACGGCGCCGAAGTAGGCGCTGCCGAGGACCACGGGATGGCCGGGGACGCCGTTGTAGACCGCCCGCGCCCGCGCCCGAGCACCGTGCTCGCCCGCGATGTCGGCGAACAGGGCGATCACCTGCGCCGTCACGCGCGGCATGTCGCCGAGCGTGATGACGGCCGCCTGCGCGTCACCGGCGATCGCGGCGATCCCCTTGCGCAGCGAGGCCGACTGGCCGGTCTCCCAGTCCTCGCAGACGACGACCTCGGTGCCGCCGAAGTCGACGCCCGCGCGGACCTCGTCCGCGCGGGAGCCGAGCACGACGACGACGCGGTCGATCGCGGGTACGGCCTCGACGGCCCGCAGCGCATGCTCGAGCAGCGGCTTGGAGTCGAGCTCCGCGAGCTGCTTGGCGCCGCCGAAGCGCGATCCCGATCCCGCCGCCAGGACGACGCCTGCTGTCACGCGGCGCTCGCCGTCGTCAGCGCGCGCTTCGTCAGCACCCGCGCGAGATGGCGCTTGTAGTCCGGCGTGGCGTTCAGGTCCGCGAGCGGATCGGCGCCCTCGGCCGCGAGCGCGGCAGCCGCCGCGATGTGCTCGTCGTCGAGCGGCTGGCCGAGCAGCGCATCCTCCGCGGCGCTCGCACGCAGCGGCGTCGACGCCATGTGCGTCAGGCCGATGCGCACGTCCTCGCAGACGCCGTCGGCCGACTTCACGAGCGCGCAGACCCCGACCATCGCCCAGTCCTCGGAGCGGCGGTTGAACTTCTCGTAGCCGTAGCCATAGCCGACAAGCGCCGGGATGCGTACCTCCGTGAGGATCTCACCCGGCGCGATCGACGTCGTCAGGTACCCCTCGAAGAGATCCTCGGCGGCGATCTCGCGCTCGCCGCCCGAACCGCGGACGACCACCGACCCGCCGAGCGCCAGCAGCACCGCCGGCAGGTCCGCGGCCGAGTCGCCGTTCGCAAGCGAGCCGCCGATCGTGCCGCGGTTTCGCACCTGCTGATCGGCGATCTGCTTCGCCGCCGCCGCGATGAGCCCCATGTCCTTGCGCACCTGCAGGTCGGCGTGGCGCGTCATGGCGCCGATCCGGAAGGAGTCGTCGCCGGTCTGCACGCCGCGCAGCTCGGAGATCCTGCGCAGGTCGACGAGCAGGGAGGGAGCGGTGAAGCGCAGCTTCATGAGCGGTAGCAGCGAGTGGCCGCCGGCCAGAACCTTGGCATCCGCGCCGCCGCGGTCGAGCAGCTCGATCGCGTCGTCGACGGACTCCGCAACGGCGTAGTCGAACTCTGCGGGGATCATGACGCACCTCCCTCCGGGATCGTGGGCCCGGAGCCGGCCGAGCCCTCGCCCTCTGGCGGAAGCGATACGCCCTGCTCGCTCGCCAGCGGGCCGTCGCCGCGCCCGCGCGCCTCCTCGAGCGCCTGCCACACGCGCAACGGCGTGAGCGGCATGTCGATGTACGAGATGCCCGTGTGGCGCAGCGCGTCGATGACCGCGTTGACGATCGCCGGGGTCGCGGCGATCGTGCCGGCCTCGCCGATGCCCTTGACGCCGAGCGAGTTCGACGGCGACTTCGTCTCGGTGCGGTCGGTCTCGAAGTTCGGAACCTCGTTGGCCGTCGGCAGCGCGTAGTCCATGAACGTGCCCGTCACGAGCTGCCCGCGATCGTCGTAGACGACCTGCTCGTAGAGCGCCTGGCCGATGCCGTGCGTGACGCCACCGTGCACCTGCCCGTCGATGAGCATCGGGTTGATGGCGGGGCCGCAGTCGTCGACCGCGATCCAGCGCAGCACGGTGACCTTGCCCGTCTCCGGATCGACCTCGACGACGCAGACGTGCGTGCCGAACGGGAACACGAAGTTCGTCGGGTCGTAGATGAGCGTCTGCTCGAGCCCGAGCTCCATGCCGTCGGGCATCTTCGTCGCGTCGATGTAGGCGCAGCCGGCGACCTCGGCGAGCGTCATGCCCTGCTCGGGGTCGCCGCGCAGCGAGAACCGGCCGCCGTGCAGCTCGATGTCGGCGGGATCGGCCTCGAGGTTGTGGGCGACGATCTCCCGGCACTTCGCGGCGATCTTCTCGGCCGCGTGCGCTGCGGCGACGCCGCCGACCGCCAGGGAGCGCGAGCCGTACGTCCCGAGGCCCATCGGTCCGGTCGCCGTGTCGCCGTGCACGACCTCGACGAGGGCCGGATCGGCGCCGAGGCGGTCGGCCACGATCTGCGCGA
The DNA here is from genome assembly GCA_051005755.1 of Solirubrobacteraceae bacterium. GTDB lineage: Bacteria > Actinomycetota > Thermoleophilia > Solirubrobacterales > Solirubrobacteraceae > CADCVQ01. The sequence goes on from JBPCJA010000255.1 coordinate 8,638, forward strand.
AGCCGGTCTCGTGGCCCTGGCCGTGCGGCGAGGCGCCGGTGAAGATCGTCACCGACCCGGTCGGGTGGACGCGGACGAGCGCCGACTCGTAGAGCCCGATCCCGAGGCCGAAGCCGGTCGGGCCCACCGCCCGCGAGGGGGCGAGGCCGCAGATCTCGGTGTACGTCGAGAAGCCGACCCCTCGGAGGATGCCCAGCTCTCGCAGCGACGACTGCTCGGCGCGGAACGACTTCAGATCGATGATCTCCAGGGCGCGATCGAGCGCGACCTCGTAGTTGCCCGAGTCGTATGTGATGCCGTACGGCGTTGCGTACGGGAAGGCGTCCGGCGGGATGAAGTTCTTCCTGCGGATCTCGACGGCGTCCATCCCGAGCTCGACGGCGAGCTGGTCGATCGTCACCTCGAGCATGTGGGTCATCTCCGGGCGGCCCGCCCCGCGGATCGCGTCGGTGAAGTACTTGTTCGTGAACACGCCGACGATGTCGGTCTTCACCGCGGGGATGCGGTAGCACCCCGTCATCACGAAGGCACCAAGCTCCGGGATCATCGGGGTCAACAGGCCGAAGTAGGCGCCGACGTCCTGGATGATCTTCGCGTGGAAGGCGGTGATCGTGCCGTCGGACTTCGCCCCCATCCGGACGTAGTCGACCTGATCGCGGCCGTGGTGGGAGACCGCCATGTTCTCCGAGCGCGTCTCGATCCACTTCACCGGCCGCCCGAGCTGCTTGGATGCCCAGGCGCACAGCGTCTCCTCGGCGCAGACCTGCAGCTTGGAGCCGAAGCCGCCGCCGACCTCCGGCGCGATGACGCGGACCTTGTCCTCGCTGATGCCCATCTGCACGGCGTAGAACAGCCGCACGAGGTGCGGCACCTGGGTCGAGGACCAGACCGTCAGCTGACCGGCGCGGTACTCGGCGATGCAGCCGCGCGGCTCGATCGCCGCGCCCGCGGTGCGGTGGTTGACGATCCGCCGCTCGACGACGACGTCGGCGTCGGCCAGCGCCTGCTCGACGTCGCCGCCGCCCATCGACCATTCGTGCGCCGTGTTCGTGCCGAGCGACTCGTGGACGAGCGTCCCGTCCTTCAGCGCCTCCTCGACGTCGACGACGACGGGCAACGACTCGTACTCGACCCAGACGTCCTGGGCGGCGTCGACGACCGCGTACTTGTCCTCGCCGACGACCATCGCGACGGCGTCGCCGACGTGGCAGACGCGGCAGCGCGCCAGCGGCCAGCGCTCGGGTGTCTTGACGTCGACGCCCGGCGGCGCCCAGGCCATCGGCAGCGGCGCGAGCAGATCGCCCATGTCCTCGCCGGTGAAGACCGCGCGGACGCCGCGGCGCTCGAGCGCCGCCGAGCCGTCGATCGAGACGATCCGCGCATGTGCCTCGGGAGAGCGCACGATCGCGGCGTGCAGCATCCCCGGCAGGGCGAGGTCGTCGACGTAGGTCGCGCGCCCGGTGATGAGGCGCGGGTCCTCCTTGCGGCGCAGCGACTGACCGACCCACTTCTCCGGCGCGTCCTGGATGGTGCTCATCGCGAATGGCCCCCCTTCGAATTCACGCTGGCCGTGACCGAGCAACGGCGCGGTGTCATGCCGCCACCCCGCGTCCGGCCTCGGCGGCCGCAAGGACGGCCTTGACGATGTTCTGGTAGCCCGTGCAGCGGCAGAGATTGCCCTCCAGCCCCTTGCGGACCTCCTCCTCGGTGATCGGGCTGTCGCCCTCGTGGCGCGCGAGCAGATCGGCCGCCGCCATGATCATCCCCGGCGTGCAGTACCCGCACTGCAGGCCGTGCTCGTCCCAGAAGCTCTGCTGCAGCGGGTGATACTCGCCGCCGGCGCCTGTCATGCCCTCGATCGTCGTGATCTCGGCGCCGTCGCACTGGACGGCGAGGACGGTGCAGCTCTTGACGGCCTCGCCGTCGACGTGGCAGGTGCAGGCACCGCAGTTGGACGTGTCGCAGCCGACGTGCGTGCCGGTCAGGCGCAGGTCGTCGCGCAGGTAGTGCACGAGCAGCAGCCGCGCAGGGACCTCCGATTCATGCGACTCCCCGTTGACGGTCACCTGCAGTGCAACCGTCCGTCCCATGATCTCCTCCTTCTATCGAACTGCGTCCATCCACCCATGTAGGCACATTACAGCCCATGATCCGACGGCGCTCCAGAATTCTGGGTGGGGCCGCCCGGGATGATTCGTGTCGGATTGATGCTCGGATGCGTCCGCCTGGTCTTGCGGACGAAGGCGCCGTCGTCAGCTCGATGCCAGGCCATCCACGCGGCCTCGCCAGCGGCTCAGCTCTTGCACCTCGGCCTCGTGCGACGAACGCCAGTCCAGGTAGTCCGCAGCGCCGTCGAAGTGCGTCTTCACCTCGTCGCCGATCGACCAGCGGTCGTCGCCCCCGAGGCTGTAGTACTTGAAGGCATCGAGCATTCCGCGCATGAACGGTTCGTCGGAATGGCGGGAGATCATGAACAGGAGCGTCTCCGCATGCAGCACGAGCTCCTCATGCGTGCCGACCTCCATGTTCCTGCGGTAGGACTCCTTGAGGCCCAGATGCACGGCCTCGGCCTCCATCGCGACCGCGAACGACGCGCCGTCGCGCCAGAGCCGGTAGCACCACTCCAGATCCTCCCCGCCGAAGCGCGAGCGCATCGCCTCGTCCAGGAAGCCGACCTGGCCGCGCACGCTGAGGTTGCACGTGAACCCGATGCGCCACGGGTGATGGGAGCATCGCTCCATGTCGCGCACGCGCATGCGCGTGTCCTCGTCCGGAACGGAGCGCGTCGAGCACCGCGCGAGGAGCGTCGGCGCGTCAGGCGCCCCCACCACGTCGCGAAACTCGTCCTCCCCGGCGGTGAGCCGGTTGCCGACGACGACCGACGTGCGGGCGCCGAGCTCGTCGTGCGCCCGTCGATGGCCTCGCAGGAGACCGGGTGCCGGAACCATGTCGCCATCGAGCAGCAGCACGTCGGCGGCGGGCGCGACGCTGAGGCCGTTGTTTCGGGAGGCGGCCACGCGAAAGCCACGGTCCTCCTGCCAGACGTAGCGGATGTCGGTCCGCAGCGCGCGCGTCCTGTCGACGACAGCATCCAGGAGGCGCGGACGCGATCCGTCGTCGCACACCACGACGCGAGCACCGGGCTCCTCCCGTGCGATCGCCTCGAGCGCGAGGAGGACCGTCGTCGGCTGCTCATAGGTGGCCAGCAGGACGGTGGTACTCACCCGGTCGACGCTCTCCCCCGACGCCGTCGAGAGCGCAAGCGGCCGACCGAGGCGCCGCGCCGCCTGCAGCGCCAGCTCATCGTCCGGGCACGACCATGACGCCAGCCACAGATAGCGCAGCTCGGCGAAGCGTCCGGCGTGCCCGTCGAGCACGGAACGCGCCTGTGGCGCCTGCGTCCGCTCCCAGACGACGACCTGAAGCGCCTGCGCGTCCTCGCGTGCTGCGAGCTCGCCGAGCCTCGCGGCGGCGTCGGAGCCCGGCACAAGCTCGAGGGGCCCTGCCGGGGCAGGGGCCTCGAGACGACTGGAGACGTCGAGAGCGCCCAGCGCGCGACGTCGCGCGGTCATCGGCTCTTGCGCCAGTAGACGCCGGTCCAGTCGACGATCTCGATCGGGTCGTCGATGCCCCGTCTGGCCCGGAAGTCCTCGACCGCGGCACGGCACCGGCGCAACTCGAAGTCGTCGATCAGGCAGAACCCGCCGGGCGAGAGCTTGTCGTACAGCGCCTCGAGCGTCTCCATCGTCGAGCCGTACATGTCGCCGTCGAGGCGAAGCACGGCCAAGCGCTCGATCGGCGCGTTCGGGAGCGTCTCGGAGAACCACCCCTCGAGGAAACGCACGTGCCCGTCGAGGAGCCCGTAGCGCTCGAATGCGCTCTCGACCGCCAGCCGGCTGACACGCAGATGCTCGATGGCGTGATGAAAGTCCTCGCGGTCGGCCGGCCAGCGTTCCGGATCGGGGAACGGGAGGCCGACGAACGAGTCGGCCACCCACACCAGGCGGTCGGTCACCCCGAGCGCGGCGAGGGTGCCGCGAGCGAGAATCGACGCGCCGCCGCGCCACACCCCGGCCTCCAGGATGTCGCCCGGCACGCCGTCGGCGACGGCGACGGCGATGCACGCCTGCAGGTTGTCCAGCCGCGCGCGGCCGACCATCGTCTCGCCGGGCGCGTTGCTGTCCTTCCCGGCCAGCACGAGCCGTGGGTCGCCGGCGCGACTCAGGAAGCGGTCATCGTCAGCCGCGCGCAAGAGCGAGCGTTTGAGCAGCTCGAGGTACGCAGCGGCCTCGCGGCGCTCGTCGACGACCGGGAGACCGACACTGGCAGGCGCACCGTGCTTGGACCAGGCCACAGCGGTCCAGTCGACGTGCTCGAGCTCGGCGCGAATGGCGTGCCGTTGTCGGAAGTCGTCGACCGCCGCCCGGCAGGATGCGCGCGCGCAGCCGTCGATCACGCAGATCCCGCCCGGCTGCAATCGCGGATAGAGCGCCTCAAGCACCGCTGTGGTGGCGTCGTAGTCGTCGCCGCGCACCCGGAGCAGGCTGATCTCGCCGATCGACGAGCTGGGCGGACCGGCGTCCCAGCGTTGGAGGACCGCTACGCGACCTCCGACCATGCCATAGGCGTTCAGCAACCGCTCGAACTCGGCCGACCGATCCTCGGCTGCCGCCGCCGGGAGGCCGTACAGCGAGTCGATCACCCACACCGTCCGCTCCGTGCCCCGATAGGCGTCGAGCACCGCGCGGACAGACCGCGTGGCGCCGTCGCGCCCGAAGCCGACCTCCACGACGTCGCCCCGCACGCCGCAGGCCAGGATCTCGAGGAGCGAACTGCGCAGATGGTTGAGCCGACGATGCCCGACGGTCGTGGCTGCGTCCTCATGACTCGCGCGCGCGGGCTGATCGGCGAGGACTTCGTGCGAGACGTCAACGCCTACCTCGCCGACCAGGTTCGCCTGGCCGGCGGTCCGCCCGTCGAGGTGCTCTGGTGCCCGCATCGTCCGGAGGACGGCTGCCGCTGCCGCAAGCCGAGGCCGGGGCTCCTGCACGTAGCGGCCAAGCGCACCGGGCTACCGCTCGACAAGGCGGCGTTCGTCGGCGACTCCCGAGCCGACCTCGCTGCCGCGCGCGCCGCCGGCGTGCCGACGTTCCTGCACGCCTGCGGCGGCTCCGAGCCATGTCCGCCACCGGCGCGGGACGGCGGTGCGGTCACGTGCCTGCGCGAGCTTGCGGCCCTCGCGGACGCGCTGCCGCCGGTCGCCGCCCAGCGCTGATATGGGGCGGTGTTTGTCAAACTCGCAGCCCGGCGCACCGGGCTCAGCGCTCGAGGATGGACGTCGGCAGGACGTGGGTCAGGCCGATCGCGCCCATCCGGCGTCGCAGCGCCTGACGCGCGATGTCCACCTGGTGGGGGGCGCCGAGGATCTGCACCGCCAGCGGGACGAGCCGCGCGAAGCGCTCCCGCAGGCGCTCCTCCAGCGACGCGACGCCGCGAGCGTCGCGATCCAGCGCCCACGCGCCGTACGCGAGGTGACGGTGCTCGTCGCGCGCGACGAGGTCCACCCCCGCCGCGAAGACCGGCAGGATCTTCCGATCGCGCAGATCTACGGTGAGCGCCTCCTGCCCGGCCAGCGCGAGCATGCCCTCGATGACCATGTGGTACGTCGCGACGAAGTCGACCCTGTGCTCGACGCTCGGATCGTCTGCGAGCGCGTTGGCCGCCGCGTCCAGCTCGGCGTCGAAGAGCTGCTTGAAGGCATCGTTGACCTGCGAACCGGCACTCTCGATCCGCGTGGCCAGGTCGCCGCCGTCGACCGCCGAGATCGCCGTCAGGTAGCGGTCGAAGAAGTGCATGTGGCGCGCCTCGTCGACGAGCTGCGTCGCGAGGTAGGACGCCTCGTTCTCGTCCGCGGCGGCGTCGATGAGCGCGGTGAACCGCATCGCGACGCGCTGCTCGCCGAGGTAGAACGGCACGAGCAGCTTGGCGAGCGCCCGGCGTAGCTCCTCCGCCAGCGCCTCCCACTGTCGCACGTCATCGCGCAGGTCCATGTCGAACGCCGACCACTGCTGCTGCTCGGCGCGCCTGTACAGCTCCAGCGGCGTGAGCAGCGCTGGCGAGGCCAGCGGCGAGGATGTCACGTCGGCGGCCATCGCTTGAGGCTCCCCGCGGCCCCCGGGCTCTCAAACGTCGGTGGGCCCGTGCACGATCGTCGGCGGCTCGACGGAGCCGTCGAGGATCAGGTCCGCGCTCGCACGCGCGTCGACGCTCGCCATATAGCGATCCTCCTGGGGCATCCAGAGCTGCTCCCAGGTCGCGCGCTCGGCCTCGCCGTCGCGCTCGAGGCCTCGCCTCAGGCGCTCGTCGCGCGGCGCGTCGATCCAGAGCGCGAGGTCGAAGAACCCACGCAGGCTCGGCTGCAGAACGTAGATCCCTTCGACCAGCACGATCGGGCGGCTCACCGATCGTGCACGGGCGCGCACCCGGTCCTCCTGCCAGTCGTAGACGCCGTAGCGCGCCTGCCGTCCGGCCACCAGCGGCTCGAGGACCTCGGCCCGCAGCCGGTCGTGGTCGAAGTCGCTGCCCCAGCCGTGCGGCTCGGGCGTGCGGCGCTCGACCGCGGGTCGGTAGAAGTCGTCCATCGCGACGACGGCGGCGCCGAGCCTGCCCGCCAGCACCGCAGCCACCGTGCTCTTGCCCGCGGCCCCGGCGCCGTCGATGCCGACGATCAGCGTCTCGTGCGGCGTCCGGCGGGCCGCGATCCAGCTGGCGATTCGCGTGTGGACGTCGGCGTCGTCAGGCATCGCCGGTGCCGTGCTTGACGTCTCGCAGCTCCTCGTAGAGGGCGAGCAGCTCGTCGATCGTGCGCTCGGCGGAGAAGTGGGCGACCGCGTGCTCGCGCCCGGCGCTGGCGACGCGCGCGCGCAGGCCCGGGTCGGTGTACATCCGCCGGAGACCCGCCGCGAGCGCCGAGGGGTCGCCAGGCGGCACCATCACGGCCGTCTCGTCGGGCTCGGCGATCTCGTCGAAGCCGTGCGTGTGCGTCAGCAGCACCGGCACGCCTGCGCTCATCGCCTCCAGCGCGCCGCCGCCGAGCCCCTCGAGATGGCTCGGCTGCACGACGATGTCTGCCGCGGTCATCACGTCGGGCATCCGCTCGCCGGGGACGTCGAGGAGCAGATGCACGCGATCGTCGATGCCGGCGTCCCGCAGCTCCGCGCGAACCGCTTCGAGATAGGCCGGCGAGCCGGAGTTCAGCGACCCGGTCATCGCCAGGTCGATCGGCAGGTCGGCGACCTCGCGCATGGCGCGCGCCAGCTCCATCTGGCCCTTACGCGCAGAGAAGCGGCTCGGGCAGCGGACGAGGAAGCGGCCCTCCTCCACGCCGAGGAGCTCGCGCCCGCGCCCGCGGTCTCCGAGGCCGAAGGCCTCGACGTCGACGCCCGCAAGGACCACGCGCAGCTTCTCCGGCGCGATGCCGTAGGAGATCGCGACGCGCCGGTAGTACTCGCTCCACGCCAGGTACCGGTCGATCGCCGCGAGCCTGTGGACGAAGTCTGAGCGCAGGCGGCCGAAGCCGCACGACTCCGTGGCCATCTCGCCGAACGCCGTGATGACGCCAACGCGGCGGTGGCCGGGGGCGACGATCGCGGTGGCGAGCGCGGTGTCGTGCGAGGCCGCGTGGATGACGTCGACGGGCGTCTCGTCCAGCAGCTCGTGCAGCGCCTGCGCCTGGGCGAATGTCCGGTGCTCCCAGGGGACGGCCCCTGCCGGCGTCCGCAGCGACGGCACGCGGACGAATCCTCCCGAGCCCACGGCGGCGTCGCGCATCTCGGGCTCCGGCTCGTTGCCGCAGAGCAGGCTGACGCGCACGCCGCGGCGCGCCAGGCCGCGGGTCAGCGTGCCCAGGAACATCTCGATGCCGCCGACGACAGGAGGGACCGCCGGCGCGAAGATCAGGATCGACAGCGCGCTCACGCCAGGGCCTCGATCGCGAACGCCTCGTGATCCGGCCCGGTGAAGCGGTCGCCGTGCGTGCCGGGCGGGTCCGCGAAGTACGTTGAGTCGCGTGGGCCGCAGCGGACGATCGCGTCGAATCCGAGCCGCTCGAGCAGCAGCCGCATGAGCTCCTCGCCGAGGATGCTGCGATGCGCGCCCCACTGGTGGGTCATGCGGTTGACCGCCCGCCAGCGCCGCAGCGGCTCGTCCGGCCAGCCATGGATCTCGGCGTCGTAGCGTGTGTGCTCGACGACCTCCCGCGCGAACGACTCGTTGACGAGGCGCGTGAGGAAGACGACGTCCGGAGAGACGACGCGCAGCGGCGCACGGGGTCTCAGCACCCTCCGGCACTCCGCCAGCAGCCGCACGACGTCGTCGAGGTCGAGGTGCTCGAGGACGTGCTCGGCCAGGACCGCATCGACCGCGTCGTCGGCCAGCGGCAGCGGGCGCCGCAGGTCGCAATGCAGCACCTTCGGGGGATTGGCGCGAAGGTCGAGGCCGACCCATCCCGGCGGGACGTCGCGCCCGCTGCCGATGGATACCCGCAGCCCGGTGCGGCCCCGCAGCGCCCTCCGGACCCGTTCCCACCGCAGCCGCTCCAGCGCGCCGGCTCGCAGGAGCTCGAAGGCCTCCTCCAGGTCGTCGACCGGTCGGTGCGCCGGAAGGCCGTAGTCGGCGTCCGGGCCCGAGCGGAACCGCGCCTCACGCATCAGGCGCGAGATATGAGGGAACGATCCTGACCATCCGCACTCGACGAGAGGGTAGAGATGAACGACGACACGCCACCCGTCCTGTGGTTCAACGGCGCGGTCGTCCCGTGGGAGCAGGCGACGGTGCACGTCTGGTCGGAGCTTGCGATCCGCGGGGCAAGCATCTTCGAGGGATTGCGGTGCTACTGGCACGAGGAAACCGAGGCCTATTACGTGGTCGCCCTCGAGGAGCACCTGCGGCGCATGTCGCGGTCCGCGCGGATCGTCCGCTTCCCCGGCGCCGACGAGCAGATCGATGACATCAGGCACGGCATCGGCGAGCTCGTCGCCGCGCTGGATCTGCGCGCTCACCTCTACGTCCGCCCCACGATCTACGTCAACCGGGGCCGGTACGGGTCCCGTCGCGAGGACGTCGAGCTCGGCTCCTACATCGTCGCCTTCCCCGTGCCCCGGCCCGCGCAGACGTGGGAGGGAGCGCGGGTCATCGTCAGCTCCTGGCGCCGCGCGAGCGACCTGACGAGCCCGCCGATGGCCAAGGCGGGCGCCTCCTACTCGGCGTTTCGACTGCCGTTGATCGAGGCGCGCGAGGCCGGCGTCGACGATGTCGTGATCCTCAACGACCGCGACACCGTGGCCGAGACGAGCGGGGCCGCGCTCTTCGCCGTCCGCGACGGTGAGGTGGCGACCCCGCCCCTTGCGAGCGGGATCCTCGAGAGCATCACGCGCGCCAAGGCGATCATGCTGCTGCGCGAGCGCCTCGGCGTGCACGTGCGCGAGCGCGAGGTGCTGCGAAACGAGCTCGTGATCGCGGACGAGCTCTTCCTCTGCGGCACCCTCGCGGAGATCCAGCCGGTGATCGAGGTCGACGGGCTGACGATCGGCGACGGCGTGCCCGGCCAATTGACCACCCGTCTGCGAGATCTGTACTTCGGCATCTGCGATGCCGGCCCGGACGCGGACGCCGACTGGGTCACGCCACTCGCGAGCGTCCCGCTGGCGCGGTGATGGCGTGCCCACCGCTGACTACGTGATCGTCGGTGCCGGCTCCGCCGGCTGCGCTCTCGCCAGCCGCCTCTCGGAGGATCGCGCCAACCGCGTCGTCGTCATCGAGGCCGGCGGCCGGGGTCGCCACCGGGATGTCGTGATCCCCATCGCCTTCGGCAACCAGTTCCGCACGAGGCTGGACTGGGATCTGTGCACCGAGCCCGAGCCCGGCTGCGACGGTCGCTCGCTCTACGTCCCGCGCGGCAAGGGGCTGGGCGGGTCGAGCTCGATGAACGCGATGCTCTACGTCCGCGGCCGGCCGCTGGACTACGACCTGTGGGAGGAACGGGGCGCGGCCGGTTGGGGTTGGGAGGGCGTGTTCCCCTACTTCCTGCGCTCGGAGAACAACGAGCGCGGCGCCTCCGCGCACCACGCGGTGGGCGGCCCGCTGAACGTCGCCGACCAGCGCTCGCCACGGAAGCTCACCGGCCGCTTCCTGGCCGCCGCCGAGGCGGCGGGCATCCCGCTCGTGGACGATTGCAACGGCCCCGTGCAGGACGGCGCGACGATCGCCCAGGTCACGCAACGCAACGGCCGGCGCTGGAGCGCCGGCGACGCCTACATGTGCCCCGCCATGAGGCGCCCGAACGTCGACGTGGTGACGCGCGCGCTCGTCGAGGCCGTCGAGCTGGAGGGAGACCGCGCGACCGCGGTGCGCTACCGCGACCGGCGTGGGCGCCCGCAGGTCGTCTCGGCCGCCCGCGAGATCATCCTCAGCGCCGGGACGATCGGCTCGCCCCAGCTGCTGATGCTGTCGGGCATCGGGCCGGCCGAGCATCTGCGCGAGCACGGCATCGACGTGACCGTCGACCTGCCCGGGGTGGGCGCCAACCTGCAGGATCACCCGTTCAACATCTTCGCCTACGAGGTCGAAGACGGCTCGCTGGCCGCCGCGCAGCATCCCAAGGCGCTGGCGGAGTGGCTCATGCGCCGCTCGGGGCCGCTGACCTCGACGGTGGCCGAGGCGTTCGCGTTCGTGCGCAGCCGACCGGGGCTGCCCGCGGCCGACCTGCAGCTGCACTTCGCGCCGACGTACTTCGTCGAGCACGGGGCCAGCGGCTTCGAGGGCCACGCGATCACCCTGTGCCCGACGCTCATCAGCCCGCGCGCTCGCGGGCGACTGAGCCTGCGCTCCGCCGACCCGGCGGACAAGCCCCGCATCCTCACCAACTCGCTGACCGACGACCAGGACGTCGCAGCGCTCATCGCGGGTGCCCGCACCGCGCGCGAGATCGCCGCGAGCGGTCCGCTGGCCGAGGTCATCCGGCGCGAGCTGGAGCCCGGGCCGGACGTCGAGGCCGACGGCGAACTGGAGGCCGACCTGCGCCGCCGCGCGGAGCTGCTCTACCACCCCGTGGGCACGTGCGCCATGGGCGACGGCCAGGACGCGGTGCTCGACGCCGAGCTGAGGGTGCGTGGCGTCGAGAACCTGCGCGTGGCCGACGCCTCGGTCATGCCGGTCATTCCCGGCGGCAACACGAACGCGCCGTCGATCATGGTGGGCGAGCGCGCGGCGGATCTCGTGCGCGGGCTCATCGGCGTCCCGGACCGTGCGGCGCGTCGAGACCCGGCGCCGGCCAGTGGGCGGTCACGTTGACGACCCGGCCGTCCGACTCTCCCGCAGGACGGCACGGAGCGGCGCGCGCGCTCGGCCGGTAGATCCACCTGGACCGCTGGCGCGGATCCACGCCCGAAACGGGCCGCCGCGTCAGCGCGTCACGAATGGGCGGCTGCGTCGAGCGCCTGGTTGACGAGCGCGTCGGCGGCGGCGTTCTGCGCACGCGGAACGGAGCGGATCGACCAGCGCTCGAAGGCGCCGAGCGCCTGCAGCGCGGCGGCATGCAGCGGCTTCATATCGCGATGCTTGACCTTGTAGATGCCGTTGACCTGCTTGGCGATGAGCTCGGAGTCGTTGACGACCTCGACTTCGCACGCCCCGAACTCGCGCGCGCGCCGGAGGCCGAGAAGGAGCCCGCGGTACTCCGCGACGTTGTTCGTGGCCACCCCGATCGCCTCGGCGGCCTCGTCGAGCACCTCGCCCTCCGGCGTGGACAGCACCGCTCCCGCGGCGGCCGGCCCGGGATTGCCGCGGGCGCCGCCGTCGACGTGGACGACGACCTTCACCTGCGCTACTCCGGGTCCAGGCGCGGGAACTCGCCCGCGACGCGGGGCCGGCGCCGGTCGCGCGTCTCGCGCTTCTCGACGTCGGCCGGCTCGTCGGTGGGACCGCGGCGCTCGGACGCTCGCCGGTCGACGATGACGGTCACGTTCGGGTCGTCGGCGTAGTACGCGGTGAGCTTGTCGAAGAGCTCCTCCTCGAGTGCTTCGGGCACGACGCAGTAGATCATCTGGTGACCGTGCAGGAGATCATGTGCACACCGCGGGAGGATTCATGAGACGGTCGCCGCCACCCTAGTACACGCGGCCCGCCGCCTGGTCACGCCGAAAGGACGAGCCGGCCGTGCTCGTCGGCGACGGCGTTGGGCACCTGCTCGGCGGCTGTCAGCTCCGAGAGCTCCGCGCCCTGCGCGGTCACGCGCACGCCCGCGGCCTCGTCGGCCAGATCGACTTCGTAGCGGTACCAGCACAGCTCCCAGCCGACGACGATCGAGACGATGGCGCCCTCCGTATCCGACGGCAGCACGCTCACCGACGGCACGCCGAGCGAGCGCGCGACGCCGGCGATCCGGCGCGGATGAGCGCTCGTGTTGAAGACGTCGAGGGCGCGCGCCATCTTCAGGTCGGCGTTCGTCGGCACGGCGCGCACGTGACGCGGCTCGCGCGGCGGGGGGTACGGCTCGCTCGCCGTGGGGAGCGGCTCGGCGAGCACGACCTCCTCCTCCTCCTCCTCGGCTTCGTCGACGTCCTCGTCTGCGACGGCGCCGTGGGCGCGCGCCCGGCTGACGGACTCGATGCGGGCGACGTTGGAGGATGCGCGACGGGCCGGCGCGACCGGCACTTCGCGTGCGGCCCCCTCCCGGCGCGGGAGCAGCCGCTCGAGCAGCGAGCGGCCGCCGCGGGGCCCGTTGCGCCGCACGCCGAGCGTGTTGTCGGCCCCCTCGCGGATCCAGCCCTCGTTCGCGGCGCGCGCCGTGCACAGCTCACACACCATCCGGCGCGAGCCGTTGGCGATGAATGGGTCCGCGTGCTCGCCGCGCAGGAGGGTTCGGCCACATACGTCGCAGGCGACTGCGGCGCGGGCGGTCGTGATCGACTTGCGCGTCATCCTGCCGCGCAGCGTACCGGCCTGCGAGGGACGGCCGCCGAACCAGGTCAGCCGACCCGCGGGCGCGCCTCGGCGGGGCCGACATGCTTGGCCAGCCACGCGACGAGCGGGCGCGCCGCCTCGAGCTGGCTGCGCACGACCTCCCGGCAGCGCGCCTGGTGCAGCCACGGCGCGAGCTCATGGCGACGGTGAACCGTCAGCTCCTTCAGGCGCAGGAGGTCGACGCGCGGGTGGTCGGGCGGGTAGCCGCGCGGCGCGCGCTTGAGCGCCGGCTCGGCCAGCCCGAGCCCGGCCTCGGTCGCGCCGGCGACGGCGCGCTCGAAGGCCCTGGCCGGGCGCGCGTCGTCGATCGCGGCGCGGAAGCGCCCGAGCTGATCGGAGGACGCATGGTGCAGGCCGGCGGCGACGAGCAGGCCGTCGAGCGACAGCTCCACGTAGAACCCGCCGGCCGCGCCGTAGCCGATCGCGACGCCGAGCTGCTCCTTGATCGGCGGGCGGGCGTGGAAGCGCGTGTCGTTGTAGGGGCGGAAGAAATGCGGCTCGCCAAGGTCGGCGAGCTCGGCAGCCAGGGCCTGGGCCGGCGCGACGAGATCGGCGTCGTAGCGGGCGCGGTTGGCCTTGAACCAGTCGCGATCGTTGTTGGCTTCGAGCTCGCGCAGGAACTCGAGCGCGTCGGGCGGCCACATGGTGCGCCTCCTTCGGGTCGTTCACGCTCTCCTTACTCTCGTTCCGCACTTCTCGCACGTTATTTCTCCCCCCACCCTTCGGCCTGTTCGGCGGCTTGGATCGCGAGCGCTTCGAGTTCGCGCGCGAGGGCGTGTAGGCGCTTGTCGTTGTCCAGCCACGG
>JBPCJA010000256.1:0-14738 GCA_051005755.1 Solirubrobacteraceae bacterium
GGTCACGGGAGACCGTCCCGGGCGAGCACACCGTGTTCAACCTCACACCCGTCGACAGCTCGCTCGAGGCGAGATTCGCGCGGTTCCTCGATCGCGCCAGCGACGTCACCGCGTGGGCAAAGCTCACGATGAACACCCGTTTCGCGCTCGAATACATCTCGAACGCCGGGGCACTGCGCTACTACTACCCGGACTTCGTCATGCGGCTGAGCGACGACACGTGTCTGATCGTCGAGACGAAGGGCCAAGAGGACCTGGACGTCGCGCTGAAAGACCGCCGCGCCCGTCGCTGGTGCCAAGACTCCACGCGCCTCGCAGGCCGCGAGTGGGCCTACGAGAAGGTCCCGCAGAAGCTCTTCGACACGTTCGACGGCGACAGCGTCGAGGGCCTGCGAAGGTTCCTGCACGCCAGCGGAACTGCAACGAATTAGCGCAGAGGAGCGACGCGTCGATCGTCTGCCCCTACTGTCAAGATGGAGTTTCGATGTCGCGCGCGACCACATCCGACCAAGGCACGCAGATCGACCTCGCCGCGTGGGCTAAGGAGCTCGACGACGAGCGCGACCGACTGGAGAAAGCCAACGAACGTCGAGCCGCACGCCGTGGCTACCTGGTCTTCGCGACCGACCCTGACAGTGCCCCCGACGAGCCCGGGTACCGCGAGGTCTACGCGACCGAAGCGAAGACCCCAGGCGAGGCGACGGCGAAGGTGCGTCCCCTCGCTGAAGGTCGACGCCTTCGGACGTTCCTGGCGACCGGCACGTACAAGGAAGAGCTCGCCGACGCTCGTTGGGTCGCGTAGGACCGCATCGCGCCTGGGCGCCAACACGGTGCTGCAATCGGGGCCTTCTCAGCTGAGCCGATCGAACCGCTCAGCTCAAGAGCCGAGACATACGACCAGGTGCCGTACTCAGGGCCGCGCGCTGTCGCTGGGCAGCCCGAGCGCGCCGCGCAGATCTTCGATGCTGGTGCGCACGTCGGCTGCGCGGCTCGTGGCGACGTAGATCGACTTGATTGGTGGCCCCGGGTCGACCTCGCGGCTGATCAGGCCCGCGCCCGTCAGTTCGCGGAGGCGTTCCCACATGACGCGCTCAGATAGGTCGGGGAACGCGCTACGGGCTCGACCCCTATCTGAGCGAATAGCCGGCGCCGGACGAGCTGTGCCCATCCGGGGGGCTGCTTCCATTCGCCGGTCTACGCCCAGTTGAGTGCCGGCCTGAAGACCACCCGACCGACGCCGACGTGGCGTCAGCTACTGAAGAACTTCTGCGCTGAACTTCTCATGACACTTCACACAATCACCCGCACCCCGTGTTGTTCCCGCAGCTCGAGTACGTGTAGCACGAGCCGTTGCGCTGCATCATGCCGCCGCACTGCGCGCACGCCGGGCCGAGATCCAGGCCGCGCATGCGGACCGGGACGACGGGGGGCTCGTCGGTGAAGGCCTCGGCGGCTGAGCGGGTCGTGGCCGGCTCGGAGCCCGCGACGGTCGGCATCGGGCCGTGGACCGGGCCGTGCTTGGCGTTGCCCGGCTGCCCCCCCGACGGGCCGTTAGCGCCGTTGGACGGGCCGGCCGTGTCCGACGCGACCCTCGACGTGCCGGCGTCCTGCGCCGTCTTGCGCGCGCGGACCTCGGGCGTGAGGATGCCGAGCTCCTCCTGCGTGTCTGTGTCCAGGAAGCGCGATGCGAGCCAGCGCATGATGTAGTCCGGCATCGACTTGGCGAACGGGATCTCGGGGTTCTGGGTGATCCCCTCGGGCTCGAAGCGCATGTAGCTGAACTTCTGCACGAGCGTCTGGAGCGGCACGCCGTACTGCAGCGCGATCGAGATCGACGTCGCGAAGGCGTTCATCATGCCGCGCAGCGTCGAGCCCTCCTTGCCGATGTCGGTGAGGAAGATCTCGCCGACGGTGCCGTCCTCGTACATGCCGGCGGTGATGTAGCCCTCGTGGCCGGCGATCGAGAACTTGTGCGTGATCGACTGGCGCTCGCGGGGCATGCGGTTGCGCTTCGGGCCGGCCTCTGACAGCGTCGCCTTGCGCGTCGCCTCCTTCGCCTCGGCGACAAGCGCGTCGACCTGCTCCTGGGAGTAGCCGGCGTCGGCCGCGGCCGGCTTGCCCTCCTGTGCGTCGGTGCGCAGCGCCTGCGCGGTCTTCGACCCGTCACGGTAGATCGCCAGCGCCTTGACGCCCACGTGCCAGGCCTGCAGGTAGGCGTCGGCGATGTCCTCGACCGTGGCCTCGTGCGGGAGGTTGACGGTGTTGTGGTTGACGATGCCGTTGGCGACGAACGCGTGCGTCACGGGCACCGACACGTCGTAGACCTCGCGAGCTGCGACGTCGGCTACGGAGGCGACCGGGCTGAAGTGCAGATTGCGTTCGAGGACTTCGTCCAGCCAGTCCGGAAGCTCGACGCCCGGGAGCTGTGCCACGCGCATCAGCGACTCGCGCGACACACGCCGGGTGCGCGGGTCAACGAGATGCCGATGGCGGCTGCGAACGCTTGTCCCGGCGCCGCCGCGACCGCCACGCCCCATGGGGATCAGGTCATACAGCTCCGCCCCGGTGATGCCGGGCACGATGTCAGCGGTGCTCTGCGTAAACGTGCGAGTGGCGATCGCGTCCGCCGCGCGCTGCTTGTGCTCCTCTACGAACCCGATCATCCCGATGAGGCGCTGCGCCTCGCGGCCGCATGCGTAGACCTCGTCGAACGACTTGTTGTAGATCGCGTTGCGCTTGGCGATGCGCCCGTGCACGACACCGAGGTTCGTGAGGACGGCCTGGAGATCGTCCAGCAGCCCGGAGGAGTCCAGGCAGATCGCCCACTTCGCCATGCTCGACGTCGTGAGGTAGGCGTCCAGGCACAGACCCTCGATGAAGGCGAGGACCATGGTTCGGGGGGAGCGGAGCACGGCGTCCGGAATGCGCTTGTCGCGCGCCCACGTCCCGCATCCCAGATAGTCCAGGAACTCCACCAATCGCTTCGAGGAAAGGTCGATCGACGGGCACTTGCCCGGGTCGCGCGCCACCCGGGGCGCGAAGCCGAAGAGCGCCTCGGCATCTGCGACGAGTCGCACGATCACACGCTCGTCCGCATTCGCGATGCGAACGGTGTGGTTGGATCGTGTGACGTGCCCCTCGGCCGCGAATGCCCCGAGGAAGAACGCGAGACGCTCCGTCATGACATCGGGAACCGTGATCGCCTTCTGATTGCCGTGCGCTCGCGTCGAAACGAAGTCGGCGAAGGAGGCGGGTGTCGCGGACCACATGTCATCGCCGTACTGGGTTGCGACGAACTCGCCGGGCTGGAGCTCGTCGAGGCGACGCCAGGAGAGGCCGTCGTCTCCACAGGTGAGGAGCTGATGGTTGTGGGTCCCGACGACTTTGTGGCCGGAGCGCAGCCGGACTTCCCGGACCGGCCGCGATCCGCCGTAGTAGAAGGCGTCCGTGCTACGCGAGCCGTCGAGCGATGCGATCGTCAGGTCCATGTCGCGGAAGCTGTCCGGACGCTCGCCGTTGTGCAGCGCGCCGATGCGGACGAGTCCGCGCTCGCTCGCGACGAGGGTGTCGCCGGCGACACACTTCGAGATCGCGCCCGAGATGAACGGCTGCACCGCACCCATCATGTTAATGTGACCCATGTGCGAGATCGCGCGCTGGCCGACCGCGACGTCGAAGACCGACAGGTGCTCGGCGGCCAGGCCGGGAGCCCCGACGATCGTCGCGTGCTCGTTGACGTAGGCCTCGATGCGCTTGATCTGGTCGTCGCCGTACCCAAGCGTGCGCAGCGCCATCGGGATCGTCTGGTTGACGATCGTCATCTGCCCGCCGCCGACGAGCTCCTTGAACTTCACCAGTGAGAAGTCGGGCTCGACGCCGGTGGTGTCACAATCCATCAAAAAAGATATGGTGCCCGTAGGTGCAAGGACACTGGCCTGCGCATTTCTGTAACCGTGAATCTCACCTGCCGCCACCGTCTCGTCCCAGACGGTGCGTGACGCCTCCAGCAGCGCCGTGTCCGAGCAGGTCGAGTCCGGGATCGCCAGCGATGCGTCGCGGTGCATGCGCATGACCGCGTTGTGAGCGTCGCGGTTCTCGCCGTAGCGCTCGTAGGGGCCGATGGCGGCGGCGATGCGCGCCGACTCCAGATATGCCCGCCCGGTCATGAGCGACGTGATCGCGGCCGCCGTGCCGCGGCCGGCGTCGGAGTCGTAGGCCATGCCGTTGGACATGAGGAAGGCGCCGAGGTTCGCGTAGCCGAGGCCAAGCTGACGGAACGCGCGGGCGTTGACGCCGATCTGCTCGGTCGGGTAGCTCGACGGCCCGACGATGATCTCCTGCGCGAGGAACATGATGTCGACGGCATGCTCGAAGGAGGCGACGTCGAACGTGCCGTCGGCGCGGCGGAACTTCATGAGGTTCAGCGACGCCAGGTTGCAGGCCGAGTCGTCGACGTGCATGTACTCGCTGTTGTGGACCACGAGACCCTCGCCCGCGCCGGCGCCCACCGTGAAGTTGTGCAGCCAGGGCACCTCGAGGTCGTACACGGCAACCGGCTTGTCGAGGGTCATCCGCTGCACGGAGGAGACGACGGTCGGCTGCGCCGCCGGCGGACGGACTTCGTCGGACCCCGCCATCGCCATCGCGCGCGTCGCCACCTGCAGCCCCGTTCCGACCGACAGCGCCTGCGCCTCGACGTACTCGTTGTCCGTGAGCAGGAAGCGATGCGCCGGCGTGCAGCGGATGCGGTGACCCGCCGTCGTCTGGACCTCGACGAGCTCGGTGGTGTGCCCGGCGGCCCATGCGCTCGTCGCCGGGCGAAGGACCGGCTCGCGCGTGCGCCGGTCGAAGGCCACCACGTGCGGGAGCTCGTGCCCGGCAGCAGCTCGCGCGGCCAGCTCGTCGATGCGCATCTCCCCGTCCGCCGTGCGAACGAGGGTGTCGCCCACGAAGCAGCACGGGTTGGACGCGTTGATCCGTCCCGACACCGGGCAGGTGTGCCACTGGTTGATCGTCGTGTCGTACTGGATGCCGGGATCGGCGCACCGCCACGCGGCGTCGGCGATCTCGCACATGAGCTCGCGCGCGGGGATCGGGTCACCGACCGGCTCGCCCGTCGTGCGCGCGATGAGGTGCCAGTCCTCGTCGTTCTCGACCGCGCGCATGAAGGCATCGGACAGGCGCACGGAGTTGTTGGCGTTCTGGTACTGGATCGACGTGAAGCCCTCGCCGTCGATCGACATGTCGAAGCCGGCGTCGCGCAGTGCGTTGGCCTTCTTCTCCTCCTTGGCCTTGCACCAGATGAACTCACGGATGTCGGGATGGTCGACGTCGAGGACGACCATCTTCGCCGCACGGCGGGTCTTGCCGCCGGACTTGATCGTGCCCGCCCAGGAGTCGGCGCCGCGCATGAACGAAACCGGACCGGAGGCGGTGCCGCCCTTCGTCAGCGGCTCCATCGACCCGCGGATGTTCGAGAGGTTGATCCCCGAGCCAGAGCCGCCCAGGAAGATCTGGCCCTCCTTCGTGTTCCAGTCGAGGATCGACTCCATCGTGTCCTCGACGCTGAGGATGAAGCAGTTGTGGACGGCGACGTTGTTGCAGAGGTACTCGCCCGACTCGGTCTGGATGTCGTAGACGTCCATGTCGCCGAGCGGCTCGATCGCGACGATCTCCTCCTCGCGCAGGTCCGGGCAGCGCCTGGGGCTGCGCAGGTCCAGCGACGCCAGCAGCTTGTCCTGCTTGCGCGCGTCCACGAAGCCGACGAGCTCGGCGAAGCGCGCGCGCTCGGAGCCGATCGAGATCTCGACGACGTGCATGTCATGGCGGTCGGCGCGCCGCTCGGGCCTGTGCGCCCGGCGCGAGTAGATGCCGAGCACGCCGAGGAGGATCTGGATGTCCTCGGTCCAGCGCTCGCCGATGACCGCGAAGCCGATGCGGGCGTTCTCGCACCCCTCGGAGCGGCGGACGCTGACGTAGCCGTCGGCCTGGAAGACGCTGCGCAGGTAGGCGGCGATCTCGTCGTGCGACGCCGTCCAGAGCTGATGGGGGACGCTCATCTCGGTCCCGCGCTCAAGGAGGTCCCAGCGTTCGACGAAGTCGCGCAGCGCCTCGCCGTAGAGGCGGATGCGCTGCACCGGCGTCTCGAGCGTGTCAGCGTCGCGGACGTGGCGGTGAACGTCGGGCAGCGCGACGTCGAGGTGCTGCTGCACCCACGCGCGCTCCTCGGCGCCGGCGACGAGGAACTCAACCGTCAGCGAGCGGTTCGTCCCGTCGTCGTACTGGCCGACGAAGCCGTCGGCCTGCAGCCAGCCGGCGAGCGCCGCCTCGGAGACCTTGACGGCGTCGGTCGCGGCGGGAGCATCGTTGCCGAGCGGACCATCGGCGCCCGCCGCGACGAGCGCCCGCTCGGCGACCTTCGCCCGGTGCGGGTGCAGGTGCATCCGCATGCCGACCCCGAGCTCGTCGACGCGCAGCCACTGCGGCGCGGTGCGCCGCTCGCGCACGGCCTTGACGACGTGATCGGCCGTCGCCTCGACGAAGCTTCCGTTGCGCAGCCGCACGCGGTAGACGGGCTTGATCCCGTTGGCCTGCGTCGCGACGATCCGCGTCACGCCGTGCGCGTCGTAGACCTCGCGGCCGATCGCGTCACCGGCGACGAGCTCGCCGATCTGGACCATGCCGTCGGGCGTCGAGATCAGCGCGGCATACGGCATGCATGCACTGCACTGCGGGCTCTCCTCGAACCCCACGTTGAACCAGACCGGCGAGTTGAACGCCGCCATCTGGTGCAGCAGCACGAACGTCAGCTCGGCCTCGAACGTGTCGCCGTCCTCGACCGAGGCGAAGTAGCCGCGCGAGCGCCCCCAGTCGGCGATCGTCCCCGCGACGCGACCGACCATCTGCTTGACGGAGTGCTCGCGCGCCGGCGTGTCGAGCTGGCCGCGGAAGTACTTCTGGGCGACGATGTTCGTGGCGTTCTGCGACCACGTCTTCGGGAACTCGACGCCGCGCTGCTCGAAGGCGACCTTGTCGCCGTGGCCGATGCGCGCGTCGCGCAGATCCCACTCGACGGTGTCGAACGGGTGCACGCCCGGCGTCGTGAAGAAGCGCTCGACGTAGAGGGGCTCGCCCGCCGTGATGCCGGTCGCGAGTGGGGTCTGAGAAGTGCCTTCCATCGTCCTTGCTCCTCTTCTCGCCGCCGGGATCTCTCGCTCTTGCGGCGCGTCGTCTGCGATGTCGCGGGCGCCGCATTCAACGCCTCGGGTCGGACAGACCGGCGGGGGCGAGAACTCTGTACAGGATACCGCGCCGGGGGTTCGAACCCGTCCGTAGCAGGCCACTCGACCCATCGAGCGGCAGGTGTCGATTTCGACACATCCGACCGGTCTGTCGAACGTGGGTAACGCAATCGCGGCGGCTGGGTGAGGACTGTTGAATGCGTCCGATGTCGCCGAGTACAGCCATGCTCTTTCCCGGGCAGGGAAGCCACTCCGAGGGCATGGAGGAGCCGTTTCGTCAGCATCCGCTGCTGCGGCGCGGAATCGAGCTGCTCGGCTTCGATCCCTTCGACCGGCTCGCCGAGGGGACGCGCACGCACCAGCCCGCGCTCTTTCTCTGCTCGATCGCCCAGTGGGACTCGGAGGGGTACGACCAGCCGCTCGCCGCCGCCGGCCACTCGCTCGGCGAGTACGCCGCGCTGACCGCCGCCCGCGCGATCGACTTCGAGGACGCCGTCCGGCTCGTCGACGCCCGCGCCACGGCGATGGCGGCGGCCGCCGCGATGGAGGACGGCGGGATGGTCGCGCTGCTCGGGGGCGAGCGCGACGACATCTCCGAGCTCGCCGCCGAGCTCGGCCTCTCGCTCGCCAACGACAACGCGCCCGGCCAGATCGTCCTCTCGGGCCGCATGGACGCGATCGCGCAGGCCGTCCAGCGCGCCGACGAGATCCGCTGCCGCGCGCGCCAGCTCGACGTCGGCGGCGCCTTCCACTCGCCGCTCATGGCCCCCGCCGCGGATGCGCTGAAGGAGGCGCTCGACGCGACCTCCGTCCGGGAGCCCGACTTCCCCGTCCTCTCCAACGGCAGCGCGCGGCCTTTCACCGACATCCGCACCGAGCTCGCCGAGAACCTCCTCAAGCCCGTCCGCTGGCGCGAGACGCTGCTCGAGCTGCAGACCATGGGCGCGACGGACTTCGTCGAGTGCGGCCCGGGCTCGGTCCTCAAGGGCCTCGTCAAACGGACCCTGCGGGCGGCGGCGTGAGAACGTGACGACGGGGCGGCAGCATTGCTCGACCGCAACCACGTCGGACCAGGACGGCGGTCTCCCGCGATGAAAGCCGGGGTCTTCGGGATCGGGTCGGCGCTGCCCGACCAGGTCGTCACGAACGCCGACTTCGCGGCCTATCTCGACACGACCGACGCCTGGATCGTGCGCCGCACCGGCATCCGCGAGCGCCGCCACCTCAACGGCACGCGCTCGCTCACCAACCTCGCCGTCGAGGCCTGCAACGCGGCGCTGGCCGACGCCGGCTGCGACCCGGCGGAGGTCGACCACGTCATCGTCTCGACGCTCACGCCTGACCGGCTCATGCCCGGCCTCGCACCGGGTGTCGCCGACGCGATCGGCGCCAACGGCGCCGGCGCCGTCGACATCAACGCCGCGTGCGCCGGCTTCCTCTTCGCCCTCGACCAGGCCGCCGCGCTGGTGGAGTCCGGCCGCTGCAAGCTCGTCGTCGTCTGCGGCGCCGAGGCGCTGAGCCGGATCACCGACCGCAACGATCGCGGCACGGCGATCCTCTTCGCCGACGGGGCCGCGGCTGTCGTCGTCGCCGGCGGCGACCTCGAGCGCGGCTGCTCCCCGTTCGTCCTGCGCTCAGACGGCGTCCACGGCGACCTGCTCTACGCCGACTCCGACGAGCGGCTGCTGCGGATGGAGGGCCAGGAGGTCTACCGCCACGCCGTCGAGCGGATGGCCGAGGCGACCGTCGAGGCGCTGACACGCGCGCGCATGAGCGTCGACGAGATCGACCTGCTCGTCGTCCACCAGGCCAACGCGCGGATCATCGAGGCCGCTGCGCGGCGCCTCGGCGTGCCCGACGAGAAGGTCTTCATCAACGTCGACGCCGTCGCCAACACCTCGAGCGCCTCCATCCCGCTGGCGCTGCACCAGGCCGAGCGCGAGGGCCGCCTGAAGCCGGGCGCCACGGTCGCGCTCGCCGCCTTCGGCGCGGGCTTCGTGTGGGGCGCCGGTATCCTGTGCTGGAAGGAGCGCGTCCATGCCACGGCCTGAGAAGGCCGTGGCCCTCGTCACGGGCGGCTCGCGCGGGATCGGCAAGGCGATCGCCGAGCGCCTGCGCAAGGACGGCTTCACGGTCGCCACGCTCGGGCGCACGAGCGGCGACGTACAGGCCGACGTCGGCGACGGGACGTCCGTCCAAGCCGCCTTCGACGAGGTCCACGAGCGCTTCGGCCCCGTGCTCGTGCTCGTCAACAGCGCCGGCGAGCGCCAGGACGGCCTCGCGATCCGCATGAGCGCCGAGCAGTGGACGTCGGTCGTCGACACGAACCTCAACGGCGCCTTCCACTGCATGCACTGCGCGCTGGGCGACATGCTCCGCGCGCGCTGGGGCCGGATCGTGAACATCTCCTCCGTCGTCGCCGAGCGGGCCAACCCGGGCCAGGCCAACTACGGCGCCTCGAAGGCCGGGATGCTGTCGCTCACGCGCACGGTCGCGCGCGAGATGGCCCGCAAGGGGATCACCTGCAACGCCGTGACGCCGGGGGTCATCGAGACCGACATGACCACCGGCATCTCGGACAAGCTTCTGGCCGGCGTTCCCGCCGGCCGGCTCGGGCAGCCCGAAGAGGTCGCCCACGCCGTGTCCTTCCTCTGTTCGGAGGGCGCGGCATACATCAACGGGGCAACGCTCGCCGTCGACGGCGCGTTGGCCGCATGACACAAGGAGAACGCATGGCCGTCAACGAGAACGACGTGCTCGAGGAGATCCGCGATCAGCTCGAGTCCATCAAGGTCCCGGGCGCTCGCGAGGCGACCTCGGACAACACCTGGACCGACCTCGACGTCGACTCGCTCGACCTCGTCGAGCTCGTCAAGGCGCTGGAGGACCGCTTCGGGATCACGATCAACGACGACGACCTCAAGCCGATCGAGTCCGTCGGCGACGCGATCTCGCTGACGGTCCGCCTCGTCGAGTCCAAGGAGGGAGCACCTGCATGAGCTGGCACGCGTCCCCCCAAGTTGAGATCGCGATCACCGGACGCGGGGTCGTCTCGTCGATCGGCGACGGGGCGGACGCGTTCGTCGACGCGCTGCTCGAGCGCCGCTCGGGCGTCGTCGACGGCCTGGCTCCGTGCTCGGAGTTCGATCCCGAGTCGGCGATGTCCGCGAAGATCGCGCGCCGCTCGGATCGGTACACGCAACTCGCCTTCGCGGCGGCCACGCAGGCCGCCGAGGAGGCTGGTCTGCCCGGCGACGTCGACCTCGAGCGGCTGGCGATCCTCGTCGGCACCGGCGTCGGCGGCCTGAAGACGCTCGAGGACGAGTGTCGCGCGTTCGTCGCTGGCGGCGAACGCGCGGTGTCGCCACACTTCGTCCCTATGATGATGCCCAATGCCGCTGCCGGTGCGATCGCGATGCAGCTCGGTGCCCACGGCCCCGGCTTCAGCGTCTCGTCGGCGTGCGCGACGGGCAGCCACGCGATCGGCGAGGCGAAGCGGATGCTCGAGCGCGGCGAGGCCGACGTCGTCGTCGCGGGCGGCACCGAGGCGGCGATCACGCCGCTCTGCGTGGCCGCCTTCAAGCGCATGGGCGCGCTGTCGCGTGAGGGCGTGTCGCGTCCGTTCGACGCGCGCCGCGACGGCTTCGTCATGGGCGAGGGTGCGGGGGTCATCGTGATGGAGCGCGCCGAGCACGCGCGGGCGCGCGGTGCCGAGATCCTCGGCTACGTCGACGGCTACGGGGCGTCCAACGACGCCTTCCACATGACCCAGCCCGACAAGGAGGGCAAGGGCGCCGAGAAGGCGATGCGCGCGGCGCTGGCCGATGCGGGCGTGTCCCCGCTCCAGGTCGGCTACATCAACGCGCACGGCACGTCGACGCCGTTCAACGACCGCATCGAGACGCTCGCGATCCACTCGGTGTTCAACGGCGGCTCGCCGCCGGTGTCGAGCACGAAGTCGGCGATCGGGCACCTGCTCGGCGCGGCCGGCGCGGTCGAGGCGATCGCCGTCCTCGGAGCGCTGCAGCGCGGACTGCTGCCACCGACTCTGAACTTCGAGGACCCCGACCCCGACTGCGACCTCGACTACGTCCCCGACGGTCCGCGCGAGGCCCCGGGCCTCGAGCTCGCGCTGAGCAACTCGTTCGGCTTCGGCGGCCAGAACGCGTGCCTCGTCTTCCGGAAGGCGTCGTGACAGCGCGTCACTGCTCGCCCGGCGTTGGCGTGGAGAGCGATCGGGAGCTCTCGCGATGAACAGGGAGTCATCGTCGCCAGCACAGGGCAGGGACACAGACGACGGCGCGGCGCCGGACGCGGACGCGGACGCGGACGCCGCGGTCGTCGCCGAGCCGCCGCTGCCGGCGATCGCGCGGATCGAGCTGCTCTGCGACGAGGGCTCGTTTCATCCGGTCCGCACCGAGGCCGGTGACGGCGTCATCTCGGGCTCCGGGCGCGTCGGCGGGCGGCCGGTCTACGTCTGGTCGCAGAACATCAAGCACAAGGGCGGCTCGCTCGGACAGGCCGGCGGGGCGTCGATCGTCAGCACGATCCAGGCGGCCGACAGAGCCGGGGCGCCGGTCGTCGGCTTCCTGGCGTCCGGCGGCGCCCGCCTGCAGGAGGGCATCGGGGCGCTCGGCGCGTACGCGTCGATCTTCCGCGCGAACTCGCGCGCGAAGGTGCCGCAGATCAGCGTCATCTGCGGACCGTGCGCGGGCGGCGCGGCGTACTCGCCGTCGCTCGGCACGCTCGTCATGATGGTCGGCCAGGAAGCGCAGATGTTCCTGACCGGTCCCCGGGTTATCGCCAAGGTCACGCGCGAGCAGGTCACGGCGGTCGAGCTCGGCGGCCCGCGCGTGCACCGCAAGAGCGGCGTCTCGCACCTCGAGGCCGACGACGACGCGACCGCCGCCGACATGATCCGCCAGGCGCTGTCGTACTTCCCGGGACGCATCGGCGGACCGCTGCCGACGGCCGAGCCCGTCGAGCCGCTCGCAGGCGATCCGGCGAGCGACGTGCCGACGAACCAGCGCAAGGTCTACGACGTGCGCGACGTCGCGAGCTACCTGCTCGACGGCGGCGAGTTCCTCGAGCTCAGCAAGCGCTACGCGAAGAACATGGTGGTCGGGTTCGGCCGCATCGAGGGCCACCCGGTCGGGGTCATCGCCAACCAGCCGCGCTATCTCGGCGGCGTGCTGGACGCCGCGTCGTCGGACAAGGGCGCGTGGTTCGTGAACATGTGCGACCGCTACGGGATCCCGCTCGTCGTGCTCTCCGACACCCCGGGGTTCCGTCCCGGCGTGCGCCAGGAGCGCGAGGCGGTGCTGCGCCGTGGAGCGGCGCTGCTGCGCGCCTTCGCGGTCGCAGAGGTCCCCCGCGTGACAGTGACCCTCCGACAGGCGTACGGTGGTGCGTACATCGTCATGAACTGCCGCGATCTCGGACATGACCTCACGCTCGCCTGGCCCAACGCCAGGATCGGGGTCATGGGCGCGCCGCAGGCCATCGAGATCGTCAAGCGCCGCGAGCTCGAGGCCGGAGCCGACCCCGACGAGCTGGCCGCCGCCTACGAGGAGGAGCACCTGCCGGTTGCGCTTGCCGCGAAGGCCGGGTTCATCGACGAGATCGTGACCCCGGCCAAGACTCGCGAGCGAATCGCTGCCCACTTCGAAGCACGCAGATCACACGTCGTCTGACGCAACGCTCGCGCCGCGCAATGCGACCGAGGACGCGATCCTCGAAGCGGCGCGCGAGCTCCTGAGCGAGGGTGCGCACGAGCAGGTCACGATCGACACGATCGCGCGGCGCGCGTTCGTCAGCCGCACGACGGTCTACTTCTACTTCGAGAACAAGCGGGCGGTCATGGACCGCCTCATCCAGCAGGCGTTCGCCGACATGGACGCCGCGGCCTCGCCGTACTTCGAGGGTGGCGGCGACCCGCGCATGGAGCTCGCCCTCGGACTTGCCCGCTTCGTCGCCGTGGTCAACCGCAACGGGCCGATCCTCATGCTGGCCGCCCACCTCTACGGCGAGGACGAGCACATGCCGTCGCAATGGGAGCCCTACGTCAATCGCTTCATCGCCGGCGCCGAGGCCCGCATCGCGCGCGACCAGCTCCGCGGCCTCGCGCCGGACGACGTCCCCGCGCGGGTTGCGGCGCAGGCGCTCTGCGCGATGGTCGAACGCCACCTCACGATCGAGGTGATCCGCAACGGTCGCGACATGCGCGAGGCCGTCCGCCAGCTGACCGAGCTGTGGTTCCGGGCGGTCTACGCGGGCGGAGCGTCGTCGGGCTCGTCGCCGGCGGAGGGCGGGGCGAGGGGCGCGCCGAGCGCGTGATAGCCGCCGTCGACGTGGACGATCTCGCCGGTCACGCCGCGCGCGAGGCCTGACAGGAGAAACAGGCAGGCGTCGGCGACCGGGCCCGCGTCCTTCGTGTCCCATGGCAGCGGCGCCTGGGCGTCCCAGGCCGCGGCGAGGAGCTCGAAGCCCGGGATCGAGCCGGCGGCGATCGTCTTGACCGGGCCGGCGGAGACGAGGTTGGAGCGCACGCCGCGCGCGCCGAGGTCGCGCGCGAGGTAGCGGTTGACGGACTCCAGCGCGGCCTTCGCGACGCCCATCCAGTCATACGCCGGCCATGCGACGGTTGCGTCGAAGTCCAAGCCGACGATCGAGCCGTGCTCGCCCTTCTCCAGCAGGTCGACGAACGGGGCGGCAAGCGCCTTGAGGCTGTACGCGCTCGTCAGGAAGGCGGTCTGCGCGCTCTCGGCCGGCGTGTCGAGGAACGCGCCCCCGAGCGCGTCGGCCGGCGCAAAGGCGATCGCGTGCAGGATCCCGTCGAGCGCGCCCCAGCGCGCCTCGATGTCCTGCACGACGGCGGTGATGTGGTCAGGATCGTTGACGTCGAGTTCGAGCACGTCGGGCGGGTCGGGCAGGCGGTTGGCGATCCGCGTCGTGATCCGCATCCCGCGGCCGAAGCCGGTCAGCACGATCTGCGCGCCCTCCTCCTGTGCGCGCCGCGCGACGGCGAAGGCGATCGAGCCCTCGGTCAGGACGCCGGTGATCAGCAGGCGCCGCCCTTCGAGAAGCACTAGTGGCGCGGACCTGCGGGCCGGACCACTGGTTCAGCGTCCCAGGCGCACGAAGTCGCCGAACTCCGCGAACGTCGACGAGGCGCGCCAGCCGGCCTCGCCGGCGGCGTGGCGGAAGCGCCCGGCCCACGCGGGCTCCCACGCGAACCAGCGCACGAGGCCGAACGCCAGCGCGCTCAGCGCGAGCAGCCCGGCGAGGATCGCGAGCGCGAGCACCGGGAAGGGCGTGTCGGTGGCGACGTCCGTCGCGTCGGAGGCGAGCGCGATCGAGTTGTCGGCCGAGATCGCCGGTGCCGGCGTCGGCTCGGCGGTGGGCGTCGGCGGAGGCTTGGCCTGCGCGGCCGCGGCGGGCGACCGCGAAGGCGATCGAGCCCTCGGTCAGAACTCCGGTGATGAGCAGCTTGCGGCC
>JBPCJA010000257.1:0-17301 GCA_051005755.1 Solirubrobacteraceae bacterium
CCGTCCGCGCGCTCGAGGCGCACGCCCGCCGGACCCGCCGCAGGCGCGGCCATCGTCGTGCCGGTGCGCGACGCGGCGACCTCGCCACCCCCCGCCGGCGCGCCCTGCGTGCGCAGGTAGCGGGCACCCAGGAGGCACACGATCAGGCCGAGCGCGACGTAGAGCGCCAGCCGCGGACGGTCGAGCTCTGACACAGGGCCGAGGCTAGGTCTCGACGTGTGTCACGGGGCGCGCGAATCGCAACGATTGTGCGCAGCGGACAGCGCAGGTTTCGCGCGGGCGTCAGCCCAGGGCGCGAGCGACGGCCGCGGCGGGATCGGCCGCCGCGAGCACGCCCGGGATCTCCCACGAGCCGAGCGCCACGACCCGCTTGCCCGCCTTCAGCGCGAGCGCGATCTCCGACAGCGTCCCGTACTCGCCGTCGATCGCGATGACGGCGTCGGCGCAGCGCACGACGAGCCCGTTGCGCAGCTCGCCGAGCCCCGTCGCGACCGCGATGCTCACCCAGGCGTTCGCGGCCGCGCGCTCCGAGCCGGGGAGGATCCCGAGCGTGACGCCGCCCAGCGAGCGGGCACCGCGGCAGGCGGCCTCCATGACGCCTCCGAGCCCGCCGCAGACCAGGACGGCGCCGCGCCGCGCGAGCCCGGCACCGACCGCCTCGGCGTCCGCCAGGACGTCGGCGACGACATCGCCGCCTGCCCCGACGACCGCGACGTACGGCGCCGCCGTCACGGCCGCGTCAGCGGACGACGACGTTGACGAGCTTGCCCGGCACGACGACCTCCTTGACGACCTCGTGACCGTCGAGGTACTGGCGCATCTTCGGCGCCGCGCGCGCGAGCGCGAGCAGCTCGTCACGTGACGCGTTCGAGGGCGCCCGGACGCGATCGCGGACCTTGCCGTTGACCTGGCACACGAGCTCGAAGCTGTCGGCCTCCAGGAACGCCGGGTCGGCGTCGGGCCACGGCTGCTCCCAGACGCGCTCGCCGGTCAGCAGGTGGTAGGCGTCGGCCGCGGTGTGCGGGGCGAACGCAAACAGCAGCGACGACGCCGTGCCCAGCGCGAAGCGCACCGCCCCGGGCGCCGCCGCGCCGCGCTTGGTCGGCGTGATCTCGTTGAGCAGCTCCATGATCGCGGCGATCGCGGTGTTGAAGTTGAAGCGCTCGCTCATGTCGCGCGTGACCTTGTCGATCGCCCAGTGCGCCTTGCGCAGCAGGCGCTCGTCGTCGGCGCCCAGCTCGTCGGGCACCTGATGGTCGGGCAGCTCGGCGGCGGCCTCGGCGGCCATGCGCCACAGGCGGCCGAGGAAGCGGTGCATCCCCTCCACGCCGCTGTCGGACCAGTCGGCGTCCTGGTCGGGCGGACCGATGAAGAGGATGTACGTGCGCGCGGTGTCGGCCCCGTAGCGGTCGACGTATGTCTTCGGCGAGATGACGTTGCCCTTGTTCTTGGACATCTTGTCGCCGTCGCGCAGGATCATCCCCTGCGTGAAGAGGGCCGCGAACGGCTCCTGGATGTCGGCGGGCAGGTGGCCGAGGTCGGCCAGCGCCTTCGTGAAGAAGCGCGCGTAGAGGAGGTGCAGGATCGCGTGCTCGACGCCGCCGATGTACTGGTCTACGGGCATCCAGAGCCCGACCGCGGCCGGATCCCACGCGGCCTCGTCGTTGGAGGCGTCGCAGTAGCGCAGGAAGTACCACGAGGAGTCGACGAACGTGTCCATCGTGTCGGTCTCGCGCTCGGCGGAGGCGCCGCACTGCGGGCAGTCGACGCGGACCCAGTCCTCGGCGGCCGCCAGCGGCGAGCGCCCGCGCGGCTTGTAGTCCTCGACGTCCGGCAGCAGCACCGGCAGGTCGGCCTCGGGGACCGGCACGGGGCCGCACGCAGGGCAGTGGATGATCGGGATCGGCGTGCCCCAGTAGCGCTGGCGCGAGATGAGCCAGTCGCGCAGGCGGTAGTTCACCGAGGCGTGGCCCTTGCCCTCGCGATCCAGCCAGCGCACGATCGCCTCGAGCGCCTCGCGGTTGTGCATCCCGTCGAACTGCGGCGCGCAGTTGACGAGCGGGCCGTCGCCGGTGTAGGGCAGCTCGTCGTCGGGGCCTTCGATGACGCGCCGGATGGGCAGGTCGTAGGCCTGCGCGAACGCGTGGTCGCGCTCGTCGTGGGCGGGCACCGCCATGATCGCGCCCGTGCCGTACTCCATGAGGACGTAGTCGGCGACGTACATCGGCAGCTGCTCGCCGTTGACGGGATTCGTGACCGTGCGGCCGAGCGGCACACCGGTCTTCGGCTTGTCGATGTCGCCGCGCAGCTGCGTGTCGGCCGTCAGCGCGCGGTTGACGTACGCCCGCACCTCGTCCTCGTGCTCGGTGCCCGCGGCGAGGCGCAGGACGTCGGGGTGCTCGGGCGCCATGACGAAGAACGTCGCGCCGAAGAGCGTGTCCGGGCGCGTGGTGAAGACCGGATAGTCGCTGCCGATCTCCTCGCAGCGGAAGACGACCTCGGCTCCCTCCGAGCGCCCGATCCAGTTGCGCTGCATCGTCTTGACGTGCTCGGGCCAGCGGATCGCGTCGAGATCCTCGAGCAGCCGGTCGGCGTAGTCGGTGATGCGGAAGAACCACTGCGTGAGCTGGCGCACCTCGACGAGCGCGCCCGAGCGCTCGCCGCGGCCGTCGATGACCTGCTCGTTGGCGAGCACGGTCTCCTCGACGGGATCCCAGTTGACCGCCGCCTTCTTCTGGTAGGCGAGGTTGCGCTTGAAGAGCTCGAGGAAGATCCACTGCGTCCAGCGGTAGATGCGCGGCTCGTGGGTGCCGAACTCCCGCGTCCAGTCGATGGAGATCCCCCACCGGCGAAACTGGCGCTGGAACTCGGCGATCGCCGCATTCGTCGAGTCGCGCGGGTGCTGGCCGGTCTTGATCGCGTGATTCTCGGCCGGCAGCCCGAACGCGTCGTAGCCCATCGGGTGCAGCACGCGCCGGCCGGTGCGGCGGTGGAAGTGCGCGACGGCGTCGCCGACCGAGTAGACCTTCAGGTGGCCGATGTGCGGGTCGCCGCTGGGATAGGGCAGCATCTCCAGCACGTACGAGGCGGGCCGCGAATCGCTCGTGGTGTCGTTGCCGACCTCCCAGGTGCCTTCGTCGGCCCAGACGCGCTGCCAGCGGGGCTCTATCTCAAACGGGTCGTAGTGGTACTCGGCCATAGCGAGCGGCAAGGATAGAAGCCGCGCGCGTTCGCCCGGCGCGCCATCGAACGACAGGCGCGCCGGGACGGGGCCGGCCGATCCTTGCGGGGACTACGCGGCTGCGGCGCCGGCGCCGGCGGCCTCGCGCAGGATGTCGGCCTTGCTGGTCTGCTCCCACGTGAAGTCGTCGTCGTCGCGGCCGAAATGGCCGTACGCCGCGGTCTTCTGGTAGATCGGCCGGTGTAGCCGCAGCTCCGCGCGAAACGCGCCGGGGCGCAGGTCGAAGTGCTCGTCGATCAGCGCGGCGATCGTCGCCCGGCTGACCTTCTCGGTCCCGAACGTCTCGACCATGACCGAGACGGGATGCGCGACTCCGATCGCGTAGGCGACCTGGACCTCGATGCGGTCCGCGAGGCCGGCGGCGACGAGGTTCTTCGCCACCCAGCGCGCCGCGTAGGCGGCCGATCGGTCGACCTTCGACGGATCCTTGCCCGAGAACGCGCCGCCGCCATGGCGCGCCATCCCACCGTACGTGTCGACGATGATCTTGCGCCCGGTCAGGCCGCAGTCGCCGACCGGCCCGCCGATGACGAAGCGGCCCGTCGGATTGACGAGGAAGTCGCGTCGCAGCGCGCGCTCGTCGTAGAGCTCCTTCGGCAGGACGGGCAGGACGACGTGCTCCCACAGGTCGGCGACGATCCGCTCGCGCGTGGCGCTCTCGGCGTGCTGCGTGGAGATGAGCAGCTTCTCGACGGCGACCGGCGCACCGTCGCGGTAGCGCACGGAGACCTGCGTCTTGCCGTCCGGGCGCAGGTACTCGAGCGTGCCGTCGTGCCGGACGTCGGCGAGCTGCTTGGCCAGGCGGTGGGCGAGCGAGATCGGCAGCGGCATGAGCTCCGGCGTCTCGTTGGTCGCGTAGCCGAACATCATCCCCTGGTCGCCCGCGCCGGCGACGTCGAGCTCGTCGTCGTCGGAGGGATCGGTCTGCGTCTCGTAGGAATGATCGACGCCCTGCGCGATGTCGGGCGACTGCTTGTCGATCGCGTTGAGCACCGCGCAGGAGTCCGCCGAGAAGCCGAGGTCGGCGTCGATGTAGCCGATCTTGCGGATCGTCTCGCGGGCGATCCCCTGGATGTCGACGTACGTCTCGGTGGAGATCTCGCCGGATACGACGACGAGGCCGGTGTTCACCAGCGTCTCGCACGCCACGCGGCCGGTCGGGTCGTCGCGCATGACGGCGTCCAGCACGCCGTCGGAGATCTGGTCCGCGACCTTGTCGGGATGGCCCTCCGTCACCGACTCGGAGGTGAAGAGGTACTCGTGCTCGGCGTAGTTGGTCATGGGCCGACAGGCTACCGGCCGTCGCTGCGGCGAGACTTGCGCTCGACGAAGTCGATGATGAGCGGAATGCCGTCCATTCCGAAGCGCGCGCGCAGCCGGTTCTCGAGGAAATAGGCGTAGTCGCGGGTCACGCGCGAGCGCGCGTTGACCTGGAACGCGAAGCGCGGCGGTCGCTCCCCGATCTGCGCCGCGTAGAGGAGCTTCAGGCGGTGTCCCTGCTTCGCCGGCGGCTGGCGCGCCTGGACCGCCTCGCCGAGGAAGCGGTTGAGCTCCGGCGTCGGGATGCGGCCCGACATCCGGTCGCCGAGCGCGAGCACCTCGCCCAGCAGGCGCTGGACGTTGCGCCCAGTCAGCGCGCTCGCGGTCAGCACGCGCGGGCGCAGGCGCAGCTTGCGCGCGACCTTCGCACGCTCGTGGTCGAGGTCCGCCTCGGTCATCTCCGCGACGTCCCACTTGTTCAGGACGATCGCGGTCGCGCAGCCCGACTGCATCGCGAGCTCGGCGATGCGCATGTCCTGGGCCGTGACGCCGTCGCGGGCGTCGCAGACGACGAGCGCGACGTCGGCGCGCTCGGCGGCGCGCTGCGAGCGCAGCGTCGTGTAGTACTCGACCGACTCCGAGACCTTCGACTGGCGCCGCATCCCGGCGGTGTCGACGACGACGAGCTTGCGCCCATCGACCTCGAGCGGGAGGTCGATGGCGTCGCGGGTCGTGCCGGGGACGTCGGAGACGATGACCCGCTCGGACCCCACGAAGCGATTGACGAGCGACGACTTGCCGACGTTCGGGCGCCCGACGACCGCGAGGCGGACGCCGTCCTCGTCGACCCTCGCGTCGTCCTCCGGCAGCAGCTCGACGAGCCGGTCGAGGAGGTCGCCGGTGCCGAGGCCCTGCGCAGCCGAGACGGCCATCGGGTCGCCGAAGCCGAGCCGGTGCGCCTCGGCGGCGAGCGGGATGTCGCGCGCGGCGTCGATCTTGTTCGCCGCCACGACGACGGGCATCTTCGTGCGCCGCAGCAGGTCCGCGAGCTCCTCGTCGCCGGGGCGCAGCCCGGCCCTGGCGTCGTAGACGAAGAGCGCGACCTGCGCGTCGGCGAGCGCCGCGCGGGCCTGGTCGCGGATCGAGCCCGAGACGGGGTCGGGATCCTCGCTGTCCATGCCGCCGGTGTCGATGAGCGTGAAGCGCCGGCCGTTCCACTCGGTCGCGATCTCCTTGCGGTCGCGCGTGATTCCCGACCGCTCGTGCACGACGGCCTCGCGCGAGCCCGTCAGGCGGTTGACGAGCGAGGACTTGCCGACGTTCGGGTAGCCGACGACCGCGACCTTCATCACACGGCCCTCGCGAGGCGGACGATCCGCTGAGCGACCTCGTCGACGCTCAGCCCGTCGGTATCGACGCGCAGCGCGTCGCGCGCGCGCTGCAACGGCGAGTGCTGGCGCGTGGCGTCGCGCTCGTCACGCTGCTCCTGCTCGCGCAGCACCTCCTCGACGTCGGCGCCGAGCTGCTCGGCACGCCGGCGCGCACGCTCCTGCGGCGAGGCCGTGAGGAAGACCTTCAGCTCGGCGTCGGGCGCGACGACCGTGCCGATATCGCGTCCCTCGGCGACATAGTCGCCACCGCGGATGAGCTCGCGCTGGCGGGCGACGAGCCGGCCGCGCACCTCGGGCCGGGCGGCGACCTCCGAAGCGCGCGCGGTGACCTCCGGGGTGCGGATCGCGTCGGTGACGTCCTCGCCGTCGAGCGTGATGCGGTCGCCGAGCCCGATCGTGCAATCGACGGGGTCCGGCGCGCCGCGCAGCTCGGCGAGCGCCACGCAGCGGTACATGGCGCCGGAGTCCAGGTACGTGAAGCCGAGCGCGTCCGCGACGGCGCGCGCAACCGTGGACTTGCCGGCGCCCGCCGGGCCGTCGATGGCGATGAGCATCGGCTGAGCATAGGGTCGGCGTCAGCGCATCGGGTCCGTCCTCCCCGGCCGTGGGCTCAGGCCCTGCGCTGGCGGTTACTGAGTGTCAGCCGACAGGAACATGGAGATTAGGTGATGACCTCATTGTGAATCCACTACAGGACGCGCGCTTCTCACACATCGTGCGATCTCGTCGCTCCGGCTGCTACGGTCACTTGCAACACGCGTTCGCCGGGTTCTCGCTTCGCTCTCTGCCCGGCGCGTTTTCTGTCCAGCCAAAGAGCGCGGACGACAGGAGGGTCATGACGACCCCAGCCGAGCCACCCAGCGGTGACGGTCACGTCCGCCCCCCGTTGACGGCCGTCGTGCGCGCACCCAGCGACACGACGGCAGGTGACCCGCCGATGAGCAAACACGATCAGCAACCGCCTCATCCGAAGCAGCCGCAGTCAGCCGCCGGCCCGGACGACGGGCAGGGACTCGCCGAGCGCGACCAGGCGCTTGCCGACCGCGATCAGACCCCCTCGGACGCCGATCAGACGACCTCTGACAGCGACCAGACCCTTTCGGACGCCGATCAGACAGCCTCTGACAGCGACCAGGCGAGCGCCGAGGTCGACCAGTTGGCCTCCGACCGCGATCAGGCCGCCAGCGATCACGACCTCGGCGCCGGCGTCGACCCGGAGGCGCACGAGTTAACCCGTGAGATCCGCGAGCACACCACCCGCATGCGGGGACAGGCCGCGCATGTGCGCCTCCTCGCCGCCGACAAGCGCGACGCGATCGCGGACGCCCGCGACATCGCGGCGCGGGCGCGAGACCACACGGCCGACGCGCGCAGTCTCGCGATGGCACAGCGCGACGCCGCTCACGAGCAGGAGGACGGCGCGCGCGCGCTCAACGGCGCCGAGATCGTCATTCGCGCCGCCGGACAGCGCAAGCGCGCCGCGGAGCGCCGCGCGCTGGCCGCCGAGCAGCGCACGATGGCCGCCCAAGACCGCCAAGCGGCGGCACGGGACCGCGAACAGGCGGCCCGTGGGCGGCTGCGCGCCCTCGTCGACCGCGAGGCGCTGGCGCGCCAGCTTGCGATCGCCGAGACCGACGGGCTCACGGGGGCCCGCGCGCGGGCGGCGGGGCTGGCCGACCTCGACCACGAGCTGGATCGCTGTAGCAGGACCGGCAACGTGCTCGTCGTCGCCTACGTCGACGTCGTCGGACTGAAGGCCGTCAACGACACCCAGGGTCACGGCGCCGGCGACGAGCTGCTCAAGCGTGTCGTGGCGCTCCTCAGGGAGCACCTGCGCTCCTACGATCTGATCATCCGACTCGGTGGCGACGAGTTTCTGTGCGCGATGTCCAACATGACCTTGCCGGATGCGCGCCAGCGCTTCAGCGCGATCGCGTCCGCGCTTGCCGCCGCTCCCGACGCCGCCGCGATCAGGACCGGCTTCGCCGCGCTCTCGCCCGAAGAGCCCGCGGCAGAGCTGATCGCCCGCGCGGACAGCGACCTGATCACCAGCCGGGGAGCCATCCCGCACGGCCGACCAAAGCCTGCTGCCAGCGCGAGCACCAACCGGACTCGATGAGGATCCAGCCGGCGCGGGCGTCGCGATGACCACACCGCCCGCGGCGGAGAGCACCGCGAATCCGTGGTTGTCCGCATAGTGCGTCCGCAGCAGCTGCGGATGGCACGCCGCCGGTGCCCTGGTTGGCTGGTGTCATGAATGAACCCGCCGCTGCGCCGAACCACGTCGTCAAGGACGTACGCGCCCTCGTCGTCTATGCCAGCACGCACGGGCACACCGCCAAGATCGCAGCGCGCATCGCGCAGGCCATGCGCTCGCAGGGCCTGGAGGTCGACCTGCGCGACGTGGCAAGCGCGGCCGACGCCGAGCCCGGCCGCTACGGCGTCGTGGTCGTCGGCGCGTCGCTGCACAAGGAGCATCATCAGAAGGAGATCGCCGACTGGGTCGCGGAGCGCCGCGACGCGCTCGAACAGCGCCCGTCGGTGTTCTTCTCGGTCTCGCTGTCGGCGGCCGAGGACAGCGAGGAGGCGCGCGCCGCGACGCAGCACTGCATCGACGAGTTCTGCGCGCAGACGGGCTGGACGCCGGCGCGAACCGAGCGCATCGCGGGCTGCCTGCAGTACCGCGAGTACGACGTCTTCACGCGCCAGCTCATGCGGCTGCTCATGCGCCGGATGGGACGTCCGACGGACGCCTCGCACGACTACGACTACACGGACTGGGATGCGGTCGATCGCCTCGGGCGCGAGATCGCATCTCACCGCCGGGCTGTCGAGCACCGTTCTCCGCCGACGGATGCAGCGGGTTAGATCCGCCTGTTCCGGCCCTGCACGGCGCGATCACGCGCCGCGGGCCGACCGGGCCGCCGCGGCGGCAGACTCCAGGCCCGGCAGTCCGCGCGGCTTGCGCCCGGCCGGTTGCTCGGGCACTTGGCGCTCGGGTGCGGCCGGCACGGCGTGGGACGCGGGCGCTCCTCGTCGCAGCGTGAACCGCTCGCCGTGGTGGACGAGCTCGAGGTGGTCGCCGGCGAGCAGCTCGTAGCGTGCCTCGTCCTCGACGACCTCCACGCGCAGGCACCGGCCGCGGTAGACCAGACGAAACGAGAGGCGCTCCAGGCGCCGCGGCAGGCGCGGCGCGAAGGCGAGCGTGTCACCGTGGTCGCGCATGCCGCCGAAGCCAGCGACGACCGCGAGCCATGAGGCCGCCAGCGAGGCGAGGTGCACGCCGTCGCAGGTGTCGTTGCCGAGGTCGTGCAGGTCCACGAACGCCGACTCGCCCAGGTAGTCGAGCGCCAGCTCGAGATGCCCGACCTCCGCGGCGACGATCGCTTGCAGCGGCGCGGACAGCGAGGAGTCACGCACGGTGATCGCTTCGTAGTAGTCGAAGTCGCGCGCCTTCTGGTCGGCATCGAAGCGCTCGCCGCACAGGTACAGCGCGAGCACCAGGTCGGCCTGCTTGACGACCTGCGAGCGGTACAGCTCGTAGTAGGGGAAGTGCAGAAGCAGCGGATACTGGCCGGGTCGCGTGCGCGCGAAGTTCCAGCGGCGGTGGCGCGTGAAGCCGGCCGCCTGCTCATGCACGCCGAGCTCGGCGTCGTAGGGCACGGCGATGGCCTGCGCGGCCTCGCGCCAGCGTTCGAGCTCGGCCCCGTCGACGCCCAGCGCCCGGGCGCGCTCGGGGTGGCGGGCGCTCGCGGCGGCCGCCTCGCTGAGGTTCCGGGCGGCCATGAGGTTCGTGTAGAGGTTGTCGTCGGCGATCGCGCTGTACTCGTCCGGCCCGGTCACGCCGGAGATGCGAAACGTCCCCGTGGAGTCGAAGTGTCCGAGCGAGCGCCACAGGCGCGCGGTCTCCACGAGAAGCTCGAGGCCGATCGACCGCTCGAAGCCCTCGTCGCCGGTGGCCGTGACGTAGCGGCGCACCGCCTCCGCGATGTCGGCGTTGATGTGGAAGGCCGCCGTGCCCGCCGGCCAGTAGCCCGAGCACTCCTGCCCGCGGATCGTGCGCCACGGGAACGCCGCGCCGTCGCGGCCGAGCGTGCGCGCGCGCTCGCGAGCGAGGTCGAGCACGGAGTGGCGCCAGCGCAGCGCGTTGGCCGCAGCCTCCGGGTAGGTGTAGGTGAGCGCCGCGCAGACGAACGTGTCCATGTCCCAGAACGCGTGGCCGTCGTACCCCCTCCCCGTCAGCCCCTTGGCCGGGATCGCGTTGCGTTCGGCGCGAGCCCCCGCCTGCAGCGTGTGGAACATGCCGAAGCGGGGGATCGCGTTGCGTTCGGCGCGAGCCCCCGCCTGCAGCGTGTGGAACATGCCGAAGCGCAGCGCCTGTTGAAGCTCTGGGCTGCCTCCGACCTCGACGTCCGCGCGCTGCCAGAAGTCGGTGAGCAAGCCGCGCTGGTCGGAGAGCAGCCCGTTCCACCCCGTGCGCCGGGCCGACGCGAGCCCTGCCTCGACCTGGTCACGCAGCGACGCGGACGAGCGCTGGCTCGACCACGCGTAGGCGAGCAGCTTGACGATCCGCAGCGTCTGCCCCATCTCGAGCTCGGTCGTCACGGTTACGCGTGCGACGTCGGGCTCGGTCTCGGTGGCGGTGATCGTTCCGTCCGGGCCTTCGACGCCATGGTCCATCGCCGCGGCCATGATCAGCCCACTCGACTCGGTTGCGTGCAGCAGCGTGGCGCGCAGGTCGCAGTGCGAGTGGTCGATGGCGCGCAGCGCGCGCTCGAGCGCGGCGGCCGCGCGAGGATCGGCGCTGGCCGCCGGCACCGGCTCGTTGGCGACGAGCTCGGACTGCACGACGATGCGCGTTGTGACGTCGACCGGCTCGACCTCGTAGAGGATGGCCGCCACGGACCGATGCACCAAGGAGACCATGCGCGTCGAGCGCACGCGGATCATGCGGCCGGTCGGCGAACGCCAGTGCACGTCTCGGCGCAGCACCCCGTCGCGCAGGTCGAGCACCCGCTCGTGTTGCAGCAGCTCGCCGTAGCGCACGTCGAACTGCTCGTCATCGACCAGCAGCCGCATCAGCTTGCCGTTGGTGACGTTGATCATCGTCTGCCCGTCGTCCGGAAGGCCGTAGGCCCTCTCGGCGTACGGCAGCGGGCGCCGCTCGTAGAAGGCGTTGAGGTACGTCCCCGGGAGGACGCACGGCTCGCCCTCGTCGAGGTTTGCCCGCAGGCCGATGTGGCCGTTGGACAGTGCGAAGACGGCCTCGGTGCGCCCCAGCAGCTGCAGGTCGAGCCTCCGCTCGCGGACGGTCCAGGGCTCGACGTCATAGGCCTTGCCGGGCGCCGTCACGGCGACCCGAGCTCGCCGAGGTCCTGCGCGACGCGTGGGTCTGGTGCGGGCCGCTTCTCGGACGAACGTGTCTCGCGATAGCTCATCGGCGGCTCCAGCCCGAGCCGAGTCTAGGTCGCGTCCAGGGCTGAATTGTGTGCAACGCGTTTCCAGACGTTCACCGACCGCCGTGGGCCGGGTGTACGATGGAGGCTCGCTTCGCCTCGCACGGCGGGGCGATCTCTCCGAACAGACGGCGATCGTATAGAGCCACACGCGCGCTGCTCCTTGCCGGTCTCTTCGAAAGGCGACTCCATGCCAGAAGCCCCACCTTTGATGGAGCCCCTGGGCGCCGACGAGCTGGGGCGCCTGGACGCCTACTGGCGCGCCGCGAACTACCTCTCGGTCGGGCAGATCTACCTGCTGGCGAATCCTTTGCTGCGTGAGCCGTTGCGGCCTGAGCACGTCAAGCCGCGGCTGCTGGGGCATTGGGGCACGACTCCTGGGTTGAACTTCGTCTACGCACACCTGAACCGCCTGATCCGCAAACGCGATGTCAACGTGCTCTATGTGACCGGGCCCGGTCACGGCGGACCGGGGCTGGTGGCCAATACCTATCTGGAGGGGACCTACAGCGAGGTCTATCCACATATCGGCCGCAACGAGGATGGGCTGCGCCGGCTTTTCCGGCAGTTCTCGTTCCCGGGCGGGATTCCCAGTCACGTCGCGCCCGAGACGCCGGGGTCGATCCACGAGGGCGGCGAGCTGGGCTACGCGCTGGTGCATGCGTTCGGTGCCGCATTCGACAACCCGGACCTGCTCGTGTGCTGCGTGGTCGGTGACGGTGAGGCCGAGACCGGGCCGCTCGCGGCGAGCTGGCACTCGAACAAGTTCCTGAACGCCGCCCGGGACGGTGCGGTGCTGCCGGTCCTGCACCTCAACGGCTACAAGATCGCCAACCCGACGGTCCTGGCGAGAATCCCCGAGCGCGAGCTGCGAGCGCTGCTGGAGGGCTACGGGTACGCGCCGTGGTTCGTCGAGGGCTCAGAGCCCGAGGGCATGCATCAACGTATGGCTGCCACGCTCGATGCGATCGCGGACGAGATCGCCGCCATCCAGGAGCGCGCCCGCGCCGGCGACCTCACCCGCCCGAGCTGGCCGATGATCGTCCTGCGCACACCGAAGGGCTGGACGGGACCCAAGATGGTCGACGGCCTCCCGGCCGAAGGATCCTTCCGCTCCCACCAGGTGCCGCTCACGAACCCGGTCACCAACCCGGCGCACCTCGCGCAGCTGGAGACCTGGATGCGCTCGTACCGCCCCGAGGAGCTCTTCGACGCCGGCGGCGCGCTGCGCCCCGAGCTCGCCGACGAGGTCCCCCGCGGCGAGCGGCGGATGGGCGCCAACCCGCACGCCAACGGCGGCCTGCTCACGCGCGACCTGGCGCTGCCGGACTTCCGCGACTACGCGGTCGACGTGCCCGAGCCGGCGCGCACCTCCAGCGAGGCCACGCGCGTGCTCGGCGGGTTTCTCCGCGACGTGGTGCGTGCGAACGCCGAGCACCGCAACTTCCGGCTCTTCGGGCCCGACGAGACGGCCTCCAACCGGCTGGGCGCGGTCTTCGAGGCGACCAACCGCGCCTGGGAGGCCGAGATCCTCCCCACCGACGACCATCTCGCGCCCGACGGCCGGGTGATGGAGGTGCTCAGCGAGCATCTCTGCCAGGGCTGGCTGGAGGGCTACCTGCTGACCGGCCGCCACGGGCTGTTGAGCTGCTACGAGGCGTTCATCCACATCGTGGACTCGATGTTCAACCAGCACGCGAAGTGGCTGAAGGTCACCCGCTCGATCCCGTGGCGCCGACCGATCCCCTCCCTGACCTACCTGCTCACCTCGCACGTCTGGCGCCAGGACCACAACGGCTTCTCCCACCAGGACCCGGGGTTCATCGACCACGTCGTCAACAAGAAGGCCGAGATCGTCCGGGTCTACCTGCCGCCCGACGCCAACTGCCTGCTGTCGGTCGCCGATCACTGCCTGCGCTCGCGTGACTACGTCAACGTGATCGTGGCCGGCAAGCAGCCGGCGCTGGACTACCTCACGATGGGCGAGGCCGTCGCCCACTGCACCCGCGGCCTCGGGATCTGGAAGTGGGCGAGCAACGACGACGGCGAGGAGCCCGACGTCGTGATGGCCTGCGCCGGCGACATCCCGACGCTCGAGACCCTCGCCGCCTCGGCGCTGCTGCGCGAGCACCTGCCCCAGCTGCGCGTGCGCGTGATCAACGTCGTGGACCTCATGCGACTGCAGCCGGAGAGCGAGCATCCCCACGGGCTCGCGGACAGCGAGTTCGACGCGCTGTTCACGACCGATCGCCCGGTGATCTTCGCCTACCACGGCTATCCGTGGCTCATCCACCGGCTCACCTACCGCCGCCGCAACCACGCGAACCTCCACGTCCGCGGCTACAAGGAGGAGGGCACCACGACGACGCCGTTCGACATCCTCATGCTCAACGACCTGGACCGCTTCCATCTGGTCATGGACGTCATCGACCGGGTCCCGCAGCTCGGCTCTCGCAGCGCCGCCCTGCGGCAGGAGATGGTCGACGAGCGCCTGCGCCATCGGGCATACACCCGCGAGCTGGGCGACGACCCGCCCGACGTACGCGACTGGACGTGGCCCGGTACGCCGCGTGGCGTCCCCACCTGACAGCGCTTCGGGTCCAGGCCTGAACGTGCCCGCTGCGGCGGCACGCCCTGTGCAGCGAGTGGCATAGGCAAGCCATAATCAGCGCATGGCACGAGCGAGGGTGAGCACGACCGTCGATGAGCAGTTACTGTCGGATGCGCGTGAATCTCGACTCGGTCGAGAGCGTCTCGGTTGGTGTGCTGGTGCAACGTATCGGCCGACTCAGCGACGACCGGATGGTCCAGATCTGCGCGGCGCTCGAAGTCGCAGTGGCCCGCGCTCACTGACCGGTGCCGTTGGCGAGGTCGAATCCGAGTGATGTACGAGCTTGAGATCGGCTCCGTGACGGCGCGTGCCCAAGGCCATCTTCAGGGCGTCCAAGACGAGGTCGGTGCGCATGTTGCCCGACCGCTGCCGAGTCAGAATCGCATGCACGCGTGACCTCGCCGGCGGCTGCGCGACGACCGGGGTCATGTCTGCACGCATGTCGTGCAGACATGACCACACTGGCGCCGTAGGCCCAAACGGGGTCAGTCATGCATGCCGGTCGGCTCACCGCGCGCTGCGCGCGCCCGCCGGCACGACGGCACGCGCTCACGCACATCCGAGCACGTCGTGGACCTGTCGCGCGATCTCGGCGTCCTCGCGCGCCTCGACCGCG
The DNA here is from genome assembly GCA_051005755.1 of Solirubrobacteraceae bacterium. Taxonomy (GTDB): domain Bacteria; phylum Actinomycetota; class Thermoleophilia; order Solirubrobacterales; family Solirubrobacteraceae; genus CADCVQ01. Next base: position 14,576 of record JBPCJA010000257.1, read on the forward strand.
AGCACGCGCACCGCCGACTCCGGCGCGCCGATGTCGGCATCCGCAACCGCGGCGGCGTTGCGGGCCTCGTCGAGCACGACGCCGAGGAATCCGAGCCCGGCCGCAGCCGCCGCGCGGACCGGCGCCGCCCGCTCCCCCACGCCGCCCGTGAACGCGAGCACGTCCATGCCCTCCATCGCTGCGGCCATGGAGGCGATCGCCGCCCTGAGGCGGTGCACGTAGACGGCCAGCGCCGTCCGGGCACGGTCGTCGTCGCGCGCCAGCAGCGTACGCATGTCCGCGGTTCCGGACAGCCCGAGCAGCCCAGAGCGGTGCTCTACGCCGCCCCCGAGCACGGCGGCCGATACGCCCCCTTCTCGCAGCAGCCAGAGGAGCAGGCCGGGATCCACGGATCCCGAGCGAGTGGCCATCACGAGCCCGTCGAGGGGCGTGAACCCCATCGTGGTGTCCATGGAGCGACCGTCCTGGATCGCCGCGAGGGACGCGCCGGCGCCGAGGTGGCAGGAGACGACCCTCAGGCCGCGGTGCCCGACCAGCTCGCGCGTGCGGCGAGCGACGTGAGCATGCGAGAGGCCGTGAAAGCCGTACCGGCGAAGACCGTGGCGCTCGACCCAGTCCGCGGGGAGGGCGTACGTGGCCGCGGCGGCCGGCAGCCCGGCGTGGAAGGCGGTGTCGAAGCAGGCGACGGCCGGTAGGGCGGGGCGCACGGCACGGACCGCCGCGATGCCGGCGAGTGCACGGTCCTGGTGCAGCGGCGCGAGCGTTCGGAGCGCGCCGATGTGCGCCTCGACATCCGCGTCGACCAGCACGGGGCCGCGGTACCACGGTCCTCCGTGAACCACGCGGTGCCCGGCTGCGTCGGCGTCCGGCAGCCCGGCGAGCGCCCTCGCGACCGCGTCCTGCTCGACCCGCCCGTCGGGCAGCTCCAGGTCGTCGCTCCCGAGGACGGAACGTCCGCCGTCGAGCACGCGCAGCTTGAGCGAGCTCGATCCCGCGTTGACGACGAGGACGCGCACGCTCGCGGCTAGCCCAGCCAGGTTCCAGCGCGCACGTGGCGCATGTCTTCGATGACGTCCAACGGGCTACTGGGCCATGAACGCCACGAGGTCGCTGTCGGCGAGGACGCCGATCGGCGCCTCGCCGGCGCCAGCGCCGACGAGGATGTGGCTCGCGCCGGTCGCGATGAAGACGTTCATCGCGTCGGCGAGGGTGGCCGTGGGAGCGACGCTGGCGGCTGGCTGCGTGATCGCGTCGGCGGCGCTCGCGGCGACGGTCCAGTCGCGGCCGTGGTTGCGGAGCATGCCGCCGCTCGTGACCCAGCCCAGATGGCCGCCGTCCGTGCCGGTGACGAGCACGGCGTGCACCTCGTCGTCGCGCATCGTCGACGCGACGTCCGCGAGCGTGGCGGTCGCGGGCAGCGCGATCACTCCGCGGTGCATGACCTCGCTGACGGGCTTGTCGAGACCTGGAACGGACTTGAAGGGAACGGTCGTGAACATCGCTGGTCTCCTCGGGATCGGGGTGCGCGGGACGTTAGTTTCCAGGCGGGCCGGCTACCTCCGTGCGAGACCGCGCACGGGCGGGGAGAACCACTGAGTCTCCTGCGGGGCCTCCGAAGACGGTCCTGGCGATACGTCGTCGGCTCAGCTCGGATCCAGGCTCAGGCCACGCTCTGCAGGAGCGCACCCGCGGCGTACGCGAGCACCGCGGCGAGGCCTCCCACCGCGAACGTCTCCAGGGCCGACCGCCACCATGCCTGCTCCACGAACCGCGACTTCAGGCTGCCCACCGCGAGGAAGGCGACACCGGTCATCACCGCGCTCCACGTAAACGCATCGTCGACGTCTCCGGGTGTGGCGAGGTCGTAGACGAACACCATCAGCGGAAGGAAGCCGACGGTCAGGAAGGCGACCAGCGTGGCGAAGGCCGCGCGATACTCGTTGGGCTCGGTCGAGCCGAAGCCGAGCTCCTCGCTCATCATCGTGTTGGCCCAGAGATCGGGTTCGGCGGTGATCACCTCGACGACCCGCTCGAGATCGTGCCCTTCGAACCCCTTCGCCGCGAAGATCTGGCGGATCTCCTCCCGCTCGCCCTCCGGCACGAGCCGGATGTGCCGTTGCTCCTCGCGGCGTGCGAGCTCCCGTTGCTGGCGTTCGGCGCGGGATCCCAGGAAGTTGCTGGCCGCCATGCTGAACCCGTCGGCGATCAGGTTGGCTCCCCCGAGGATGATCACCACCGTCTCGTCGAGGTTCGCTCCCGCCACACCGGCGACGACCGCGAACGTCGTGATCGCCCCGTCGACCGCGCCGTAGATGAAGTCGTGGAGATAGCTTGGGGATGGCTCGTCCCGCAGTCGCGCGCCCACCGCGCGCGGCGTGTGCTCTTCCTCCAGCGACTTCGTCCTCGAGCTTCGGGTCATCCGCGCAGCGTCATCTCACCACACCCTGGACGAAACGTACGGACCACGCGTTGCGCACCGGGAGAAACCGCAGCCGCTCTGCGGACCCGCGCGGATGGCGAGGGGAGGCCGTCCCTGAAGACTGAAAGGCGTCCTCAGCCGCGTCTTCAAGGAGCGTCCACGCATGTCGCGTCCATTTCGATTGGGTGCGGCTCTCCTGGAGGGACTGGGGCAGATCTGAGGCCAGGACGACAAATTCCCTGGAAATCAGCCGGTTTTGTAGGCCCTCGGCCGCCGTGCTGTCGAAAGGAAGCGGCGGTATCCCGGC
>JBPCJA010000258.1:0-6284 GCA_051005755.1 Solirubrobacteraceae bacterium
GTCGCCGAGCTACGCCGCTTCCTGCACCGCCGCCAACGCCAACGCCCGATCGTCAGCAACTACTTCAAGGCGCCGCATGTCACCTACGCCGCCTAACCAGGGCTCAATAGACGCCCACGGTGATAACACGCGCATCGGCATAGTGCCGAATTCACCGTGGGTGGGTGAACGGGGGGCCATCGGCGTCCGCGTTTTGCGCGGACGCCGTAGGGCGAATCCAGCGTTGTCGTTGGTAGGGCGGACCCTGTCCGCGCGAGCCCGGCCACCGGCATCCGTGCCGGCGGCGCCCCTGACCCGTAGGCAGCACACGAGGGGAGCGGGTCGAGCTGAAGCGCACGGTCGTCACAGTGGCATGCGGGCTCGGTTTCGCCTTGGGCGCGGCCGCGTCCGCGGGGGCGAGCGCCGGCGGCGCATTCGCCTCCGACCCCGCCGCGATCACCGCGATCTCGTGTATCGCCGGCTGCGCCGGCACCGACGCCGCGCAGCCCGGCAGCCTGCTGCGCATCCGCGGCACGGGGATGCGCGGCGTCGCGAAGATCGTCTTCCTCGGGAGTTCCGCAGACGCAGACGACGCGACGGTGAAGGTCCTCGCGCGGCGGCCCACGAGCGTCGACGTCAAGGTTCCGCCGCAGGCCTCCAGCGGACGGCTGCGTGCGCTCAACGGCGACGGGGCGCGCTCGGCCCCGAGCCGCGCGACGGTATCGATCCAGCGCGGCGCTGCGGCCAAGGGCCCGCTCGACGTCCAGGTCGTCGGCCGCCGCGTCTTCTACGGCGCGGCGCGCCCGGCGCGCGTCGACGTGCTCGCGCGCCAACCGCTGTCGGTGACGGTCGCGCTCGTGCGCCTGTCCGACGGCGCGGTCGTCGCGGGCTGGCCCCTCGGAGCGCTCGTACCCGGCGCCGTGCGCACGGTGACCTGGGACGGCACGGTCGAGGGCGTTGCCCAGCCCGCCGGCCGGTACGAGTTCCGCGTCTTCAGCGACGTCGCGGGAGCCCAGGCGGCGCAGGTCGCGCCGGCCCCCGCGCCGCTGGCGACACGCTCGTTCGATCTCGTCGACCACAAGTTCCCGGTCCGCGGCAGGCACACGTTCGGCAGCGCCGTCGCGGCCTTCGGGGCGGTGCGCGACGGGCACACGCACCAGGGCCAGGACGTCTTCGCCGACTGCGGGACGCCGCTCGTCGCAGCACGCGGCGGCGTCGTCAAGCTCAACCAGCACCAGGCCAACGCGGGCAACTACATCGTCATAGACGGCGCGGGCACCGACGTCGACTACGCCTACATGCACATGCGCGACCCGTCGCCGCTGCAGAAGGGGGTGCGCGTCTTGACCGGCCAGCCCATCGGCAACGTCGGCGATACCGGTGACGCGGAGGGCTGTCACCTGCACTTCGAGATGTGGAGCGGCCCGGGCTGGTACACCGGCGGCGCCCCGCTGGACCCCCTGCCGTTCCTGACGGCCTGGAGCGCCTACGGCTGACGTGAGGCGGCGGGCGCGACTCGGCCCGCCTCGCCGACGGGCGAGTCCGACGGGGCGACATACGGGTGACATGGATGGCGCCGCGCGCATGGATGTCATGCACCCCGCGCCGCCCGGCCGCCCGGCGCCGCCCCGCGCCAAGTGTGTCGCGTTCTCCTCTCTATAGAGGGAAAACGCGACACACTCGCCACCGGCCACCGGCCACCGGCCATCGCGTCGCGCGACGCCGCCCACGACTGCGCCGCGCTCCGCACGCGCTCCGCACCAGCAGCCGCCCTCGCGCGGTTCACATGGCTGCGCCGCGCACCCCCAAACCCGCACCCACCCAGACCCCGCCGACCGAGCCGGGGCGACATACGCATGACATGGATGCATCACGCGCCCAACCCGGCGCACTTCCTCATCGCCGCCGTTCCCGAGCGGTCGCGGCACCTCCGCCCCCCGGGCGGTGAGATGGGCCGGTACCCAGAGGACGGCCGACGTCCGCCGTTCCCGAGCGGTCGCGGCACCTCCGCCGTCGAACGGTGAGATGGGCGGATGCCCAGAGGACGGCCGACGTCAGCCCGGCAGGTCGCAGTGCGTGCGACCGCCCGTGAAGCCCGCCACGAGCGCGCGCGTGTTCGCCTGCAGCGAGCCGATGTACGTCGCACCCGCCGAGCCCTGCGGTCCCAGCGAGTCGGCGTACAGCGCCGAACCCACGGTCGCGCCCGCGTCGCGCGCGATCGCGCGGGCGAGCTTCGCGTTCGCCGAGCTCTCGGAGAAGATCGTGGTCACGCCCGCCCGGCGGATCGTGCGCACGAGGCGCGCCACCTCGCCCGCCGAGGCCTGCGCCTGGGTCGAGAGCGCCGGGATGACGGTGCCGATGACCTCGATGCCGTAGCGGTCGGCGTAGTAGCCGAGGGCATCGTGGTCGGTGACGAGCCTGCGATCCCGCGCCGGGATCCTGCGCATGCATGCCGCGATCGCGCGATCGAGACGGCGCAGCCGCCGGCGGTACGCGGCGGCGTTCGCGACGTACGTCGCCCGTCCGCCCGGATCGGCGGCGACGAGGGCATCGCGGATCCGGCTGACGGCGATCGCGGCGTCGTGGGGGTCCTGCCACCAGTGCGGGTCGACTCCGCCCGCCCCCCTTCGCGTGCGGACGGCGTCGATGAGCTCGACGGTCCTCGCATCCGAGCCGGCGTTGCGCAGGACGGCGTCGAGCCACGCGTCGAGGTCGCCGCCGGAGCGCACGACGAGCTTCGCGCCGGTGACGGCGCGGACGTCGCTCGGACGCGGCTCGTACGCGTGCGGGTCGGAGTTCGCGGTGAGAATCTGGCGCACGTCGGCGCGCCGTCCCGCGACGGCGCGCGCGAAGTCGCCCACCTGCGTCGTCGTCGCGACGACCACGGTGCCGCCGGCGCCCGCGGTGTCCCCGCCCGAACCGCACGCCCCCAGCGCCGCGGCGGCCACGGCGACGCTGACGGCGGCGATCGTTCGGCGAGGACGCAGCATGGGCGCCGACCGTAGCAGAGAATGATTCTCGTTTAGGCGCTACCCGGGCGACGGTCCGACGACGCTCGCGGCAAGCAGGCCGGCGACGAGCAGGCCGCGCGTCGCGAGGCGGCGGCGGCGCGGGGTCAGCCAGCGCGGCGCCCGCGCGACGAGCCAGGCACGCAGGCCGGCCGCGCTCGCCCCTGCAGCCATCGCGCCCGCCATGCACTGCATGCACATGGGCGCAGCGTAGTCGCCGCTCAGGCTCAGTGCTCCTGCGACTGGGTGCCCGCGGCGGCCGCGCCCTGCGCCGGCTCCGGGTGCGGCGCGTCCGAGCGCGCGCTCACCTCGTCGCCGGCAACCGCGACGGCCGCCTTGGCGGTCACGAGGTGGTAGAGGATGAGCACCTGCACGATCGCCAGCGACTCCGACCGGTGCACCTCGTCGCCGACCGTGAACTCCCCGAGGCGCTCGGTGCGCAGGTGGCTGGCGAACTGCATCTTCTCCCAGATCGCCTCCTCGATCGCGGCGCCGCGGTCACGGTCGACGCTGCCGGGGATGTAGAGGCAGCGCGTCTCGCCGCGCGTCTCGAGCGTGATGTCGTCCTTCTCCTCGCCGATGACCGACAGGTCGGGGTGCGGGAGACCCTCGCGCATCGTCAGCACCGCGTCGAGGTGATCGTCGTCGCCGACCGTGCCGGGCTGGAAGGAGACGACGAGGTCCGCCTTTTGCTCCTGGGGGCGGATGAACGCCGCGGAGTCCGGCTCGCGCCGCTCGAGCTCCTCGAGCACCTGCTCCTCGGTGTAGCCGCGCTTGGTGGAGTCGCGCTTGAGCTTCCAGTCGCGGCGCAACTCCTCCGGCGGCGCGAGGTAGACGCGTACGTCGTAGGCGGAGCTCAGCTCTTCGGTGTGGTAGCCGAGCAGGCCCTCGATGACGACGAAGCGCTTGGGCGCGACGTACTCCGGGCGGCCGAACGTCCCGTCGTGGTGCTGATAGACCGGCTTCAGGATCGGCTCGTCGTTGCGCAGGTGATGGACGTGCTGCGAGATGATGTCGATGAAGTTGCAGTCCGGATGCAACGGCGTGATGCCTTGCTCGGACCGCTCGGTCCGGTCGTACTTGTGATAGTCGTCGGTCCCGATGTGAGTCACGGCCTCCGAGCCGAGAATCGCGACGAGGCCCTTCGTGATCGTCGTCTTCCCACTCGCTGAGTCACCGACGACGCCGAGAATGATGGGCCGTGCCATGTCTGCTGCCTCCCTACTTCGCCGGCGAAGAGCCGCGAAAGATAGCGCCCGTCGGCCGATGCCGACCTCTGCGTCAAACCGGGCGCAGCCGCCCCGCGACCCACACGAGCGCTGCCACCAGTCCCAGCGTACCCAGGAGCGCCGGCAGCAGGCCCCAGGGACCGAATTGGCGCACGATTCCGGCCTGCCAGAGCGCGAGGTACCGGCGGTAGTCGTCGTCGCGCGCCGCCGTGCTGCGGCCCGCGCGCAGCGACCGGCGCGTGAGCTCCGGCAGCTTCGCGTACTGGCGGACGAGCTGCGGACCGTCGCCGGCGGGGCGATCGAGCTGCTGCAGGCCGGCGGGCGCGAGCACCGCCGAGAACGACAGCACGAACCCGGCCGCGAAGAGGAGCGCGGCGATCCGCAGGCGCGTCGCGTGCGTCCCGATCCACGGTCCGACGAGCGCGAGCGCCACGACGACGCCGGGGATGACGAGGCGCGGGCCCCAGCTCCAGCCGCCCTGCCACGAGTGCCATGTCGCGGCGAGCGCCCATGTCGCCGCGAAGAGCGCGAGCACGAGTGCCACCGTCGCCCGCTGCCGGCGCCAGAGCGCCACGACCGCGAATGGGACGAGGACGATCGCCGGCGCGAACAGCAGCACCGACTTCTCCGGCGAGACGAGCAGCCCGACGGTGCCCTCCAGCAGCGGCGTCGTGAAGCCGGGGTCGACCGGCGGGCGGTAGCCGAATTCGAGCGGGTCGGCGAAGCGCAGGAGGTTGTAGGCGACGGTGACGGCGGCGGCGGCGGCGAGCGGCGGCATGGCGCGCGCGGCCGCGCACAGGCCGCCGCCGTTCAGCACGAGGAACGCCAGCAGCAGCGGCGCGAAGACCGCCGACTGCGGCCGCGCCAGCACGGCGAGCGCAAGCGCCGTGCCGGCTTGGAGCTCGCGTCGCGCGAGCGCGCGCTCGATCATGACGACGAGCCCGAGCGCCACGAGCGGCTCGGTGAAGAAGTCGCGGCCGTAGGGCAACACGTAGGTCCCCAGGACCGTGCCGACACCCACGACCGCCGCGGCCGGTCGCGGCGCGCCGAGGCGCCGTCCGAGCGCGAAGAGCGCGGCCGCGAGCGCCCCGCAGATGAGCGGCATGAGCGAGGCCGCGGCGGCGGCTTCGAGCAGGTCCAGACGCCCCGTGATCGCGCCGATCGGCTGGACGAGCGCGACGGGCACCGTCGCCAGCAGCGGCAGCAGCAGCCCGTACTTCGAGTAGAAGAGGCCGTCGTGCCCGGCGACGCCAAGCGTTGGCGGCACCGCGAACGACCCGTCGTGGACGAGCGAGTGGGCGACGGCGAGCATCGAGCTGCCGTCGAGCACCGTCACCTGTGCCTGCCCGACGAGCGCCAGGAACAGGGCCACCGCGACGCCGAGCCTTACCGCGAGCTTGCGGTCGTCCCGCGCCGGAGCCATCGCGGGCGAATGTACTCCACGCGACGGGTCCCACAGCCCGCGCCCGCCGTCCCGTGCAGTTGAATGCGCCGATCGGCGTCTCCTTCCTCATCCCGGCCTACAACGAGGCCGCGACGATCGGCGAGGTGCTCGAGCGCGTCCACGCGCTGGACCTCGACAGCCAGATCGTCGTCGTCGACGACGGCTCGACCGACGCGACGGCCGCGATCGTCGAGGCGTTCGCGGCCGCCCATCCGCAGGTCGAGCTGCTGCGCCAGCCCAACCGCGGAAAGGGCTCCGCGGTGCGTCTCGCGGCGACGCGGATCACGAAGGACATCGCCGTCATCCAGGACGCCGACATGGAGTACGACCCGTCCGACGTCATCGCGCTCATCGCGCCGATCCAGCGCGGGGTCGCCGACGTCGTCTACGGCTCGCGGCTGAGCGGCGGCGCCCCGCAGCGCGCCTACCTCTTCTGGCATCTCATCGGCAACCGCTTCCTCTCGCTGCTGACGGGCGTGCTCTTCAACACGACGCTGAGCGACATGGAGACCGGCTACAAGGCGTTTCGCTCCGATGTGCTGCGCTCGCTGCGGCTGACGCAGGACGACTTCGGGATCGAGCCCGAGATCACCGGCGAGGTGTGCCGGCGCAAGCTGCGCATCT
>JBPCJA010000259.1:0-4414 GCA_051005755.1 Solirubrobacteraceae bacterium
GCCGTCGGCGACGCCGCCGGCCGCGAGCACCGGCGTCGGCGCGACCGCGTCGACGACCTGCGGGACGAGCGCCATCGTGCCCACGCCGGCGGCCATCCCCTGGCCGCCGGCCTCGCTGCCCTGCGCGATGAACGCGTCGATCGCGTGCCCCGCCGCCGCGCGCGCCTGCCCGACGGTGTGCACCTGGTGGATGACCTTGATGCCCGCCTCGTGCACGCGCCCGAGGAGCACGCCAGGGTCGCCGAGCGCGAACGACACCGCGGCGGGCCGCGCCTCCAGCGTCGCCGCGAAGGCCTCCTCGTCGAGCGCCGGCACGACGTGGTTGACCACGAACGGCCGGTCGGTGAGCGCGCGGACGCGCTCGATCTGCGCGAGCAGGTCCTCGGCCGCCGTGAAGATGGCGGCCACGGTGCCCAAGGCGGCCTCGCAGACGGCCGCGACGAGCTCGGGCGAAGTGGCCGGCCAGATCGCCGCCTGCAGGATCGGCGCCTCGATCCCGAAGAGCTCGCAGAACGCGTGCGCAGCGTCGGCGACATGCTGTGCAGGCTAACCGCACGTCACCGATCCGTCATGTAGCGAGCGCCGCGATGAGCGAGACTCGCGCCGTGCAGCCTGTGGCGTTCCTGGCTCGCCCGGCGCCTGTCGCTCTAGCGGATCCGGATGTCGACGCCGAGCAGGATGAGCGGCCAGATGAGGATCGCGAGGATCGCCGATACGACGCCCTTCGTCGAGCCGACGTGACTGAAGTAGTGGTGCGCAGCGGCGACGAACGCGCCGATGATCGCGTAGACGAGCGCGAGCATCAGATGATGACGATTGCGACGAACTCCATGCCGTGGCGGTACCCGGCGACCCACGCCCCCAACCGCTGCAGGCGGGCCACGGCGGGTAGGAGCAGGCGACGCGCTACGCTCGATGTAGTTGTCTGAGCAACCGGTAGAGGAGCCGCCGTGCACGTCGAGATCTGGTCCGACATCGCCTGCCCGTGGTGCTACGTCGGCAAGCGCCGGTTGGAGGCCGCGCTCGCCGCGTACGAGCACCGCGACGAGGTGTCGGTCACGTGGCGCAGCTTCGAGCTCGACCCGTCCGCACCGCGCGAGCGCGAGCACGACGGCGCGACGCACCTCGCGCAGAAGTACGGCACGAGCCGCGAGGAGGCGCTCGCGATGCAGCAGCGCATGAGCGAGACCGCCGCCCGCGACGGCCTGGAGCTCCGCTTCGACCTCGCCCGCGGCGGCAACACGTTCGACGCCCACCGGCTGCTGCACCTCGCCGCCGCGCACGCGGTGCAGGACGCGCTGAAGGAGCGCCTCATGCGGGCCTACCTCACCGAGGGCGAGCTCATCGGCGACCACGCCGTGCTCGCGCGGCTCGGCGTCGAGGCCGGCCTCCCGGAGGACGACGTGCGCGACACGCTCGCGACGGACCGCTTCGCCGCCGAGGTCCGCGAGGACGAGCGCACCGCCGCGTCGCTCGGCATCCACGCGGTCCCGTTCTTCGTCGTCGATCGCGCGATGGGCGCGTCCGGCGCCCACCCGCCCGAGGCGCTCGTCGAGCTGCTGCGCCAGGCCCGCGCCGCGAAGCCACCCATCCCGGTCGTCGCCGCCGGCGAGACCTGCGGCCTGGACGGCAGCGGCTGCTGAGGGTCGACACACGGCGTACGGTGCGCCGATGCGCGCCGCCCACGCCTTCGCCCTGACGCTCCCCGAGGCGGTCGAGCAGGATCACCACGGGATCCCCTCCTTCCGCGTCGGTGGCCGAATCTTCGCCACGGCACCCGACGGCGACCACCTGCGGATCATGGTCGACGAGGGCGAGATCCGCGCCGCCGTCGACGAGGACCCGGAGGCGTTCGCGGAGCTCTGGTGGGGGTCGCGGCTGGCGTGCGTGGTCGTCGACCTACGCCTGGCTCCGGCCGATCACGTGCGCGAGCTGCTGACCGAGGCGTGGGGCCGCAAGGCGCCACACGGGCTCGTGCGTGCGTTCGCGGGCGGCGGATGAAACCGCCGCCGGGCATCGGACGCTGAGGAGTAGGCGCCCTCAGCCGACCTGCGGGCCCGACAGCTGGCCGCGCAGCGACGCGATCTCGGTCACGGCCAGGCCGACGTAGGCCTGCCGGGCGGCGGCGAGGTCGTCCTCGAGCTCCCGCATGTACAGCGCGTTCTCGTCGAGGCTGGCCTCGACGGCGGCGTAGCGCTCGGTCATCAGGCGGCCGAGGTACCGGCGCATGTCGTAGGCGTTCATCACATGCTCCAGGCCGGCCGCAGCCGCGGCACGCGCGGCAGTCGCGGCAGATGGAAGGTGCGGCGGGCGCGGCGCTCGGCGCGGCGCGCTGCGTCGAGCTCGAGGCGCCACTCGACGAGCGTCTGCCCGTCGGGGATATCGCAGTCGATGTAGGCGAATGACGTGGATGAGAGAGCGGTGGAGGTCATGGGCACACCATGCTCATCGGCCAACGAACGAACATCCATGAGGGTCCCTGAACCTGGACCCTGAATTGGGTCAATCCGAAGCGAGCCTGCGGTGCGGCCGCGCGACGACGAGATACGTCAAGCCCACGACGGCGATCGTGGCGAGCAGGATCGGCGCCGCCCAGACCTGGTAGGTCGGCGCGTCCGGCGGGGCGAGCGACGCGCGCGGCCGTGCGATGTTGACCGTCTCGAACGCCAGCCAGGCGACTGCCGCGACGTTGATCGCCAAGCCGGTCCGGCGCCCCATGCGCAGCTTTCCCGCGGGAACCCAGGTCCCACGGGCGCGGGCCACCAAGGCGGCCAGCGCGACGAGCAGGAACGCGACGTAGATGGCGGCCGTCCCGAACGCGATGAGGCTGCCGACCGCAGCCGAGTTCAGCCCGAGCAGCAGCCCCAGGCACGCGACCACGGAGGTCGCGGCGATCGCGGCGACAGGCGAACGGCGGCGATCGACGCGGCGCAGCAAGCGCGAGCCGGGAAGCACGCCGTCGCGCGCGATCGAGTACATCGCGCGCGCCGTGAGCGACTGCGCGGCCATGCCGCAGGCCAGGAAGGCGGCGAGCACGACAGCCGCGAACGGCTTGTCCGACCACGAACCGAACGACGCGACGACCGCGGTCTGGACCGGATCGCCGTCGCGGCCGGCGACGACCGCAGCCGGGTCGGGATGCGCGAGCGTCGTCGCGACCGCGTTGAGGATGACCAGCGCGGCGACGCTGAGCAGCGCGATCCAGATCGCACGCGGGACGTGGCGGGCGGCGTCGCGCGTCTCCTCCGCGACGCCCACGCAGGCGTCGAACCCGATGAAGACCCACCCGCCGACCGCGAGCGCGGCAAGCAGCGAGGCGCTGACCGAGCCGCCCGACAGCCCCTCCGCGCCGAGCGTGTCGCCCAGAACGGACACATCCTGCGTACGGAAGACGAGCAGCAGCGCCAGGCCGACGCCAACCGAGGCCACGACCTCCGCTGCGATCCCGAGCCTGATCGCCCACCCGAGCAGCCCGACCCCGAACGCCCCCGCCGCCGCGCAGACGGCGACGAGGAGCATCGCTGCGACCACGATGCGGTTGGGACTCGGCGTCACGTCGACGAGCGCCAGGGCCCAGGGCGCCCCGAGGTACGCGATCGTCGTGTTGGCGACGGCGTACGCGCAGATGGCGACCCAGCCGCTGAACCACCCGTAGGCGCCGCCCAGCAGCCGCCGGCTCCACTGGTAGGCGCCGCCTGCGATCGGGAACTCGGACGCCAGCTCCGAGTACACGGCGAGCAGGAGGCACTGCCCAGCCAGCGCGATCGGCAGCACCCACACCCACGCGGGGCCGGCGACGACCGTGCCGACGAACACGACGCCGTACAGCCCGACGACCGGCGAGATCGCGGCGAAGCCCATCGCGGCGTTGTCGAAGAACCGCAGCCTGCGCGCGAGCTCCTGCCGATAGCCGAGCTCGGCGAGCCGCGCGGCGTCCGGATCGAGCGGCGGGGCCGAGGCGGCGGTCACGCAGCCGCGCGGTCGCGCTCCACGGCGCGGGCGACGTCCACGCGCGAGGACACGCCGAGCTTGACGAAGATGTTGCGTAGGTGCGACTCGACCGTCTTGTCGCTCAAGAAGAGTGCTGCGGCGATCTCGCGGTTCGTCTTGCGGTCGGTGACGAGCTCGGCGATCTCCAGCTCGCGCTTCGTGAGCGCCGGGATCCCCGAGTCGCCCGCCGCGGCCGGCCCGCGCTTCTCGGCACGCGCGCCGAGCTTGCGCAGCTCGCGGCGCATCTCGTCGCGCACGCGCACGGAGCCGCAGACGTCGAGCTCCGCCTCGGCCGCGCGCAGCATCGCGATCGCCGCGGCGCGCTCCCCCGCGGCGACCAGCGCTCGCCCGGCGAGGCTGCGCGCGAACGCCGCGACGAGCCGCGCCCCGGCCGCCTCGGCCACCACAGCGGCCTCCTCCGCCT
>JBPCJA010000260.1:0-4433 GCA_051005755.1 Solirubrobacteraceae bacterium
GGACAGCATGCGGATGACCTCGTTGCGGATCTTCTCGGAGTCCGCGTCGAAGTCGAGCAGGATCCGGGCGGCGACGCCCTCGTTCTCGCGAACGAGGCCGAGCAGGATGTGCTCGGTGCCGATGTAGTTGTGGCCGAGGCTCAGAGCTTCGCGCAGCGCAAGCTCGAGGACCTTCTTCGCCCGCGGCGTGAAGGGGATCTGACCGGACGTGACCTCCTCGCCTGACCCGACGATCCGGACAACTTGGGCACGCACGCGCTCGACGGTGATGTCGAGACTCTCCAGGACTCGCGCAGCCAGGCCTTCCTCTTCACGAAGAAGGCCGAGCAGGATGTGCTCGGTCCCGATGTAGTTGTGCTTGAGCGTGCGCGCCTCTTCCTGCGCGAGAACGACCACCTGACGGGCTCGCTCTGTGAATCGCTCGAACATGCTGCTGATCCTTCCTGCTGGGGCGGGGCCTCTAGCCTCGGTTCATGCGTGGTCCGGATGACGTTCGGTGGGACGGCAAACAGCCCGACATGTCCATCCTTTCGGCACCGCAAGCGAAATGGATGAAGGGTCGTGAACGAAAGGCGGGCATGGCGCAGTCTATCAACGCGGTCTCTGCCCAAATGTTGCATAGCGCACTCAACAGTCACGCATGGCCGGAAACAGCACGACCTCGCGGATCGACGGGCGGTCGGTGAGCGCCATGACGAGGCGGTCGATTCCGAGTCCGACGCCCCCGGTCGGCGGCATCCCCTGCTCGAGTGCCTCGACGAAGACCTCGTCGTAGGGCGCCGCCTCGTCGTCGCCCTCGGCGGCCAGCCGCGCCTGGGCCTCGAAGCGCGCACGCTGCTCGTCGGGATCGTTGAGCTCGGTGAAGGCGTTGGCGATCTCGATGCCGCCGCAGAACGCCTCCCAGCGCTCGACGAGCCCCGGCTCCGACCGATGCGCCTTGGCGAACGGCGAGAGCTCGACGGGATAGTCCATGAGGAAGGTCGGCTGCTGGAGCGTGGGCTCGACGCACTTGCTCAGGAGGTCGTCGACGAGCTGCGGCCAGGTGCGGTCGGCGGTCGGCACGCGATCGCCGATCGCGGCGACGAGCGCATCGCGGTCAGCGTGCTCGCGAAAGTCGATGCCGGTCGCGTCGAGGATCGCGTCGCGCAGCGTGATGCGCGTCCACGGCGAGCTGAAATCGATCTGGGAGGCCGAGCCGATCTGCTCCACGACGGACGTCACGAGGGCCTCGAGCCTGTCGGCCACGGCGAGGTAGTCGGCATATGCCTCGTAGAACTCGAGCATCGTGAACTCGGGGTTGTGCTTCGTCGACAGTCCCTCGTTGCGGAAGTCCTTGCCGAGCTCGTACACCCGCTCCAGGCCCCCGACGATGCAGCGCTTGAGGTAGAGTTCGGTGGCGATGCGCAGGTAGAGCGTGCGATCCAGCGCGTTGTGGTGCGTCGTGAACGGCCGCGCGAGCGCCCCGCCGTAGAGCGGCTGCAGGACGGGCGTCTCCACCTCGATGAAGCCGGCGTCGTCGAGGAAGCGGCGAACCGCGGTGACCGTCTTGGCGCGGGCGACGAAGAGCTCGCGCGTCTCCTCGCTGGACATGAGGTCGAGCTCGCGTCGGCGATAGCGCGTCTCGACGTCCTGCAGGCCATGGTGCTTGGAGGGCGGCGGGCGCAGCGACTTCGCGAGCACGGTGAAGTCGTCGACCTTCAGCGTCAGCTCGCCCCGGCGGGTGCGCATCGCCGTGCCGTCGATCCCCACGATGTCACCGAGGTCGAGCGCCAGCAGGCGCTCGTGTGCCTCCTCGCCGAGCACATCGACGCGCGCCTGCAGCTGGAGACGGCCGGAGCGGTCGACGAGGTCGAGGAACGCCATCCTGCCCTGGCCGCGGCGAGCCGCCAGGCGGCCGGCGACGCGGTGGCGGATCTCGGTCTCCTCGCCGTCGCCAAGCTCGGCGTGGGCGGCGAGCACGTCCGCAACCGGCTCGACGCCGGGGAATTCGTGCGGGTAGGGATCGATCCCGTCGGCGCGCAGCTTGTCGAGCTTCGCGCGCCTGACGGCGAGCAGCTCATCGGCCATGGCGCCGCCTACAGCCCGACGTCGATCTTCGTGATCTTGAGCTTGAGCGTCTTGCCGTTTGGCAGCGGCACGTCGACGACGTCGTTGCGCCTGTGGCCGAGCAGCGCCTTGCCGACCGGCGACTCGTAGGACAGCCGCTCCGGCGGCTTGGCCTCCGGGGAGCCGACGATCGTGAACTTCTGCATCTTGCCGGTCTGCTCGTCCTTGACGTTGACGATCGAGCCGACCTGCACGGTCTCGGTCGAGACGTCCTTGGCGTCGACGACCGTGGCCGAGCGCAGCCGCTCCTCCACCTGCGCGATCCGCGACTCGACCATCGCCTGCTCGTTCTTGGCGTCGTCGTACTCGGAGTTCTCCGAGATGTCGCCGAACTCGCGTGCCTCCTTGATTCGCTGCGCGACCTCGCGGCGCTTCTCGCCCTGGAGATACGCGAGCTCCTGCTTGAGCTTCTCGAGTCCGTCGGCGGTGAGGATGACGTCCTTGGGCATGGCTCCGGTGGATTGGAAGACCGACACGAACCACCCGTTCGGGCGACCCCCGGCCGCGGGCGGTGCGAGAGGATAGCAGCGCGTCAAGCCGCTGCCGAGAGCTCGTCGAACCCGGCGAGCACCGCCCGCGCCGCGTCGACGCTGTCGGTGGCCTGCAGCGCCGCCTGCAGCGTCTTGCAGCCGCCGAGACGGTCGACGTACCAGGGGTAGAACTTGCGCAGGTAGCGCCCCCCGCGCCGCTCTCCGAGATGCTCGACGGCGCGCCGCATGACCCAGTCGAGCTCGTCGAGCACCTCGGCCGCGCTCGGCTCCGAGGCGCGGGTGCCGAGCAGCCGCGCGAAGAGCCATGGGTTGCCGAGCGCGCCGCGGGCGAGCATGACCGCCTCGCAGCCCGTGTGCTCGAACGCGTGGCGGATCGAGTCGGGATCGTTCATGCCGCCGCTGAGGATCACCGGTGCCGGCAGCGACGCCACGAGATCGCGGGCGAGGTCGAGGTCGGGCGAGCCCTTGTGGTGGACCTGCGCCGAGCGCGGGTGAAAGCCGATCGCGGCGACGCCGGCCTCGGCCACGAGCCGGTGGGCGAGCTCGAAGCCGTCGGTCTCTCCCGCGCGCCGGCCGGAGCGCAGCTTGACGGTCACCGGCAGCCCGGAGCCCTCGCGCGCCGCGCACGCGACCGCGACGGCGGTGTCGGGATCGTCGAGGAGCGCCGCGCCGGCGCCGGTCCTGCAGACCTTCGGGACCGGGCAGCCCATGTTGAGGTCGATGAGGTCCGCGCCCGCCGCGGCGACGAGCGCGGCAGCCGAGCGCATGACATCGGGCTCCTGGCCGAAGAGCTGGATCGCCACCGGGCCGCCGGCGCGCTCTGCGGGCTCGATGCGCAGCAGCTCCGTGCACGTCTTCTCGTTGCCGTGGTGCACGCCGAAGCTCGAGACCATCTCCGAGACGGCCATCCCGGCGCCGTAGCGCTTGGCCTGCAGTCGCACGAACCAGTTGCCGATCCCGGCCAGCGGGGCGAGCACGACGCGGTTGGGAACGCGCAGCGGACCGAGCATCCAGGCGTCGGTGAGGCTGCGGGCGCTAGGCGTTGCGCTCATACAACAACCGTAGCCCGGTGAGCGTGAGCAGGTCGTCGACCTCGTCGATGTGCTCGGTGAACGGGACGATCGCGTCCGCCAGGCCGCCTGTCGCGATGACGTCGGTCTCGTCGCCGAGCTCGTCGAGCAGCCGCCGCAGGATGCCGTCGATCGCACCCGCGAAGCCGTAGATCACGCCGGAGCGAATCGCGTCGACGGTGCTCTTGCCGATGACCGTGCGCGGCGGCAGCAGGTCGATCGCGGGCAGCTTCGCGCCGCGCGAGGTCAGCGCGGCGAGCGAGATCTCGACGCCCGGCACGAGCACGCCGCCGAGGAAGTCCCCCTTGGGCCCGACGATGTCGAAGTTCACCGACGTGCCGAAGTCGACGCAGATCGCGGGGCCGCCGAAGCGCTCGCGGATCGCGACGGCGTTGGCGAGCCGGTCGGCGCCGATCTCGCGCGGGTTGTCGTAGCGCAGGGCCATGCCCGTCCTCAGGCCCGGTCCGACGGCGAGCATCGTGTGGCCGAGGTAACGCTCGGCCATCGCCAGCCACTCCGGCTCGAGCGCCGGCACCGTCGAGGACACGATCGACGCGCCGATGTCGGCGAGCCCGATGCCGCGCAGCTCGAGCAGGTTGCGCATCATCGACCCGAGCTCGTCGGCGGTCGACTCGGACACCGTGGCGAAGCGCCAGTGCTCGACGAGCCGCCCGTCGCGAAACGTGCCGAAGTGCGTCTGGGTGTTGCCGACGTCGACGGCGAGCAGCATGGCGACGACTCTATGCGGGTGGGGTCAGGCCGCGCC
>JBPCJA010000261.1:0-9846 GCA_051005755.1 Solirubrobacteraceae bacterium
CGCGGTACAGGCGCTCGATCTCGTACTCCTTGGAGTAGCCGTAGCCGCCGTGGATGCGAAAGGACTCCTCGACGCAGAAGCGCCCGGTCTCCGAGGCGAAGAGCTTGGCCATGCCGGCCTCGAGCTCGGAGCTCTCGCCGGCGTCCTTCAGGCGCGCGGCCTTGCGCGTCAGCAGGCGCGCGGCCTTGATCTGCGTCGCCATGTCGGCGAGCTTGAACTGGATCGCCTGGTGTTGGGCGATCGGCTTGCCGAACGCCTTGCGCTCCTGCGAGTAGCGCAGCGCGAGCTCGAGCGCCCGCTGGGCGATGCCGACGCCGCGGGCGGCGACGTTCGCGCGGCCGACCTCGAGCGCGTCCATCATCTGCTGGAAGCCGCGGTTCAGGCCGGCTTCCTCGCCGCCGAGGATGTTCTCGGCCGGGCACTTGTAGCCGTCGAAGACGAGCTCGGTCGACTCGACTCCCTTGTAGCCCATCTTCTTCAGCGGCGGCGGAACGGTGAAGCCGGCGTACTCGCCGGTGTTCACCGAGACGCCCGGCTCCTTCTCGTCGATGAAGCACGTCATGCCCTTGTAGGGCGGATCGGCCTTGGGGTCGGTGCGCACGAGCACGAAGACGATCTTCGAGCGCAGACCGTTCGTGACCCACATCTTCTGGCCGTTGATCTCGTAGCTGCCGTCGTCGAGCTTCTTCGCGGTGCTCTTGAGCGCCTGGACGTCGGAGCCCATCTCCGGCTCGGAGAGGCTGAAGGCAGCGCGCCACTCGCCCGTCGCCATCTCCGGAAGGTACTTCTGCTTCTGCTCCTCGGTGCCGAACTTCATGAGCAGGTAGGAGCCGATGAAGTGCGTGTTGATGATCCCGCTGATCGAGATCCAGCCGCGCGAGAGCTCCTCGACGATCATGCAATAGGTCGTCAGATCCAGGCCCATCCCGCCGTACTCCTCGGGGATCGTGACCCCGAACAGCCCGAGTTCCTTCATCTGGTCGACGATGTCCTGGGGGAACTCGTCCTCGTGGTCGTAGTGCTCGGCGTTGGGCAGGATCTGCTCGTCGGCGAACTGCCGGACCATCGCGATGATGTCCTTCTGCTCGTCGGTGTACTCGCTGTAGGTGGGGGCTACGGCCATGGCTGTGACGCTCTCCCAGGTCAGGATCTCGCGGGCTCTTTGCAAGCCAGCTTACCTGCGCCCTGGCAGCCGCCGGGCCCGTGCGAGACTGCGCGCGGCCATGAGCAACTTCGCCCTCGATGTCGTGCAGTCCGCGCCGCCCGACCGCCTCGCGCTCGTCGAGCTGGCACGCGACGGCGCGCGCCGCGAGTGGTCCTTCGGGGACGTCGTGCGCGCGGCGGAGACGTTCGCCGCCTCGCTGCATGAGCGCGGCGTGCGGCGCGGCGATACCGTCCTGACGCTCGTCGGCAACCGGGCCGACTGGGTCGCCGCGATGGTCGCCTGCTTTCGCCAGGGCTACGTCGTGTTGCCCTGCAACGAGCAGCTGCGCGCGAATGACCTGCGCCTGCGCCTGGACGTCTGCCCGCCGGCGCTCGTCGTCTGCGACGGCCGCAACGCGGAGGTGCTCGAAGCGTCCGGCTGGGACGGCCCCACGATCCACCTCCCGCCCGGCGTGGCGGATTGGCCGCCGGCCGAGCCGCCGCCGGCGGCGCAGCTCTCGCCGCTGGACCCCTGCCTCGTGACGTTCACGAGCGGGACGGCGGGCGAGCCCAAGGCGGTCGTCCACGGCCAGCGCTACCTCGCCGGCCAGCGCGTGCAGGCCGAGCACTGGCTCGGCCCGCGGCCGGGCGAGCTCGTCTGGTGCACGGCCGCCAGCGGCTGGAGCAAGTCGGCGCGCAACGCGTTCATCGCGCCGTGGATCCGCGGCGCCGCGGCGCTCCTGCACGATGCCCGCTTCGATCCCGCCGAACGCCTCGAGCTGCTCGAGCGCGAGCGGGTCAACGTCCTCTGCATGGCGCCGACCGAGTACCGCGTCATCGCCAAGCGCGCGACGCTGCGCCCGATCGCCTCGCTGCGCGGCCTCGTCGCCGCCGGCGAGGCGCTGAACCCCGAGGTCCTGCGAGCCTGGGAGGAGGCGACGGGCCTGCAGATCCGCGACGGCTACGGCCAGACCGAGACCGGGCAGCTCACCGGGATGCCTGCCGGCGAGGAGGTCCGCCCCGGCTCGATGGGGCGCCCGCTGCCGGGCATCGGGCTGTCAATCGAGGACGGCGAGCTCGTCGTCGACCCTGCGACCGTGCCGACCTTCTTCCTGCACTACCGCGGCGCCGCGCCGCCGACCGGCGTGTGGCGCACCGGCGACCGGGTGACCGAGGACGAGGACGGCTTCCTCTTCTTCGAGGGTCGCGCGGACGACGTCATCATCTCCTCCGGCTACCGCATCGGGCCCTTCGAGGTCGAGTCGGCGCTCATCGCCCACGACGCGGTCGCCGAGGCGGCGGTCGTGGCGGCGCCCGACGACGAGCGCGGCTCGGTGGTGCGCGCCGTCGTCGTCCTGCGCGAGGGCTTCACGGCCTCCGCCGAGCTCGCGGGCGCACTCCAGGAGCACGTCAAGGCGCAGACGGCACCCTACAAGTACCCGCGCATCGTCGACTTCGCCGGCGAGCTGCCGAAGACCGCCAGCGGCAAGATCAAGCGGGCGGTGCTGCGCGGCCGGTGAGCTCTTCGGGCCTCTTTGTCAGCTTATGAGCCATACCCGCTCAGTACCTGACAAACGTCGCTGTCCGCCCGCGCAGGCCCTACCCCGGCAGCGCCACGATCGCGTCGATCTCGACCTGCGCGCCCTTGGGCAGCGCGGCCACGCCGATCGCCACGCGCGCGGGGGGGTCGGTCGCGAAAAACTCGCCGTAGGCCTCGTTGACGTCGGAGAACGCGGCGAGGTCGGTCATGTAGACCGTGCAGCGCACGGCGTCATCGAGGGTCGCGCCCGCAGCCGCGCAGACGGCCTGGAGATTCTCCAGGCAGCGGCGTGCCTGCTCGGCGGGCGTGGCGCCGACGAGCTCGCCGGAGTCGGCATCGAGCGCGATCTGACCCGAGCAGAACAGCAACGAGCCCGCGCGGACGGCGTGGCTGTAGGGGCCGATGGCGGCGGGGGCGCCGAGTGCGGTCACGGGCTCGCGGTGCTTGGACACGGGTCGTTGCGCTCCTGGGATCGCGGGAACGTGCGGTCGGAGCCACGGTAGCGCGCTGCTACCGTGAAGCACCGGATGCGTTTTCCGGCCCTGCAGGGACTGCTCCTCGCCACGGGCCTCCTCCTTCTCGCGGCGCCGTCCGCTGACGCCGCCATCGCGTTCACTCGCTGTGCGCAGGCACCGGCCCTGCAATGCGGCGCGCTCGACGTCCCGCTGGACCGCAGCGCACCGGTGGCGGGCACCATCCGCCTGGCCGCGATGCGGCGCGTCGCACCGACGAACCCGACGAGCACCGCTGTCGTCGCGCTCGCCGGCGGGCCCGGACAGGCCGCGACGCCGCTGACCGTCGACTTCGCGTCGGTCCTGGCGCCGGCGCTCGCCACGCGCGACCTGCTCGTCTTTGACCAGCGCGGCACCGGCGCATCGACGCCCCTGACCTGCCAGCTCATCGGCCGCACGCTCACCGACGCCGCCACCCGCTGCGCCGGTGAGCTCGGGGTCCGGCGCGGCCAGTTCACGACCGCCGCGAGCGTCGAGGACCTCGAGGCACTGCGCGCCGAGAGCGGCTACGAGAAGCTCGTCCTCTACGGCGTCTCCTACGGCACGAAGGTCGCCCTGGACTACGCCGCGCGCTACCCGGCCCGCGTCGAGACGCTCGTGCTGGACTCGGTCGTGCTGCCCGCAGGTCCCGACACCCTCCAGCGCTCGACGTTCGCGGCCATGCGCCGCGTCCTCACGGAGCTGTGCGCACACGGTCAGTGCTCCGGCATCTCGGGCAACCCGGTCGGCCAGCTCAACGGCGAGGTCAGGCGCCTCGCGCGCAGGGCGCTGCAAGGCCGGTTCACCAACGGCCGCGGGCGGCGCCTGCGGGCGACCATGACGCGCGAGGACCTGCTCAACGTCGTGCTCAACGGCGACCTCAACCCGACGCTGCGCGCCGAGCTGCCGGGAGCGCTGACGTCCGCCGGCCGCGGCGACAGCGCGCCGCTCATCCGGCTGGCAGCGCGCGCGGCCGGCCTCATCGACCTGCGCCGCCAGGCCGCCGGCGAGGGCTTCAGCGATCCGGTCTTCGCCGCGACCCTCTGCGAGGAGGGCATCTTTCCCTGGAACCGGGCGGCGAATCCCGCCACGCGCGCGCGGCAGGCCCGCGCAGTCGTACGCGGGCTCGGTGACGGGCCGTTCTATCCCTTCGACGGCGCCAGCGCCCTCGGCACCGAGATCATCGACCTCTGCCTCGGCTGGCCCACGCTCACACCGCCTCCCGTCCCCGCGGGGCCGCTGCCCAACGTGCCGACGCTCGTCGTCAACGGGAGCGCAGACGTGCGCACGCCGCTGGAGGACGGCGCCAGCGTCACGTCGCTGGTCCCGGCCGCGCAGGTGCTGTCGCTTCCCTATACCGGCCATTCGGCCCTCGCGAGCGACGAGACGCCCGAGCACTGCGGCCTGCGCGGCGTGGCGCAGTTCTTCGCCGGCCAGCCCGTCACGCCCTGCGCGACGAGCGACGCTCCGTTCTCGCCTACGCCGATCGCTCCGACGCGCCTGGACCGGCTGCCCGGGACCGGCGGCAAGGGGAAGGTCGGGCGCACGGTGACCGCCGCGCTGCGGACCGCCGTCGACATGCGCCGCCAGGTCATCGGCGACGTGCTCCAGAGCGGCGGGCTGCCGCGGCGCATCGGCGGACTGCGCGGCGGCCGCGCGACGGTCAGCCCGGGCGGCAGGCTCACGCTCGCAGACGTCGTCTACGTCCCCGGCGTGCGGGTCTCCGGCACGGTGCCGATGGATGTCGCGGTCGCACAGGTCCTGCGGATCAGGGGCAGCAAGGCCGCGCGCGGCAACCTGACGATCACCTCCTCGACCATCACGGGGCGCCTTGACGGGCGGGCTGTGAACGTCGGCGCTCGCAGCGCCGGCGTGCGGGCGTTCGACGACCCGCCGCTGGACGCGCTCCTGCGCCGCTTCGCCCTGCGCCACGCGGGGTAGCGCGCCCTCATGGCCAACGCACTCGCTCGCGAGACCTCGCCGTACCTCCTGCAGCACCGCGACAACCCCGTGGACTGGCTGCCGTGGGGGGAGCAGGCGCTGACGCGCGCCCGCGAGCTGGACCGGCCGCTGCTCGTCTCGATCGGCTACTCGGCCTGTCACTGGTGCCACGTCATGGAGCGCGAGTCCTTCGAGGACCCGGGGATCGCCGCGCTCATGAACGAGCACTTCGTCTGCGTGAAGGTCGACCGCGAGGAGCGCCCTGACGTCGACGCGATCTACATGGAGGCCGTCCAGGCGATGACCGGCCACGGCGGCTGGCCGCTGAACGTCTTCATCACGCCCGAGCAGGTCCCCTTCTATGCCGGCACGTACTTCCCGCCGGAGCCGCGCCAGGGGATGCCGAGCTGGCCGGCCGTGCTCGACGCCGTCGCCGAGGCGTGGAAGGCACAGCGCGACGAGATCCGCGCGCAGAGCTCGGCGCTGGCCGCGCGGCTGTCCGGCGGCGCGCGGCTGAAGCCGGCCGAGGGGCCGGTCGACGCGCGCGTCCTTGACGACGCCGTCGCCGAGCTGCGCGCGCACTTCGACGCGGTCGACGGCGGTTGGGGCGGCGCGCCGAAGTTCCCGGCGGCATCGACGATCGAGTTCCTCCTGCGCCGCGGCGAGACGTCGATGGCACTGCAGACGCTGCGCTCGATGGCGTCCGGCGGGATCTACGACCAGATCGGCGGCGGCTTCGCGCGCTACGCCGTCGACGCGACGTGGACCGTGCCGCACTTCGAGAAGATGCTCTACGACAACGCGCTGCTCGCGCGCGCCTACCTCCACGGCTGGCAGGTCAGCGCCGACCCGGTCCTGCGCCGTACGACCGAGGAGACGCTTGACTGGGTGCTGCGCGAGATGACCGGCCCGGAGGGCGGCTTCTACTCCGCGCTCGACGCCGACTCCGAGGGCGTCGAGGGCAAGTTCTACGTCTGGAGCGTCGACGAGCTGCGCGACGTCCTCGGCGCGGACGCCGACGTCGCGATCGCGTGGTTCGGCTCCAGCGAGCGCGGCAACTTCGACGGCACGAACATCCTCGAGTCGCGCGGCCCGGAGCCCGAGCCCGAGGTGCGCGAGCGCATCCGCGCAGCGCTGCTGCCCGCGCGCGGGCAGCGCATACGGCCTGGCCTCGACGACAAGCGCCTGACGGCCTGGAACGCGCTCATGATCGGCGCGCTGGCGGAGGCCGGCGCCGTCCTCGGGCGTGACGACTACCTCGCCGCCGCCCGCCGTGCCGCCGCCTTCGTGCTCGACGAGCTGCGCGACGGCGACGGTCGCCTGCTGCGCACGTACAACGCCGGCGAGGCGAAGCTCAACGCGTACCTCGAGGACCACGCGTTCCTGCTCGAAGCGCTGCTGACGCTGTACGAGGCGACGTTCGAGCCGCGTTGGTTCCACGCCGCCCGCAAGCTCGCCGACGCGCTCATCGAGCGCTTCGCCGACACCGAGCACGGCGGCTTCTTTCAGACCTCCAGCGATCACGAGCAGCTCGTCGCGCGACGCAAGGAGATCGACGACGCACCGATCCCGTCGGGCCAGTCGAGCGCCGCGTTCGGGCTGCTGCGCCTCGCCGCGCTGACCGGCGAGGCCCGCTACGAGGAGCACGGGACGACCGTGCTGCGCCTCTTCGGCGACCTCCTGCGGCGCGCCCCGCTGGCCTTCGGCCACCTCCTGCAGGCACTCGACTTCCAGCTCGCGCCGGTACGCGAGGTCGCGCTCGTGGGCGACGACACGAGCGCCCTCGTGCGCGCCGTGCGTTCGGCGTTTCGCCCGCACGTCGTGCTCGCCGGCGGCGATGGCGGCGACGACGCCGGCGTGCCGCTGCTCGAGGGCCGGACGCCCGTCGACGGCCGCGCAGCCGCGTACGTCTGCGAGCGCTTCACATGTCGCGCGCCCGTCACAGAGCCGGGCGAACTGCGGGCGCTGCTCGGCGCGCCGGCCTGACCGACCGGCGCATGCTGTAGAAGTTCGCGATGCCCTCCCTGCTCGCGATCCCCGCCGGCCGGCGCGCGAAGTGGGTCGTCGCCGCCGTCTGGCTGCTGGCCGTCTTCGGGTCGTTCGCGGCCAACCTGCCGGGCAGGTTCGCCGACGCGGAGCAGAACGAGTCGACCTCGTTCTTGCCCGGCGACGCGGAGTCGACGAAGGCGCTTGCGATCAGCGAGCGCCTGCAGGGCGGGGAGCTGGCGGAGGTCATCGTCGTCTACCGGCGCGAGAGCGGGCTCGCCCCGGGCGACCGCCGCCGGATCGCCGCCGACATCCGCGAGCTCAACGGCCTGAACTTCCGCGCGACGTCCGAGTTCCGGGGACCCGTGCTCTCCCCAGACGGCAAGGCCGCGATCGTGCGCGCGTCGATCACGAGCGACGGCGAGCCGGAGACGATCCTCGATCCCATCGACGAGATCCGCCGGCGGGTGAGCAATCCCGGCGGCGGGCTGGAGGTCAAGGTCACCGGTCCCGCCGGCTTCTCCGCTGACGCGATCAAGGTCTTCGAGGGCATCAACGGCACGCTGATCGGGGTCGCGTTCCTGCTCGTGCTCGTGCTGCTGATCCTCATCTACCGCAGCCCGATCTTCTTCCTCGTCCCGCTCGCCGCGGTCGGCTTCGCCGAGATCGCGACGCGGTCCATCGGCTACGGCCTGACCGAGCTCGGGGTGACCGTCAACGGCCAGTCGTCGGCGATCCTCTCGATCCTCGTGCTCGGCGCGGGCACCGACTACGCCCTCCTGCTCGTCGCGCGCTATCGCGAGGAGCTGCGCCGCAGCACGGACCGCCACGCGGCCATGGCCCTCGCACTGCGCACCGCCGGCCCGGCGATCTTCGCCTCCGGCCTGACGGTCATCGCGGCACTGCTGTGCCTCACGCTCGCGGAGGTCAACGGCACGTCCGGCCTCGGCCCGATCGGCGCGCTCGGCATCGCGGTCGCGGTGCTGTCGATGCTGACGCTGCTGCCGGCGTTGCTGCTGATCGTCGGGCGCCGGGCGTTCTGGCCGTTCATCCCGCGCGTCGGCGACGCCGGCGCCGACGAGACGCGCGGGCGCTGGCGCACCGTCGGCGAATGGGTGGCCAGGCGGCCGCGACGCGTCTCGATCGGCGTCGTGACGCTGCTCTGCGTCCTGGCGCTCGGGCTGCTGAACTTCGACGACGGCCTCACGCAGGGCAACTCGTTCCGCGACGACGTCGAGGCCGTCCAGGGCCAGCAGCTGTTGTCGCTGTCGTTCCCGAGCGGCGCCAACGCGCCGACCGAGATCATCGTGCGCGATCCGTCGAGGGTCACCGCGGTGCGCCGCGCCGTCGCCGCGGTGGACGGCGTGTCGGCGGTCACGCCGCCGGTCGCCCGTGGCAAGGATGGTGTGCTGCTCAACGCGGTGCTCGACCCGGCGCCGTTCTCGACCGACGCCTTCGAGCTGATCCCGAAGATCCGCGCGGCGGCGAAGCGCGCAGGCGGCGCGGAGACGCTCGTCGGCGGCGCGACCGCGGTCGAGCGCGACCTGCGCGAGGCTGCGGCGCGCGACACGTGGGTGATCCCGCCGGTCGCGCTGATCGTCGTCTTCCTGATCCTCGTGGCGCTGCTGCGCGCGCTCGTCGCGCCGCTGATGCTCGTCGCCACGGTGATCCTGTCGTTCGCGGCGTCGCTTGGCGTCGGCGCGATCGTCTTCGACGTCGTCTTCGGCTTCCCCGGCAGCGACCCGTCCCTGCCGCTGTTCGCCTTCATCTTCCTCGTCGCCCTGGGGATCGACTACAACATCTTCCTCATGGCGCGCGTGCGCGAGGAGACGATTCGCCACGGCACGCGCGAGGGGATGCTCCGTGGCCTCGCCGTCACGGGCGGCGTCATCACCTCGGCCGGGATCGTACTCGCAGGCACGTTCTCCGTGCTGGGCGTGCTGCCGCTCGTCTTCCTGACGCAGATCGGTTTCGTCGTCGCCTTAGGCGTCCTGCTCGACACGTTCGTCGTACGCTCGGTGCTCGTCCCGGCGCTGACGCTCGACATCGGGCCGAGGATCTGGTGGCCGTCGAAGCTGGCGCAGCAGGAGTAGCTATGCGGCGTCGTCCAGTCGCTCCATCTGGTCGTCGCTCAACCGCAGCTCCGCCGCCGCGACGTTCTCCTCGAGGTGTCCGGTCGAGCCCGTCCCGGGGATCGGCAGCATCACGGGCGAGCGCGCAAGCAGCCACGCGAGCGCGATCTGGCCCGGCGTCGCGTCGTGCGCCTGCGCGATCTCGTCGACGACCCCGCCGGGCCTGGCGAGGTCACCCGCCGCGAGCGGAAACCACGGGAAGAAGCCGAGCCCGTCGCGCTCGCAGACCGCGAGCACCTCCGCCGACGAGCGGTCGCTGAGGTTGAAGCGGTTCTGGACGCTGACGACGTCGACAATCGACCGTGCCTCGTCGAGCTGCTCGACGCTGACGTTGGAAACGCCGACGTGGTTGATCTTGCCCTCGTCCTGCAGCTCCTTCAGCGTGCCGACGGACTCCGCATATGGGACGTCGGGATCCGGCGCGTGCAGCTGGTAGAGGTCGATGCGGTCGACCTGCAGGTCCTTCAGGGAGCCCTCGCATGCCGCCCTCATACCAGCTTGCGGTCATGTTGGTAGGTGGTTGGTGGGTGGGTGTCGAACCGGGGGTTATGACTTCTTCTGTGCCGTTTTTGCCGGGGACCGTGGAGCGGATGGACGCGCTGCTGGGTTCGGG
>JBPCJA010000262.1:0-22953 GCA_051005755.1 Solirubrobacteraceae bacterium
CGTTCGCCGCCGCGCAGCCGGCGCTCGTCCTCGGCTCCGCGCTGCAGGGATCGATCAAGGAGGTCGCGGCGCTGGCGGTGGTCGTCACGCTCGTGGCCGTGCTCGCGGCGGCGCTGCTCGCGCGCCGGCCGGCGCGCTCGCTGCTTCCGGTCGCGATCGCGGCCGCGGCCGGGCTGGGCGCGCTGGGGCCTGCGATCGTCCCGTACCTGGGACTGCCGGCGCTCGTCATCGCCGGCGTGTGGGGAGCGAGGCTCGTGCGCCGGCGAGAACGGGCCGACATCCTCTGGCTCGCCCTCGGCGCGGGCGTCGCGGTGCTCGTGGCGTTGCCGGTGCTGGACTCGCTGCGCAGCGCGATCACGATCACGAAGGCGACGCTCGTCGCCAACGCCGACCTCGGCCACCTGGCGCGCCCCCTCGACGACGTGCAGGCGCTGGGTCCGTGGCTCAGCGGCGACTACCGCTACCGGACGCTCGATCACGTCGTGGCTCAGGACCGGCTGCTGTGGCTCTTCGGGATCGCGGCGGCGGTGGGCCTCGTGTGGGCGATCCGGCGCCGTGCGTGGGGGCCGCTGCTGCTCGCGGGCACGCTCGGGCTGGCCTCCGCGTACCTGCTCGAGCGCGGCACCGCGTACGCGGACTCGAAGGTGCTCATGATCCTCTCTCCCGTCGTCCCGCTGCTGGCGATGCTCGGCGCCGCGAGCCTCTGGCGGGGGCTCTCCAAGCCGCTGAGCATCGGCGTGGGCGCGGCGCTTGCGGCGGGGCTCCTGTGGTCCAGCGCGCTCGCCTACCACGACGTCTCGCTGGCGCCCTACGACCGCTACTCCGAGCTGCTGACGCTCAACGAGCGGCTCGCCGGGCGCGGGCCGGCGATCCTCAACGAGTACGACGAGTTCGGCAAGTACTTCCTGCGCGACCTGCCCATCCTGAGCGAGCCGGAGCAGGTCACGCGCTACCGCAACGGCCCGTACGACCCAAACGCCCTGGTCGACCCACTGCGCCGGCCGAGCCTGAAGGCGCCGATCAGCATGGACGACCTGACGCTCGAGTACGTCGAGACGCAGCCGTTGCTCATCGTGCGCCGCTCGCCGACGACGAGCCGGCCGCCGGCGAGCTTCCGCCTGGACTGGCGCGGGCGCTACTACGAGCTCTGGCGCCAGACCGGGGCACCGAAGGTCCTGCGTCACAAGCCGCTCGGCCCCGACGTGTTCCATCCCGCCGAGCCGGTCACGCGCGCGGTCGCGCGCTCGTGGGCGGCGCGCGCGCGCAGGCTCGGCGGCCGGATCGCGTTCGCGCCGCGGCGGCCGATGGCCGTCGTCTTCCCGCTGCGCCTGCCGCGGCCGGCACTGTGGGCGGACTTCGGCAACTACCCCGAGGCCGTCGTGCCGGCCGGACCCGGCGGCGTCGAGGGAACGCTCACCATCGCGCGCAGCGGGCGCTACCGCGTCTGGGTGGAGGGCTCGTTCGCGCGGCGCATGACGCTGCGTGTCGACGGCAAGGTCCTCGGCCACACGCCCGACGACCTCAACAACCCCGGCGCCTACGAGCCGTTCGGGCCGCTGCGCCTGCGTCGCGGGACGCATCGCGTCGCGATTCACCAGGGCGGCGGCGACCTGCGTCCGGGAACCGGCGGCTATCGCTCGAGCCTGCGCCACGTCGGCGCGATCTTCGTGGCTTCGGTCGCCGACGAGGCGGCTGTGGTCCGCGAGCTCGATCCGCGCGACTGGCGCCGGCTCGTGGGTGTCGACGCCGACTGGCTGGAGATCGTCGCCCCGCGCTGACGGTCAGCGGCCGAGCTCGACGTTGTGCAGGCGCACCGTCTCGCAGGACTCGCTCGCGACGAAGCCGTCCGGCGCCGGCAGGTCGGCGCCGACGCCCTCGAGGTAGATCAGCGCGACGCGCGCCAGCAGGTCGGGCCGCGCCGCGCGCAGCAGCGCGCTCTCGTAGCCCTCGACGTCGACCTTCAGCAGGGCGATCGTGTCGGCGACCGCGAGGGCGTCCTCGAGCACGCCGTCGATGTGGCGGCAGGGAACGGTCGTCACCTCGTCGCCGTCCTGGTTCAACGCGCCGTAGCGGCCGAACGGGTCCAGGCGGAACCGCGCCTCGCCGTCGAAGTCGGCGACCGCCACCTGCTCGATCGCGTAGCGCTCCTCGAAGCCCTCGAGGTTGCGCCGCAGCCGCTCGACGTTGCGCGCCACCGGCTCGTACAGGCGGCAGCGCACGGCCGGGCCGCGCGTGAGGAAGTACAGCGCCGACAGGCCGATGTTCGAGCCGACGTCGACGACGAGCGGCGGCGGCTCGCCCACTCCGTAGTCCTCGCGGCAGAAGATCTCGTTGAGCGTCAGCATGTCGTGGAAGGACCACAGCGTCGGTCGCACGAGCCCGCTCGGCGTGCGCACCGCGACGCGCGTCGGGTAGCTGCGCCGGCCGAAGAGGTAGCGGCTGTAGGCGTCCAGCGGCCGCGGGTAGCGGCGGGCCATGTTGACGAGCGCGCGGTAGTGGGCCGGCTCGGCGATGTTGCGGGCCACGAGCTGCAGCGAGCGGTCGCCGAGCAGGCGACTCATCGCGAGCGCCTGCGTCGCGGGTCTGCGCGTGCTTCGGTCGAGCAATGGCGCGCTGTCATCGCGAGCGCCTGCGTCGCGGGTCTGCGCGTGCTTCGGTCGAGCAATGGCGCGCTGTCATCGCGAGCGCCTGCGTCGCGGGTTTGCGCGTGCTTCGGTCGAGCAATGGCGCGCTGTCATCGCGAGCGCCTCACAGCTCCTCCGCCGCACGCGGCGCCATGCGGTCGAAGACGAGCACGCCCAGCCAGGTGACCGCGACTCCGATCGCGAGCGGCACGGCGACGAGCGCGCTGGAGCCCATCGCCTCGCCGAGCGACATGCCGCCAACGAGCAGGTGGCGCGACTCCTGGACGAGCGCCGCGATCGGGTTGAGCAGCGCGATCGTCGCGAGCGTCTGCGAGTGGCCGATGACGGCCTGGATCGGGTAGAGGATCGGCGTCGCGTAGAAGAGCGCCTGCAGCACGACCTCCCAGATCGGACGGACGTCGCGGTAGCGCACGTACAGCGCGCTCAGCAGCAGCGCCACGCCGGTCGCGAAGACGAGCATGAGCGCGAACGGGACCGGCAGCGCCAGCCAGCGCCAGCGCGGCGACACGCCCGACGCGACGACGAAGACCGCCAGCACGACGAGGTTCAGCGCGAGGTTCATCGCGGCCACGAGCGCGACGGCGAGCGGCACGACCGCGCGCGGGAAGCCGACCTTGCGCAGCAGCGACTCGCGGTCGACCATGGCGGTGACGCCGCCGGCGGTGACCTCGGAGAAGAAGAAGAACAGGATCATCGCCAGCAGCAGGATCACGCCGTAGTGCGGCACGCCGGCGCCGGCATCGACGACCCTGCTGAAGACGAAGTAGACGATCCCGAACAGCAGCAGCGGGCGCAGCAGCGACCAGAGGTAACCGAGCGCCGAGCCGTAGAAGCGGACCTTCCAGTCGGTCGCCGCCAGCGTCCGCGCGAGGTTCCAGAAGCGGCGCGGGTCGCCGCCGATCGCCGACGGTCCGCGGACGCGATAGGCCTCGGCGCTCACCAGTCCGCCTTCTGCATCGAGGGCGCGGGCGTCAGCTCGAAGGTGTGGGGGAGGTCCACCACGCCGCCGCCCCCGCCCGTGCCGGAGACGTCGAACGAGGAGACGTCCTCGCGAAAGGCGACCAGGTCGGGGTCGGGGCCGGGCAGCGTGACCTGCACCGAGATCCAGTAGCGCCCGGCGGCGAGGCGGTTGCGGAAGCCGACGGCGACGTCGAGCTCGTCGCCGGCCGCGTGGCTGCCGGTGGCCAGCTCGCTGCGCTCCGTGGTCACGGCGAGCACGGGCCGCCGGTGCTCGTCGGTCAGCAGGAAGGCGAAGACCGGCTCGACGATCACGGCGGCGAAGCGCACGCGCATCGCCATCCCCATCGCCTCGCCGGGCTCCAGCAGCGTCGTGCGCCCCGCGAGGTTCTGTGCCCAGGCGTCGACGACGACGGCGCTGTCCGCGCTCGCGCCGGCGCCGGCGTCGCCGCTGCGGGCGGTCTCGGCGAGCACGATCGACTCGCGCTGGGCCGGCGCGGCGAAGTTCAGCTGCATGTATTTGCGCGCGATGGTGCGCGAGTCGTCGACCGCCACCATCCGCCCGCGGTCGAGCAGCAGCGCACGGTCGCAGAAGCGCTGCACCTGGCCCATGTCGTGCGTGACGAGCAGGATCGTGCGCCCCTCGTCGCGCGAGCGGCTGAGCACGTCGTAGCACTTCTGCTGGAAGGCGGCGTCGCCGACGGCGAGCACCTCGTCGATGAGCAGCACGTCGGCGTCGACATGGACCATGACGCTGAAGGCGAGCCGCACCTGCATGCCCGACGAGTAGTTCTTGAGCTTCAGCTCGGCGAACTCGTGCAGCTCGGCGAAGTCCATGATCGACGAGTAGCGCTCGCGCGCCTGCTCGGGCTCCAGGCCGAGCATGACGGCGTTGATGAGGACGTTGTCGTGGGCGGTGAGGTCGGGGTTGAAGCCGACTCCGAGCTCGATGAACGGTGCCATCCGACCGCGCAGCCACATCTCGCCGGCGTCGGTCTGGTAGATGCCGGCCAGGCACTTCATGAGCGTGCTCTTGCCCGAGCCGTTGCGCCCGACGATGCCGAAGACCTCGCCTGTGCGGACCTCGAAGCTCACCCCTCGCAGCGCCAGGAGCGGATCGAAGCGCTGGCGGCGGGTCGGGTGCAGCGCTCGCTCCTTCAGCGTGCTGAGCTGCTCGCGCGGCAGCCGGAAGGTCTTGGCGACGCCGTCCACCCTGACGGCGACGTCGTCTGCGGGCGCACGGCTCACCGGCTGAAGGGTAGCCTCGCGACCCATGGCGCACGTCTCGCACGAGCCCGCCCTGCCGCTCGGCGTGAACCTCGCGGGCTACCTCGACGCGACCGTCGGCGTGGGCGAGGCTGCGCGCCATCTGGACGAGGCGCTGCGGGCCGCGGGCGTGGCCGTCGCGCCCCTCGCGCTGCGCAGCCGCGACGCGCCGTTGGAGGGTGCCCCGGCTTCGTCCGGGGCGGGCGAGGCCGTCCATCCGGTGACGATCGTCTGCGCAAATCCCGATGGCATGACGGGCGCGCGCGACGAGCTGGGATCGGGGGCGTTCGAGGGGCGCCACGTCGTCGGCATGTGGTGGTGGGAGGTCGCCGCGCTGCCCCAGCGCTGGCTGCGCGCGTTCGACCTCGTCGACGAGGTCTGGGCGGGCTCGCGGTTCGTCGCCGATCTGCTCGCCGCCGTCTCGCCGGTGCCGGTGGTGCACGTGCCGCCCGCGGTCCCCGAGCCGGTGGCGGCCGCGGCCGGCCGTGAGCAGCTCGGCCTGCCCGCGGGCTTTCTCTTCGGTTTCGTCTACGACTACGCGAGCGTCGCCGGGCGCAAGAACCCGCTGGGCCTCGTCGAGGCGTTCGCGCGCGCCTTCCCGCCCGGGGCGGACGAGGACGCGTCGCTCGTGCTCAAGACGCTGGGCGGCGAGCGCTTCGCGCGCGAGCACGCCGAGGTGCTCGCCGCCGCCGCGGCGCACCCGCGTGTCACCGTCCTCGACCGCCACCTGCCGGCGGCGGAGAAGAACGCGCTCATCCGCGAGCTCGACTGCTACATCTCGCTGCACCGTTCGGAGGGCTTCGGCCTGACGATCGCCGAGGCGATGCTGCTCGGCACGCCGGTGATCGCCACCGACTACGGCGGCACGCGCGACCTGCTGACGGCGTTCAACAGCCTGCTCGTCGACCACCGCCTCACGCCGATCGGCCCCGGCCACGACCCCTACCCGGCGCAGGGCGAGTGGGCCGAGCCCGACCTCGACCACGCCGCCGCGCTCATGCGGGCGGCGCTCGCCGACCCCGAGGCCGGTCGCGCGCGGGCCCGGCGCGCACGTGCCGACGTCCTCGCCCACCATGCCCCCGCGGTCGCCGGCCGCGCGATGGCCGACCGCCTCGCCCGCGTGCTGACGCTGCCCCACGACGGCCGCGGCCGCCCCGAGGCCCTCGATCTCGATGGCGTACGAGAGCGGATGGCGACCGGGCCGAAGGCCGCGCGCGGCGCCGACCGGGGACCGCGCGGCGTGGTCCGCGATGCCGCGCTGCGGGCGATGCGCCCCTACACGGTCCACCAGCGCCTCGTCGACGAGGAGCTGCTGCGGGCGCTGCAGACGATCGACGAGCGCGTCCGCGGGCTGGCGGCCGGACAGCAGGCGCTCGCCGCGGAGCTCGCGCGGCTGCGGCGCGAGCGGGAGGAGCCTCGCTGAGCGCCCGGCCATCGATCGCCGGTGGTGCGGCGAGCCGAACCCAGGCGACGGGCTGGCCTCCCTGGCCGCCGGTCGCGGGCGCTGTCAGAGTCTCCTGTCACCGGAGCGATCGAAGGGGAAGAACGAATGCGAGCCACACCGCAACCCCGCACCGCCGAGCAGGCCGAGGAGCATTGCATCGCGATCAGGCCCGGTCGGCGCTCGGAGAGCAAGCAGGGAAATCACGTCTTGGAGGGCATCTCGGCGCAGAGCGCAGGCTCTCGTGGCCTGTGCATGCACGTCGTCGAGATCCCGCCCGGCGGCCGCGCGCGCCCCCACCTGCACCGGGATCACGAGTCGGCGATCTACATCGTCGCGGGCGAGGTGGTCTGCTGGTACGGCGATCGCCTGCAGCACCGGTTCACGGTTCGCAAGGGCGAGATGGCCTACATTCCCCCCGGCGTCCCGCACCTGCCGGTCAATGTCAGCGAGGACGAGCCGGTGACCAGCATCGTGGCCAGGACCGACCCGAGCGAGCAGGAGAGCGTCGTGTTGCTGCCCGAGCTCGACGCGCTTTCGCACGCGCGCGTGTCCTCGAGCATGCACAACTGACCCCTGGAGGGCCGGCGACGCTCGAAGCGTCAGCTGTGCACGTATGTCATGCAGATATGACCGAGCACGCGAGTGCTGCGGTCGATGTGTCAGTTGTGCACGCTCGCAGAGGAGCCGCGCGCGCCACCGAGCCCGCCGTCGGGCGTCGTCCTCGAGCGGCGTGCGGCGCTGACCGAGCTCGGCCGTGGGGTCTCGTCCTCGAGCGTGACCGCTGACCGCCCACGACCGGTGGTTGCGCCCGGCGCGCCTGCGCCACGGGGCGCTATGCCACCATCGGCCGGTGCACTCGCCACCCGAGCTCGCATCCCTCGGCGTCAACGCCGCCGGCTTCCTGCGCGGCGGCTTGGGCCTGGGGCAGGCCGCGCGCCTGTACGTCCAGGCGCTCCACGAGGCCGGCGTACCGGTTCGCACGACGACGCTGGACGTCAACCTGCCCGACGTCGTCGCCCCCGACGGCCGGCGCGCGCAGATCAAGACGACCGACTTCGCCGACCTGCACGTCGAGGGCGAGCTGCCCTTCAACCTCGTCTGTGTCAACGCGCCCGAGCTGCCGGCGTTCCACGCCGAGCTCGGCGAGGCGTTCTTCGAGGATCGCTACACGATCGGCGTGTGGGCGTGGGAGGTCGACGTCGTGCCGCCGAGCTGGGACCGCGCGTTCGCGCTCGTCGACGAGATCTGGGTCTACTCCACCTACGTGCAGGAGATCCTGAGCCACGCCTCGCCGGTGCCGGTCGTGCGCGTGCCGCTGCCGATCGTCGCGCCGCCCGCGGGCGGCGACGTCAGCGGGCTGCACCTGCCGGACGGCTTTGAGTTCCTGTTCCTGTTCGACTTCTACTCGACGCTTGCGCGCAAGAACCCGCTCGGGCTCGTGGCGGCGTTCACGCGCGCCTTCGCGCCGGGCGAGGGCCCACACCTCGTGCTCAAGAGCCACAACGGCGACTTCAAGCCCGAGAAGCTCGCCCAGCTGCGCGCGGCGATCGGCGACCGCCCCGACATCCACCTCGTCGACCGCTTCCTCAGCGGGGCCGACATGGCCGCGCTCATGCGGCGCGCCGATTGCTACGTGTCGCTGCACCGCGCGGAGGGCTTCGGCCTGACGCTCGGCGAGTCCATGGCCCTCGGCAAGCCGGTGATCGCCACCGGCTACTCCGCGAACCTCGACTTCATGACGGCTGAGAACTCCTACCTCGTCCGCCATTCCGAGACCGAGGTCGGGCCCGAGGGCGAGAACTACCCGGCCCAGGGGACGTGGGCCGACCCCGACCTCGACCACGCGGCCGAGCTCATGCGCGAGGTCTGGCGCAACCAGGACGCGGCCCGCGCCCGCGGCGAGCGCGCCCAGCGCGACATCGCCGAGCAGTTCTCCCTCGAGGCCGTCGGGGAGACCGCCCGGGCTCGCCTCAAGCGCCTCGCCACCGCCCGCCGCCACGCCGCGAGCTCCAACCACGACATCACCGTCGAGTCACTTCCCGCGCAGTCCTACGTCGAGTCCGCCCAGCGCATGATGAGCTGGGATCCCGTTCGCAACGCCACCGAGACCGGCGGCGCGAAGGGCGCGATGCGCCGGGCGGCGCTGCAGGCCATGCGGCCCTACACCGCCCACCAGGACGATCTCAACCGGGTCCTCAGCCAGGCGCTGCGCGAGGTCAACGACCGCATCGACGACGTCGCGATGGAGGCCCGGCGCGTCCAGGTCAACCTCCGCAAGCTGACCGGCGCGGTGAACGCCGACGAGCTGGGTCTCGTGCTGGAGGGGCTGCGCGCACGGCCGGCGTCCACGCATCCGGCGATCTCGCAGCCCGACGAGCGCGGCCAGCGCGTCCTGCGCTTCGAGGGCGCGTCCGGCGACGTCGCGACGTACCGCGGATTCGAGGACATCTTCCGCGGCGACGAGCGCGCCGTGCGCGAGCAGCAGCAGACGTATCTCGACGCATTCGAGGGGGCGGGCTGGGTGCTCGATCTCGGCTGCGGCCGCGGCGAGTTTCTCGACGCGCTCGTCGCCCGCGGCATGGGCGCCAAGGGCGCCGACCTCGACGAGAGCATGGTCGCCCGCTGCCTCGAGAAGGGCCTCGACGTCGAGCTCGCCGACGCGGCGACCTACCTGCGCGGCCTCGACGACGACTCCGTCCCAGGCGTCTTCGCGGCGCAGGTGGTCGAGCACCTCGGCGCCGAGCAGCTCACCGAGCTGCTCGCGCTCGTGCACCGCAAGCTCGCCGCGGGCGGCCTCGCGATCATGGAGACGGTCAACGGCCACAATCCGGCCGCGCTGAAGGCCTTCTGGACCGACACGACGCACCACCACCCGCTGTACCCCGAGGTCCTCCTGGCCCTCTGCCGCCTGGCCGGCTTCGAGGCCGGCGAGGTGCGCTTCCCGGAGGAGACCGGCGACTTCAACGCCGACATCTACGCCAACCGCGACTACGCGGTGTACGCGCGCAAGGCCGGCTCCTGACGCGCGATGGCCGACCTCGAGCTCACGCGCACGCCGGGCGACCGCCGCCTCTATGCGCTCGAGGACGTCGGGACGCTGCGCCTCGAGGGCTGGGGCTCGCGCCGCGCGACCGCCGAGGCGGGCGGGGACAGCTGGCACATCGCTCGCCGCGGGTTCTGGCAACGGGTCATCGACGCCACCGACGCGTCAGGCGCGGTGGCGGGCGAGTTCGAGCCGCGCCTCATGCGCCGCGGCGGCACGCTGCGCTGGGGCGATCGCGAGCTCGAGCTGCGTCCGGCCAGCCTGTGGCGCCAGCGCTACGCGCTCGCCGACGGCGATCACGAGCTCGCCGTCCTGGACGGCAAGAGCTGGGGCCGGCGGCCGGTCAAGGTTACGGTCGAAGATCCGGGTGCGATCGAGCCGGGGCTGCTGCTCTTCGCGGCCTTCGTCGTGCGCGGACTTGCCGAGGACGCGAGCACGGCCGCCGGGGGCGGCGCCGCGACGGCGGCCGCGGCGGGCGGCAGCTGATCCAGGTGAACTCGTAGAAGCCGCCGCCCGGGTCGCTACGGTGCACGACGCCGTGCCCCCGAACCTGCAAGAGCTCTTGGACGTCGCTGCAATCGCGCGCCTGGCCGGCCCGCGCTCGCTCGAGCGGGGCGAGGAGTACGCGGAGTGGGGAGCGGTCGGGCGCCTGCGGGTCGGGGCGGAGACCGTCGCCGCGACCGTGCAGGGCACAGACGCCTACGAGGTCCGGATCGGGGTCCAGGATGGGACGCTTGCGTTTGCATGCAGCTGCCCTGTGGGCGTGGAGGGCGCCTTCTGCAAGCACTGCGTGGCCGCCGCGCTCTGCTGGCTCGGCGAGGACGCGCCGTCCGGGCCGACGCCCGACGAGGTGCGCGCGTACCTTCTGTCGCTTGACCGCGAGCGGGTCGTCGACCTGATCATGGAGCACGCGCGCGACGACGAGCGGCTCGACGAGCGATTGCATCGCCTTGTCGTGTGCCACGCGAACGGCGGTGGCGACGTGGCGGCGTACCGGGCGTTGATCGATCGCGCGGTCACGATCCACGGCTTCGTCGGCTACCGCGATGCCTACGACTACTTCGCGGGCATCGACGAGACGGTCGATGCGCTCGCCGAGCTGCTGGCCGGTGGGCAGCCGGAGGCCGTCATCGACTTGGCCGAGCACGCCCTGCGCGCGCTCGAGGCGGCGATCGAGCGGGTGGACGACTCGGACGGCGGGACGCACGATGTCGTCGAGCGGCTCGAGGAGCTCCACCACCAAGCCTGCGTCGCCGCGCGCCCCGACCCTTCCGCGCTCGCAGAGCGCCTGCTCGCCTGGGAGCTCGAGGGCGGCAACCTCGACATCTTCGACCGTGCCGCTGTCCGCTACGCCGACGTGCTCGGGGAGGCGGGCCTCGATCTCTACCGCACGCTGGCCGAGGAGCGCTGGGCGGCGGTAGCCCAGCTTCACCCCGGCGACGGTGACCGCGGCGCCTATGGCGAGCGCTTCCGGATCACGCGGATCATGGAAGCGCTCGCCGAGCTTTGCGGCGATCTCGAGCAGCGCGTCGCCGTGGGCTCGCGCGACCTCTCGCACGGCCACGACTTCCTGCGCATCGCCGAGCTCTGTCTCGAGCACGACGAACCAGGGCCGGCGCTGCAGTGGGCCGAGCGCGGACTCGCGGCGTTCCCGGAACGACCGGATCTGCGGCTGCGAGCGTTCGTAGCGAACCGCTACCGACACGAGGCTCGCTGGCAGGAGGCGCTGGAGCTGAGCTGGCTCGACTTCGGTGATCGCCCGAGCCTCGAGGCCTACAAGCAGCTCAAGGACGACGCCGAACGACTCGGCGAGTGGGACACGCGCCGGATCGCCGCACTTGACCTCCTGCGGGAGACCACGGCTCCGCAATCGCTTTCGCACGACCGGTGGGCGCCGCGCCGCGACCACTCGGAGCTCGTACGCATCTTTGTCTGGGAAGGCGACGATGGCGCCGCGTGGAGGGAGGCGAGCACCGGCGGTTGCTCAGCCGCGCTCTGGCTCGAGCTGGCGGCCCGCCGCCGGCACTCTCACCCGCACGACGCGCTCGGCGTCTACGAGCGCCAGGTCGAACTGGCGATCGCCGGCCGCGACAAGCGCGCCTACCAGGCCGCTGTAGCACTCATGGGCCACGTCCGCTCCGTACTCGAGCAACTCGGCGAGCACGACGCCTTCCCCCGTTATGTCGCCCGCGTCCGCGAGCAGCACAAGCGCAAGCGCAACCTCGTCAAGCTGCTCGACCAGCTCACGTAGGGCGCGCGGCCGCCGGCGTCGCGCCTCGCGGATGGCCGGAGGCCCCGGCTAACCATGTGAGTGCCCGGATAAGTGGGCTGTGCCCCGGACGGCGCTGAGGGTCCGCGCCATGCACGTAGGGTTTCGGC
This sequence comes from Solirubrobacteraceae bacterium, assembly GCA_051005755.1. GTDB lineage: Bacteria > Actinomycetota > Thermoleophilia > Solirubrobacterales > Solirubrobacteraceae > CADCVQ01. The sequence continues at coordinate 11,735 of JBPCJA010000262.1, forward strand.
GTGTCCGTCAAGGTCCGCGACGCGATGAAGCGCATCGAAGCCGCGGGCTGGGAGCTCGCCCGCATGCGTGGCAGCCACCGCCAGTACCGCCACCCGGAGCGGCCCGGTCTGTCACGCTCGCCGGCAAGCCGTCGGACTCCTTGCATCCGAAGACCTGGGCCAGCATCATCAGACAGGCGGGACTCGAAGACGAATGACCGAGCGGCGATACCTGATCGTGATCGAAGGCGCCAAGGGCGAGAACCTCTCCGCCAACTCGCCCGACCTGCCCGGCTGCGTGGCCACCGGCACCACCCTGAAGGACGTCGAGCGCGAGATGCGCGACGCGATTGCCTACCACCTCGAAGGCCTGCGGGCGGCCGGCGAGCCGATCCCCGAGCCCTCCGAGCTCACCGCCACGTACGTCGACGTCGCCGCGTAGCGCGGGAGAGCGGGACCTGGCGGCGGCTGCGCTCCGTCTTCGCGAACTCGACGACCTCGCCGCCGGCCACATGGTCAGAGCGCGGCGACTGCTTCGCGGAAGTCTGCGACCGCCGGCAGCTCGTAGCCGGCGAGCTGGCGGTCCAGGCGCTTGAGCTCGCGCACGATGCCGTCCGACTTGGTGGCGTGAGCGATGCTCAGCGCCTTGACGCCTTCTGCAGCCGCTCGCTCGGGCTCTTCGGCGGCTGCGCAGGCCAGCGCGAGACGCGCTTGCTCTGTCCCGCGGCGGCGGGTGCGGTCGTGTGGCCAGAGGCGCAGGGCGTCTTCGAACATGGCCATCGCCTTGTGCGGCCGGAGCAAGAGCCAGCAGCGGGCTTCGGCGGCCGTGACATAGGAAGGGTTGGCGTATTGCGTCCCCAAGTCCGGCGGCACCGCAGTGTCCGCGTCGAGGAGGCCGTAGGCGGCGGCCAGGCTGCGTTCGCAGGAAGCTGCGTCGTTACCGAGCGCGTGTGCGTGGGCCTCGCGAAGCGCGCAGAGCCCGCGCATATGGTCTGTTGTGCCGGGCGTATGACCGGCGGTCTGCGCGCATGCGATTGCTTGTTGCGCGTCGAGTCGGTCTACCGCCCACTGGCTGTGTCGCAACAGGACCCAGGCGACCATGTCCGCGTAACCGGCCTCTTGAGCGAGCCGCAAGGCCCGGTCGGCCTCGTAGTCGCGGAGGCGTGGATCGCCCACGTCGTTACTCAGCCAACTCCCGAACTCCGACCAGCGTGATTCCATACGAAGCAGGTCCGTGCGCAGATCGCCACGGACGATTCTCCGGTGCTCGGCGATGAGGTCCAGCTCGCGTCGGACGGTCCCGACCACCTCGTGGGATCCGAACATGGCGCCGTGGCGATCGAGTAGCAGCAGCAGCGTCCGCCAGTGCGACACAAGCTCCGGGTCTATCTCGCGTGCTGCTGTGGGTGCGGTCGTGGCGCCAAGGCCGAATGCAGCCCCAACGCCCGCGCCGAAAAGGCTCCGACGGCTGAGGGGATCCACGTCTTCTTTCGCTTCGTGCTGGGGTACCCAGCGTAGCGCCCACGGCATGCCAAGAGTCCGCGTGAACCAGTCGATGTCATCCATCGTCAACCGGCACTTTCCTTGCTCGATCCGGCTCAACGCCGTCTGGCTGACGCACAACCAGTCAGAGACAACGGTCTGCGAGAGCGGGCGCCGCCCGTGGAACGGGTGAAAGCGGTAGGCGCGGATGACCCGGCCCAGGTCGCCGCTGGCAAGCGCGTCGACCATGACGTCGGTGTGCCAGAACTCGGGTGGGACCGCGGGCGCGCGGTGGCGCGAAGGCTTCTGCTGACAAACGCCGCAAAGCGTGCCGGCGTTGTCACCGGCCAACAGGGTCCCGCAACGGCAGTGGCGGCCGGGAGGGGTCATGGCGCGTTGCGATCCTACGCTGGCGTCGAGTCGCCTGTGAAGAACTCTTATGCAGGATCCGCTTAGACCGCCCGGCTCCCATCTGGAAGGGCGGGCAGCGTCACGTGAAGAGTCCGATGCCCGATGGTCTTGGAGACGCGCAGCCGGTGGGAACGCGCCTATCGCGACGGGCGCCTCGCGATGTTCGCGAGCAGCAGGAAGCGTTGGATGAAATGCGTCGCCAGGCCCAGGGCTACTAGGGTGTGTGCGGAGTATGTGTAGCGGAACAGATGGTTAGGGGTGAAGGCGCGCCGGTCCGTGCGGTCCTCACGCTCGTCGGACTCTCATCACGTATCGAGATTGTCCCAGTCGTCTCCAAGGACCCAGCGGAGCGCAGAGTGCTTTCCGCACCACATCCCCCACTCGAAGTCGTCCTTCACAGGTCCGATGTCCGGACGCTCTGCCTTTACTTGCTCGGCAGCTCAGGATCAGCGCCGGGGGGTGGACGCCTGGCTTGGTAGGTTCGGAGGCGCTCGTGATGCGGGCGCCCCGAGGAGACGCGTGACCGACGCCGTCCGCCATTTCCAGCAGGCCGAGCAGCGGGTATTCGCCCGCTACGGCGTGGCCGTGACGACGCGTCTTTTGGAGTTGCGTGAGCCGCCGCTGCGCGTCCGCGTACTGGAGTGCGGGGAGGGTCGGCCGGTGGTCCTTGTTGGGGGCGACAGCGCCGTCGCCGCGGCGTGGGCGCCGCTGCTTGCACAGCTGCCGGGGACGGCGAGCGATCGTGCTCGACCGCCCCAGCTTCGGCCTCGGCGCCGGCTTTGACTACCGCGGCGTCGACCTGCGCGGCCATGGCGTCGCGCTGCTTCGCTCGCTGCTCGACGCGCTCGGGCTCGACGCCGTCCCGATCGTCGCCAGCTCCGGAGGCGGCGAGTGGAGTCTGTGGCTCGCCCTCGATGCGCCTGAGCGCGTGCGTGCGCTTGCCCCGATGGGCATCCCGGCCGTGTGCCTGCCGGGTTTCCGCCCGGACGCGGCCATGCGCCTTCTCAGCGTGCCGGGGATCGGCCGGCTGATGTTCGCGCTGCCGTCGCCGAGCCCTGCGGTGACGGGGAAGATGCTCTCGAGCGCCGACGCTCGGCTGCTCGACCACCCCGAGATCGTCGAGGCCTACCACGCCGCGAGGCGCCTGCCGGGCTACGGTCGCGCCGCCGCCGCGATCTTCCGGAGCTCGCTGCAGACCGGGGGGCGGCGCGCCGTACCTGCGTGTTGACGGAGCAGGAGCAGGCGCGGATCGCGCAGCCAGTGCTGTTCGTCTGGGGCGACCGCGGGCCCTACGGCGGTCCCGAGGTCGCGCACAGCGCCGCCAAGCTGATGGCCAATGCACGCGTCGAGGTCGTCGGAGACGCAGGGCACCACCCGTGGCTGGCCGACACGTCCCGCGTCGCCCGCCTCCTGCTCAGGTTCCTCGCCGAGTACGACGCCTGATCCGCCCGCCGCGTTGGACGGCCGGCGGCCGGCGTCCTGTCCCGTGGCGACAGCTCGCCACTGGGACACAGCTCGTGCGGTCACGACTCGTGAGCTCGTCCCCTTAAGGTGATGGATCTCACGTTGCGCCGGCGCCCGCTCTCCTAGCGTGGCGTAGAGGGGTCCCGCGTTGCGCTTCTCCCCGTGAGCCGCGGGGCCCCTTGTTTGTCATCGTTCGGCAACGCCTTGTTCCTGAGCTCGGGCCCGTGTGGCGTCAATGTCGTGTTCGGTTCCGGGAAGCAGAGGCGTTGGGCGCTGTTGGCCTCCCGGCCGTACGGTTCGCTACAGGCCGGCAAGCCTGCGCGTGCGTTCGGTTGCGCCGGCACCGCTCGCTCCGCGCTCGGCCACCATCCGCTCGTACTCGCGGAGCGCCCCGGGCACGGACTTGACCGCCTGGCGCTCGGCCAGCGGCGACGCCAGCAGTTGGCGTAGCGCGAGCGCCGTGAGGCACCAGCGCGGGTAGGCGACCCGCCGGCGACGCTGCGCTATCGCCGCCATGAGCTCGTCGATCGCGGGGGCAGCGGATACGTCCGGGAGAGCCAGTTGGGCATCTCGGCCTTTGCGCGCTGAAGCGTCGGCATCTCGCGCTCCGCGTCCTTGACCATGTCGGTGTCGAGGAACAGGAAGTAGGCCACGCCGACCTGGACGCCGAGCGGTTGCATCTCGATGCGCAGACAGTCACTGAGCGCTTCGACCCCCGCCTTCGCGGCGCAGTACGCGCTCATGCCGGCCCCGCGGAACGCGGCCGCCGTCGACGCAATGTTGAGCAGGTAGCCGCCGCCTTGCTCGAGGTGCGGCAGCGCTGCTCGGTCCGTGTACATGACGCCCAGCAGGTTGATCTCGATCACCCGCTCCCACGAGCGCAGGTCATGCGCGCGCAGCGGCCCGCCGGCCGCGATCCCCGCGTTCGCGACGACCACGTCGAGTCCTCCGAGCGCCTCGGCCGCCGCATCGACGGCCTGCGTGACCTCCTCGCTGCTCGACACATCGCACTCGGCGACGAACGTCCCTTCGCCACAGCGCCGCGCGACCGCATCCATCGTCTCGGGCTCGAGTCCGACGAGGGCGAGCCGCGCGCCGTTGGACGCGAGCTGGCGGGCGAGCGCGGCACCGATGCCGCGCGCGGCGCCGGTGATGAGGACGCGCTGACCGCGCAGCGCCGACACATCGGTCGAGGCCATGCCGCGAGCAGGACGTACAGGACGCCGTCGCATGGTCCTACTGCCCGACCGCAAGCTCTACGTTGTCGTCTCCGCGATCGGAGCTCACAACGAAACCGTGCCTTCTACCGGGCAACGTGTTCATGATCTGCGCACCGAGCTGGTCGTAGAACTTCGCACCATCCACGTGTGACCGTTGCACCACCACTTGGCGCTGTGAGGACCACCACCGCAAGTGCGGCTGAAACCGGCGATGACGTACGCCGCGTTCAGACTTCCCGGCACCGGGCCGATGATGGGGTTGCTCTGCCCGTTGATCGGATATACGACGGTCACAGGCGCATTGGCCATCTCGTGATGTGCGCTTCGGGGATCTGCGCGATGGCCTGCTCGGCGACGGCGATCTCGTCGGCGGCCGTGTTCGCGACGGCGTTGCCGGGCCGCAGATCGCCGGCCAGCGCCTCGCTGGTCTGATCTGCGTAGGCGAGCATCGGGTGAAAGCCGAAGCCGCCCTTGAAGTTCCCGGCGGCACCCTCCTTCTCAGAATGAGAGCCGATCAGCGTGGCGTCCAGATCGATCGTCAAGCGCTCCGGGGCGCCGGTGAGCTGCCAGACGCGCGGGCGCGGGCGTGCGCGGCGCGCAGACAGTCCAAACCTGCGGGGTCGCTGGCGATCTGATCGATCACCCGAAACGCCGTTGACCCGGACGCCACCTCACCGACCAACACGGCCTGATCGCGGACCGCGCCGAGATCGGCCAAGCAGTCGCCGCCGTCTGCGAGCGTCACCGCCATGTCCCGGACCACGCGACCGCGATCATGGCTGCCCAAAACGTCGCTGCAACCCCGCCAGCTCTGTCGACAGACGAAGCTCGGCCGCCAGAGGTCTCGGATGCGGAGGGCACGGCCGCGCCCGTCGGCAGCGTCCCGCACACGCATGACAACCGCCGCGATTCGCCACGTCGCACCGCCGAGCCTTCCATCTCCGATGTCGCTCTGACACGCCTGGGCTGGGCGCGGGCGGACTGGCGACGCCCCTGAGTCATGGCACGCAGGACAGTTGAGTAGCCGACTGCTCACGACGGCCCGTCTGCGCGCCGAGACCATGCGCGCATGAGCCACGACGACACCAGCCGAGGGCAATCGGAGCCCCGGGCAAGTTCGTCGGAAATGTCAGTCCCCCGCCCATCGCAGGTCAACGACGCGCAGCTCGCCGCGCTCGTGCGTGCCGCGCGAACGGGTGACAACGATGCCTGGACGCGTCTCATTGACCGGTACGACCGGGTTCTGCGAAGGATCGCCCGCTCCTATCGACTGGGGCCTGCCGACGTTGACGATGTCGTGCAGATGGCCTGGATACGCCTCTACCAGAACATCGACCGTCTGCGCGAGCCCGCCGCGATCGGCCACTGGGTTGCCACGACAACGCGGCGCCAGGCGATGCGGGTGCTGCAGAGCCACGTGCGCGAGCAGCCATCCGACGATCCGGAGCTCGGCGACGTCGCCGCAAGTAACCCGCCTGAGACAGTCGTGCTTGCCGCCGAGGACCGCGTGGTCCTGGGGCGGGCGATCGCGGTCTTGCCTGGTCGCCAGCGCGAACTCATGACCCTACTCGCGGCGCAGCCCGACGCGAACTATCAGCACATCAGCGCGGCGCTGGAGATGCCGAAGGGGAGCATCGGGCCGACGCTGGCACGCGGCCTGGTGCGCCTCAGGCGCGATCCGGAACTGCACAGCCACTACCGGGGCAGCGCCTGAGGCTGCCACGGCGCCACGCCATTGCGCGCGGGCGGCGTCCTCGCCCGCCCAGCAGCAGCCGTTTGGCGTCTTGGACGGTCTGTAGCTGGCCGAAGACAGGCTCGGCGTCCCCTATCAGTCCAGCGAGCGCACCACCCGCGCCGGCACGCCCGCGACGACGGTCGCCGCCGCCACGTCGCCGGTGACGACCGCGCCCGCCGCGACGACGGCGTGCGCGCCGATCCGGCAGGGGCCGAGCACGATCGCGCCGCTGCCGATCCACGCTCCCTCCTCGACGTGCACGTCGCGACCCTCCTGCGGGATCGCGAGTTGGCGCTCCTCGCCCCGGCGCGTGATGTCGTGGGTGCCGGTGAGCACGCTGACGCGGTGACCGAAGAACGCGTGGGCGCCGATGGTGATCGAGCCCGAGACGGTGTTCAGCAGCGCGTCGTTGACGATCGCCGTGCCCGCGAGATCGACGCGCTCGGGGGGGCCGAAGATCAGCGGCTCGGCGAGCCCGGCGGCGCGCGCCTCCTCGTGGACGCGCGCGACGCGCGCCTCGATCGCGGGCAGGCGCTCGTCGAGCGCGCGGCCGACCTCCTGCTCGAGGCGTGCCTCGACCTCACGGCGCACGCGCGCGCTCATGGCCCGATCGAGCAGGCGGTGCACGCGCGGCCCGACGGCGTTGCGCAGCGTCGACAGCGGGCGATCGCGTCCGGTCTCGGGTCGGCCCATGGGTCGGGCCAATGTAGTGGTCCCTCGCTACTTCAGCGCGTGGACGGTCGCGCGGTAGTGGTGCGGCCCGCCGGCCTGCTCGGCGAGCTCCCGCGCCGGTCCCCGCGTCGCGCGCACCGACGCAAAGCCCGCGGCGGTCAGCGCGCCGCCGAGCGCGGCGAGGTTCGGCGCCCACCAGTTCGACACGTCGCCGTTGAGCTCGGCGCCGGGGAAGAAGCGCCAGATGGCCTCGTGCTCGAAGCCGGGGATGACGACGGCCTCGGTCTCGACGACCGCGAGCTCGCGCGTCACGGCGGCGACGCGCCGCAGCGCCCGCAGCGGGTCCTCCATGTGGTAGAGCACGCCGAGGTACAGCACGACGTCCCATCGGCCGAGGAGCGCGCCGAGGTCGCAGTCCATGAAGTCGACGGCGAACGCCTCGACCGCGCTGCCGAGCACCTCGCGCGCGAGGTCGAAGCCGCGCTTGCCGGGCAGCGTGTCGGGATGCCAGAACTCCGTCTCGTGGTATGGCCGCGGCGCGACGCCCTCGTCCATGCAGCGCCGCCAGTACGCCTGCTGGCCGGGAGCGTCCATCGCCCACATGTAGTGGTCGACGACGCCCACGCGCGCCGCCCCGCGCCGCTCGGCCTCGAAGGCGAAGAAGCCGTCCCAGCCGCCGATGTCGAGCACCGACTTCCCGCGCAGATCCGGCAGCGCCAGCGCGTCGAGCTCGCGCGCGAGCTCGTCCGGGCTCTTGTGGCCGGGCGTGACGACGCCTCCACCGAGGTCGATCGAGTGAAACCAGAACGGCACCGCGTCCACCTGCTCCTGCAGGCGCCGGCGCTCACCGGGGAGCGAGATCATGGGCGTCAGTGTGCCGCCGACGCGGTCAGCGCGGGCGCACGACCTCGATCCAGTCCAGCCGCCGGCCGCTCCTGCATGCCTCCATGCCGGCGCGGGCGCCGACGGTCCGCACCTGCGGGCGCGGGCCGTGACGGACGAGCGCGACGGGTCCGATGCGCGTGATGATCCCCTCCGGGCCGATCTCGTTGCCGGTGCCCGGCAGCACGCTGCCGCCGCCGCGCACGACGTCGACGCGGTGCTCGCCGGCCGCCAGGGTGGCACGGCCCAGCGGCTCGTAGTGCTGCGGGTAGCTCTCGCGCCAGCGCACCGACCCCACCGCCCGCCCGTCGATCGCGACCGCCACGCGGCGGCCGAAGGAGCCGCGGATCCAGACGTCGTAGTCGCCGGTGCGCGCCACCCCGCCCGTGAGCACGAGGCGCCCGGGGCCGCGGGCCAGCCGCTCGTCGCCCGCCGACAGCCACCCGGGCGGGAGCATGCCATCCGGGATCTCGAAGGGCGTCCCCTCGATCGCCGCGGCGTACGCGATCCATGCGCGGGAGCCCGCGCGACCGAGCTCGGCGCGCAGCGCGCGGCAGAAGCGAGCCGAGGCAGCCGCCGGCGCCGGGCGATGTGCCACGACCACCGGCGCCGACGGCAGCCGGCGGTAGACGTCGTAGTACGCCGTGCTCTGCACGAGCCGCCAGTCCGACGGCGGCCGGCTCTGCGCCGGGTCCCCGCGGCGCACCACGATGAGCTTGAAGCGGTCGAGGTAGGCCGGGCGGAAGGTGTCGAGGTCCTCGACGAACGCGACCGAGCTCTCCGGGCGAGGCCGGCGCAGGCCCTCGGCCGGCACGTCGGCGAGCGCGGTCAGGCGCACGTCGCGCATCAGGTAGCCGGCGTACTCGTCGAAGGAGGGATGCAGCGCCGGCCCCTGTCGGCCGTAGCGCTCGCCGAGCTGCTCGAGCTCGGCGAAGCGCTCGTACGGCGCCAGCGGCACGGCGCGGTAGACGAGCAGGTTGCCCGCGAGGATCGACGCGGCGACGCCCGCGCCGGCGGCGAGCCCTGCCCACCGCCGCCAGCTCTGGCCGTGCAGCGCCGCAGCGCCCGCGAACGCGAGCGCGACGACGAGTGGGGCGCTGATCGCGAACGCCTTGAGCTCGACCCATGCGGTGCCCTGCACGACGACGACCGCGACCCCGATAACCGCGGCCGCAGCGGCGCCGTACAGGCCTCGGTCGCGGCCGGAGATCGCTCGTGCGAGCCCGACCGTCGCCAGCAGCGCCACGAGCGCCGCGAGGATCGCCGTCGGCGTCTCGGTGCCCATCTCCGCGAGCGGGTAGCGGTGGTCGGACGTGAGCCACGGGCCGATCGCCGACCAGGCGGGAACCGGCGCGGCGAGGTTGCCGAGGTCCGCCGGCCCGCCGGCGCGCAGCAACGGCTCGAGCCTGATCGCGGCGGCGATCGTCGGCGCGGCGACGAGGCCGACCGCGACGAGCGCGAGCAGCCACGAGCGGCGGGCGATGCGCAGCCGGCGGCGCTGGCCCACGGCTGCGACGAGCCGCGGGCCGAAGAGCACCGCGAGCAGCACGAGCGCCCAGGGCGCGATCCCGACGTTGACCGCGCACAGCCCGGCGGCGATCGCGAGGCTCGCCGGCAGCGCCCCGCCCGGCGCGACCGCGAGCAGCGCCGCAGTCAGCGCGACGAACAGCGCGGCGGCGAGCTCCTTGACGCCGGAGGCGAGCGCATAGGAGTAGAGGATCGTCGGCTGCGCCGCGACGCCGGCGGCGAGTGCCCGCGCGGCGGGATGGCGGATCGCCCGGCTCAGCAGGACGTAGAGCGCGAGGGCGAGCATCGCGCCCATCCACGCCATGAACGGCTGCCACGCCCAGATGACGTCGATGCGCGCGACCTGCGCCGTCGCACCGAGCGCCGCCTGCGCGCCGCCGGGGTAGCCGGCGCGCAGGAGCTGGTCGGCGACGACGTGGTAGGACGAGTCGCGGGTGACGCCCGCCAGCGAGCGACCGTGGTCGACGAGGTACGCCGCCAGGTCGATCTGCGACGCGAGGTCCACGATGCGTGCATAGCCCGTCAGGCCCGGCGCGCCGGTGAGCACGACCGGGGCCGCCAGCGCGGCGAACGCGATCGCCATCGCGACGGCGGGCCACAGCCAGGCCTGTGCCGGCCGCAGGGCGAGGCGGCCGCCGGTGAGCCCGAGTACGAGGCCGACCAGCGCCGCGACGGCGAGCGCCGGCGCCGCGAGCTCCGACGTCGCGTCGAGGATGGTCAGCAGCGTCGCGAGCACGACGACCGCGGCGAAGCCCGCCGGAAGCAGCAGCGCGCGCGGGATCGAGCGCTGCGCCACACGATCGACGAGCAGCCCGCAGCCCAGACAGAGGGCAGCGAGCGCCACGGGGTAGAGGATCCAGCTCAGGAGGAACATGGCGCGTGTGGCGCGCGCTGACCGCCGAAGGCGCTCACGCGGCTCGCTCGGAACGTCGGCAGGTTACCGCGCGCGCTCGTAGGCCTCGGCGTGGCGCCGCGCGGTTGCCGCCCACGTGAAGCCGGCGGCATGCGCGGGCCCCGCCGCGCGCAGCCGGCGGCGCAGCACGTCGTCGGCGGCGAGGCGGTGCAGCGCGACGGCGATCGCCGCCGGGTCGCGAGCGTCGAACCGCAGCGCCGCGTCGCCGGTGACCTCTGCCACCGCGCCGGCGTCCGACGCGGCGACGGGGCAGCCGCAGGCCATCGCCTCCAGCGGGGGCGCGCCGAAGCCCTCGAACAGGCTCGGGAAGACGACGCCGGTGGCGCGCCGGTATAGCGCCGGCATGGCGTCGGCGGGCAGGTAGCCCGCGTGGTGGACGCGGTCGGCCACGCCGAGTCGCGCGGCCAGCGCGTACAGACCGGCCCAGCGCCGCCCGCGCTGTCCGGTGAGGACGAGCGCGAGCTCGCGCTCGGCGCAGGCGGCCAGGCCCTCGAGCAACCGCTCGTGGTTCTTGTGCGGCCACAGGTTGGCCGGGTAGGCGACGAAGCGCGCGGGCAGCGCAAGCGACGCGAGGCGCTGCTCGTCGGTGGGGTCGGGGACCGGGGCGAAGCGCGCATGGTCGATCCCGTGGTGGATCGCGACGACGCGCTCGGACGCGATGCCCAGCCGTGCGACGATCGCCTCGCGCGCGTGCTCGGACACGGTGATGACGAGCGCCGCACGCCGCGCCGGCGTGTCGTAGGCCGCGCGGCGGAAGGCACGCTCGGCGGCGGCGAAGGAGGACGGGTGCTCGTGGTGGGCGACGTCATGCAGGGTGACGACGAGCGGCGCGCCGGCGATGCGAGGGACCGGGACCGTCAGCGGCGCGTGGACGACGTCGACCGCGAGGTTGCGCAGCGGCCGCGCGCGCGCCGATGCCAGCGCGGCCACGAGC
>JBPCJA010000263.1:0-11755 GCA_051005755.1 Solirubrobacteraceae bacterium
CGCCCTGCACCGCGCCACGCCTGCCGAGCTGAAGGAGCGCATCGAGGCCGAGCGGGGGATGCGGCCGTTCCTGCTGTTTCGCGACGGCGACGGCGCGCAGCGGATCCTGGGACTCGGCGACGTCCCCGAGCGGGTGACGATCGGGCGCAGCGCGTCGAACTTCGTCGCGCTGCCGTGGGATGCCGAGGTCTCGCGCGTGCACGCGAGCATCGAGCGGATGGGCGGCGAGTGGACCTTCGTCGACGCCGGCTCGCACAACGGCTCCTACATCGACGGCGAGCGCGTGCACGAGCGCACCCGCCTGCGCGACGGCGACGCGATCGCGGTCGGGCGCACGTGCGTCATCTTTCGCAGCCCCACCGGCCGCGAGTCGCTGCGGACCGCGACCTCGCGTCAGAACGCGATGCCGGAGATCACCAGCGCGCAGCGCCGCGTGCTGATCGCGCTATGCCGCCCCTACGCCGACAGCTCGTTCGCCGTACCCGCTTCGAACCGCCAGATCGCCGACGAGCTCGTGCTCGGCGTCGAGACGGTCAAGACGCACATGCGCGCCCTGTTCGACGCCTTCGAGCTGGGCGACCTCCCCCAGCAGCGCAAGCGCGCGGCGCTCGCGCAGCAGGCGCGCGAGACCGGCCTCGTCGCGCCGCGCGACCTCGCGCCCCCGAACTAGGCGGCACTCGCCCCAGTCGGGAGCGGTCTTGCCGCTCGCGTGTCGAATGGTGACCGGATACCGGTCAGGAATCGACGCGCGGCACGGCTGGTTTCGGTCAGCCGTCGTCGTGCGGTGCGACCGAGACGATGCGCTTGCCGCGCTTGATCCCGAAGACGAGCGTGCCGGGCGCGATCGCGAACAGCGTGTCGTCCTTGCCGATGCCGACGCCGTCGCCGGGGCGAAAGCGCGTGCCGCGCTGGCGCACGATGATCTCGCCGCCGCTGACGGTCTCGCCGGCGAACGTCTTGACCCCGAGGCGCTGGGCGTTGGAGTCGCGACCGTTGCGTGAGGAGCCGAGCCCCTTCTTATGAGCCATCAGACACCTCCGTGATCTCCAAGCGGGTGAGCTCCTGCCGGTGGCCGGCGGTGCGCTTGTACCCGCGCTTTGGCTTGAACTTGAACACGCGCAGCTTCTCGCCGCGCTCGTGCGCGAGGATCTTCGCGGTCACCGACACGTTCGCGAGACCGTCGGCGTCGAAGACGGTGTCGGTCGACCGGTACAGCAGCGGCCGCAGCGCGACGGTCGCGCCTTCCTCCTCGGGCAGGCGCTCGACGAGCAGGGTCTGTCCCTCCTCGACGCGGTACTGCTTGCCGCCGGTCTTGACGATTGCGTAGGCCATGGTGAAGTGCTCAGCTAGCTGTCGGAGGGCGTGGCGCCCGCGTCTACCGTGGCGCGCGAACGGCGCCGTCCGCCTCTGCGGCCACGGGGCCGAGGCGTCGATTCTACGTCATCGTCGCCGGCCGGGTCCGTGGGGGCCTCGTCGGGCTCGTCGGCATCCAGCAGCGTCGCCGTCGCCGACGTGCGCCCGGCGTGCTCGATGCGCACGAGCCGCTTGGCGCCGACGTAGCGCCCGCCACCACTGACGCTGATGATGTAGCCGTCGATCTTGGCGACCGCGTCGTCGACGTCGTACATGTGCGGCTCGACGATGTGGACGAGCACCTCGTCGCCCTCGCGGAACGGCACGGCGCGCTCCTGTACCTCGTCGCGCGAGCCCTCCATGAGGATGTCGAAGTGGTCGAGCGGCAGGCCCTCCGAGCCGGTGAAGTGATAGCGCCGGCCGGTCTCCTCCTCGAGTGCGTGCAGCACGCGCTTGGCGTTGCCGGTGAAGACCGCGCTGACTCGCGGGTTCATCTGCACGAGGAACGCCTCGTGCTTCTTCGGCGCCTTCTTGGCGAGCACGCGCAGGCGGCGCTCGAACTCGATGGCGATCGTCTCCTCGGACTTGATGACGCCGTCGCCGTCGCACGTCGGACAGGGCCGCGAGATGATCTCGCGGACGCCCTCGGTGACGTTCTGGCGCGTCATCTCGACGAGGCCGAGCTTGGAGATCTCGGCGGTGAAGGTCTTCGTGCGGTCCTCGTCGAGCGTCTGGCGCAGGGTCTTCAGGACGGCGTCGCGGTTGCGCGCGCGGGCCATGTCGATGAAGTCGATGACGATGATGCCGCCGATGTCGCGCAGGCGCAGCTGGTTGACCACCTCCTCGGCGGCCTCGAGGTTCGTCGTCGTGATCGTGTCCTCCAGTCGCGCGCCCTTGCCGCGACCGATGAACGAGCCCGAGTTGACGTCGATGACCGTCAGCGCCTCGGCGTAGTCGATGATGAGGTAGCCGCCGCTGGGCAGGTCGACGCGCCGCGTCATGAGCCCGTCGATGACCTTCTCGACGCCGTAGGCCTCGAAGAGTGGCTGCTTGTCCTCGTAGAGCTCGACGCGGTCGACGAGCTCGGGGGCGGTGCGCTCGAAGAACGAGATGAGCCGGTGGTGCTGCTTGGGATCGTCGACGATCGCGCGCTCGAAGTGCTCGGAGAAGATGTCGCGCACGACGCGGACGGAGAGATCGGCCTCTTGGAAGACGAGCCCCGGCGCGGTCGTCTCCGCGACGCGCTTGTCGAGCACCTCGTGGAGCTTGAAGAGGTACTGCAGCTCACGCTCGAAGTCCGCGCGGGTCGCGCCGCTGGCCGCGGTGCGGATGATGGCCCCGCCGCCGCGCAGGTCCAGGCCCTTGGTCTCCTTGCGCAGGCGGTCGCGCTCCTTGTCCTCGAGGCGCCGCGAGACGCCGACGCCTTCGCCGGTGGGCGAGTACACCATGTACCGGCCGGCGATCGTGAGCTCCATGCTCAGCCGCGCGCCCTTGCTCTTCAGGGGGTCCTTGACGACCTACACGACGATCTCTTGGCCGGGCCTAATGAGCTCGGTGATCTTCGAGGCGCCCTCCCTGCCGCGGCCGCGGCGGCCGATGTCGACGCCCGGCACGACGATCTCGTCGACGTGCAGGAAGCCGTTCTTCTCCAGGCCGATGTCGACGAACGCCGCCTCGAGGCCGGCGAGGACGTTGTCGACCTTGCCCTTGTAGATGTTGCCGACGATCGACCGGGCGCCGCGGCGCTCGAAGTACAGCTCCGCGACGCGGTAGCCGGCGGCTGGGTCCTTCTTCGCCCGCGACGAGGCGGGCTTCTTCGCGGCGCCGGGCTTCCCCGTCGCCTCCAGCAGCGCAACCCGGGTTTCCCCACGGTCGACGCTGACCAGCAGTTGCTTCTTCATGTGAAGTTGATTCCTTTAACTAGAACGAGCGGCCCCGGCCCTTCGCGGCAGCCGCGACGCGCCCTTGCGCGTAGATCGACTGCAGGAGGCCGATGGCCAAGAGCGTGGCGATGACCGAGCTGCCGCCATACGAGAGAAGCGGCAGCGGGATGCCGGTGATGGGCATGATCCCCACGTTCATGCCGACGTTGATGAAGACCTGGAACAGGAGCATGGCCACGATGCCACCGGCGATGAGCGCGCCGTAGAGGTTCTTGGAGACGGTGAGGATCCGTAGGCCGCGCCAGATGAGCAGCGCGTACAGCGAGAGGACGAGGCCCGCACCGGCAAAGCCCCATCGCTCGCCGACCACGGCGAAGATGAAGTCGGTGCGCTCCTCGGGCAGGAAGTCGAGGTTCGTCTGGCTCGCCTGTTCGCCGCGGCCGGTCTTCTGGCCCGAGCCGATGGCGATCCGAGACTGGTTCTGCTGGTAGCCGGCGTTGCCGGCGACGTCGGAGGGATACAGAAACGACGTCAGGCGCTCGGTCTGCTTGGACTTGAGGACCGTGACGCCGAGCGCCGGCGCGGCCGCCAGGACGATCGCGATCGACACGACGCCCAGCGCCATGAGCCCCGCGAAGTGCCGCCAGCTCACGCCGGCGACGAACAGCACCGCAAAGAGGATCGCGATGTAGACGAGGCCGGACCCGAGGTCCCCGGCCATGACGACCGTCGCGGGCACCATCGCGACGAGCACGATCCGCGCCGTCGTGTCGCGCTCGCCCAGTCGCCGCGCACGGTCGACGACGAACGCCGCCAGCGCCGCGGCGAGCAGCACCTTGCCCAGCTCGGAGGCCTGGATCTCGAAGAACGGCAGCTGGATCGCCCGCCGCGACCCGCGGGTGTCGCCACCGAGGACGGCGACGGCGAGCAGGCCGAGCATCATGAGCCCGTAGATGCCGTACTTCAGCTCGCGCAGCCGCGAGTAGTCGATGCGGCTGAGCACGATCGCAACGATGACGCCTAGCGCGAAGAACACGCCTTGGCGTGTGACGTAGTAGTTCGGATCGCCCGGGACGTCGTTGCGCGTCGATGCATGGAGGGTAACGAGCGACGCGGCCATGAGCCCGACGGCGGCCAGCGCCAGCAGCGGGTCGAACGGCATGCGCAGGCCGGCGCCGAGGCGGGTGGCGGGCGGCTCGCTCATCGCGTCTGCGAGCTCCCCTGGACGATCTTCTTCTCCTGGCGGTAGTGCTGCGACAGCAGCAGGCGCGCGATCGGCGCCGCGGTCTCGGCGCCGAAGCCGCCCTCCTCGACCGTCACCGCGACCACGATCGGCCGCTTCTGGTCGGGGACGTAGGCGACGTACCAGGACTGGTCCTGCTTGCCGCCCCGCTGCGCCGTCCCGGTCTTGCCGTAGATCGGGTAGCGGTCCTGCGGCCAGCCGGAGAAGACGTCGGCCGATGTCCCCCCCGCGCCGCTGGCGGCCAGATGCAGTCCGTTGGCGACGGCCTGACGATCGGCCTCGTCGATGTGGACCTTGCGCGCGGGATCGCGCTCGATGCGCTGGATGAGCTCGCCGCGTTCGCTCTCGATCTCGAGTCCGAGATGCGGCGTGACGACCTTGCCGCCGTTCTCGATCGCCCCGTAGGCGACGGCGAGCTGCAGCGGCGTGGCGAGCACGTCGCCCTGGCCGACGGCGAGGTTGACCGTGTCGCCGAGGTTGTAGGGGCGCAGGTCGGAGATCCCGCAGCCCTGGGCGCCGGCGGCGTAGACGTTGGCCTGCGCGGAGATCTTCTTCTGCTTGCGACAGCGCAGCTCGCGGGCATTGATGTCCTTGCGCCACTGCCGGTCGGGGATGACGCCGCTGGACTCGTCGGGCAGGTCGATCCCCGTCGGGCGGTCGAATCCGAGCCGTCGCGCCCACTTCTGGATGAGGAAGCCGCCGCTGTAGTACGCCTTGACGCCGAGCGTGTAGAAGTAGACGTCCGAGGAGACCTGCAGCGCCCTCGCGAGGTTGACGCCGCCGTAGGCCTGCTGCTTGGCGTTGCAGCGCTTCTGCTCGCCGATCTGGATGCAGCCGGCGTCGTTGATCGGTGTCCCGGGCGCGATGAGGTTCCCGTCGAGGCTCGCGAGCGCGGTGACCGCCTTGAACGTCGAAGCCGTCGGGTAGCCGCCCTGCATCGCGCGGTTGAACGCCGGCGCGCCGGCATCGTCTCCGAAGAGCGCGTCGTAGCGCTTCTGGGTGATCGGCCTCGTCAGGAGCGCGGGGTCGAAGGTCGGGTTGGAGCCCATCGCGAGGACCTCGCCGCTGCGCGGGTCCAGCGCGACGAACGCTCCGGGATTGTTGCCGGGATTCAGCGGACCGCGCAGGGCGCGACCGCCGGTGCGCGTGAGCGCGAGGTCCAGCGAGAGTCGCAGCCGCTGGCCGGGCACCGGCTTGTCGTCTCGCAGGCGGTCGTTGGGGATCGGGCGGCCGAACGCGTCGACCTGCACGCGCTGCACGCCGTCGACGCCGCGCAGGTAGCGGTCATAGGTGCGCTCGAGGCCTCCCTGGCCGACGACGGTGCCCGGCTTGACGCCGCGGTAGCGGTTCTGCTCGAGCTGCTTGGGGCTGACCTCGCCGACGGTGCCGAGCATCTGCGCCGCGAGCGAGCCCTGCGGGTAGTCGCGCAGGTAGGTCTGCTCGACCTTCACGCCCGGGAACTGCTCGGGACGCTCGGAGATGTACGCGAGCACCGAGTCGGGCACGTCGGTCTTGACCCGGATCGACGAGTACGGCACGAGCACGAGCGAGCGCACGACCTGGCGGTGGATCTCGCCGGCGGAGGTGTGCAGCAGCTTCGCCAGGCGCCTGTAGCGCGTCTTGAGCTTCGTCGTCGGGATGCCTGGGATCGGGATCGGCTCGCCGCGATGGCCCTTCGGCTTGGCCGCTCGATCGGTCATGTCATGGCCCCACTCGGCCGCCAGGTTGCGCTCCTGCGCCGGTAGCCGCGACGGGTCGAGCTGGACGACGACCGCCTGGCGGTTGCGCACGATGACCCTGCCGTTGCGGTCGACGATCTTGCCCCGCGGCGCCTGGATGCGCAGCTCCCGCACGCGGTTGACCGTCGCCTGGGCGAGGTACTTGTCGCCGGACAGCACCTGCAGGTACCAGAGGCGAAAGAAGACGACCGCGAAGAGTGCGAGCGCGATGCCGCCGAAGATCGCCACGCGCAGGGCGAGCTGCGGCGTGATCGGCGGGCGGCGCTCGCTGGCGGGCTCCATCATCACCGCAGGTCGACTCCTCGCGACAGCGGTGACAGGCCGCCGGTCGTGTACGCCCGGCGGCGCCGGCGGCGCGGGTCGTCGGGCAGGCTGGCATGCAGCACGCGGCGCACGATCGCGTAGACCGGCACCGCGATGAGCGTGTTGACGACGAGCGTCGCGAGCGTCTGGCGCACGAGCGCCCAGCTGACCGGCGCGTCGGCCCCGAGGAGGAACTGCATGAGCGCGAAGCACAACGCGAACGTGAGCGTCGCCGCCGCACCGACGGCGAGCGGGACGAGCGTCCCCTCGGGATCGCGCGCCTCGCGGATGCGCCCGGCGCCATAGCCGACGCCGAGCAGCACGAGCGAGGAGACGCCGAGCGTCTGCAGCGAGACGACGTCGAAGAAGAGCCCCACGCCGAAGCCGAAGCAGCCGCCCGCCAGCGAGCCGCAGAGCAGGCCGACGGCCATGACGAGCAGCGGCGACAGGTCGGCGTTGGCGCCGGCGATCGGCAGTTGCGAGATGGCCGCCGTCTGCACGATGACGCCGCCGATGCCGAGGGCGGCGAGCCGTAGGAGCAGCTGCGGCTCGAACGTCATCATCACGAGCGCGGTCCCCGCGGCTGCGTGAGGATCTGGACGAAGTCGAGACTGCGCAGGTCGGCGAACGGCCGCAGGTGGATCTCCTGCGTGTCGGTGCCCTCGTTGTCGATCCGCGTGATCTCGCCGATCGGCAGTCCCGCCGGGTACAGCGACGCGTGGCTGTCCTCGGGCTCGGTCCCGCGGGTGAGCACGCGGTCGCCCGGGCTCAGCCGCGCGCCGGGCGGGGCGAACTTCATGACGAGGTCGGTGGGGTTGCCGACGCTCGCCGGCTCGACGATGCCGAAGATGCCGCGCCGACCCGCGCGCGCGGGCACCTTCACGGTCGTGTCCGTGATGAGCGTCACCTGCGCCGAGCCGCCGAACACCTCCGTCACCCGCCCGATGAGCGCCTCCTCGTTGATGACCGGCTGGCCGACGCGCACGCCGTCGTCGGAGCCCTTGTCGACGCGGATGGTGGCGTACCAGACGGTCGGCGACTGGAAGATGACCCGCCCCGTGCGCGGCGCGAGGTTCCCGAGCCCCAGGGCGCCGTCGAGCTCGAGGAGGTCGCTCAGCCGCCTGTTGTCGCGCACGAGGCTCTCGTTGCGCAGCGCCTCGGACCGCAGCCGGTCGCGCTCGGCCCGCAGCTCCTTGACCTGCCCCTTCGCCGCGAACGTGTCGCCGAACCAGCCGAAGAGATCGCGTACCGGCTTGAGCGCGCGCGACGCGCCCTCCTGCACCGGGTTGAGGATCTCGCTCGTGCCGCGCTGGACGCCGTGCAGCGCGCCGCCAGCGGATTCACCGTAATAGGCGGTCAGCAAGATCAAAGAGCAGGCGACGAGCAGCCCGAGAACCGCCCGCCGTCGCCGGACCGTCTTGTCGTACACGTGAAAGATGACTCCAACGGTTGTCAGTACCGCCGCCGGCGGTTCTTCGAGTTGCGGTTGGTGCGGTGGATGACCTCGAACTCCTCGAGCGAGCGGCCCGATCCGACGGCCACGCACGTCAACGGCGACTCCGCCAGATGGCAGGGCATCTGCGTCTCCTCGCGCAGGCGCTCGTCGAGCCCCTGCAGCAGCGAGCCTCCCCCCGCGAGCATGATGCCGCGGTCCATGATGTCCGACGACAGCTCCGGGGGCGTGCGGTCGAGCGTCTCCTTGACGGCGTCGATGATCTGCGACAGCGGCTCCTCGAGCGCCTGTCGGATCTCCTCGCTCGTGAGCACCACCGTCTTCGGCAGGCCCGACACCATGTCGCGCCCGCGGATCTCGGCCTGGACCTCCTCGGCCATCGGATGCGCCGAGCCGATCTCGAGCTTGACCTCCTCGGCCGTCTGCTGGCCGATGAGGAGCTTGTACTCCCGTTTTGCGTAGTTGATGATCGCCTCGTCGAGCTCGTCGCCGCCGATGCGAATCGACTGGCTGACGACGATCCCGCCGAGCGAGATCACGGCGACCTCGCTCGTGCCGCCCCCGATATCGACGACCATGGAGCCGGTCGGCTCCCCGACCGGCAGTCCCGCGCCGATGGCGGCCGCACCCGGCTCCTCGATGGAGTACGCCCGGCGCGCGCCGGCCGACAGGCCGGACCCCCCGAACACCCGGTTCTTGAACCCCATGACGCCCGAAGGGACGCAGACGACGACGCGCGGATGCGCCCAGCGATTCTGGTGCACCTTCTGGATGAAGTGGCGCAGCATCTCCTCGGTGACGTCGAAGTCGGCGATGACGCCGTCCTTCAGCGGCCGGATCGCCGAGATCGTGCCGGGCGTGCGGCCGAGCATGCGCTTGGCCTCGATGCCGACGGCGTGCACCTCGCCGCTGCGCGAGTCGATCGCGACGACCGACGGCTCGCTCAGAACGATGCCGCGCCCGCGCACGTAGACGAGGGTGTTCGCTGTGCCCAAGTCGACAGCCATGTCGCGGCCACCGAATCCGGTGAGGTAGCTGAAAAAACCCATTGAGAGGTGGCGAGAACCCGATTTCGACCCGCGGCGAGTGGTGCTCGCGGGCCTGGCGCCGCCGCTGAGTCTAGCGGCGCAAAGGGCGCCGCCAACCCATCCCTCTAGTTCTCCCTGAGCATAAGGGTCAGGTCGAGGTCGAGCAAGTTTCCGACCGGCAGACCGACGACGTTCAGGTAGTCCCCCATTATGCGGCGAACCAGCCCCGCGCCTATGCCTTGGATGGCGTAACCGCCCGCTCTTCCTGACCATTCGCCCGTCCGCACATAACGCCGGACAAGCGCGTCGTCGAGGTCTCGAAACGTCACCTTCGTTACCTCATGCACAACCTGAGTGTTGGCCGATTTCGCGAGGGCGAGCCCGCTGATGACCTCGTGGGTGCGTCCCGAGAGGCGTTTCAGCGTCGTTATCGCGGCCTCGGTGTCGGGCGGTTTTCCGAAGATCTCGCCGTCCAGCGCGACGACGGTATCGACGCCCAGAATCGTCTCCCCCGGCCGCTTCTCGGCGCCGGCCCGCGCCTTGCGCAGCGCGTTTTCGCAAGCGACCTCGATCGGGTCGCCGGCGGCCAGCTCCTCGACGTCGACATGCTCCACCTCGAAGGCGATCCCCAACTGCTCGAGGATCGCGCGCCGCTGCGGCGAGCGGCTGGCCAGGATCAGGGGCCGGAAGCGAACTACGCGCGCGTCAACTGATGAATCGTTCTCGCGCGGCATCGGTCCGCCGGTAAGCGTAGTGGCGGCGAACCACACGAGGTTGCGACGGCAACGCCGGACGAGGAGGGCGGCTTGATCTGGTCCGGCGGGAGCGGCTGCGGTGCCATCGCGTCAGTGCGGATGGCGCTCACGAGCGCTTCCTGATCTGCAAGGGGCGTGACGGCCAGTGTCGTAGGTGGTCTCCTCCAACGTCTTCACGAGCTGGAACGGTAGCTCGGTCAGCGGGTCACAGCGACAGCCTGCCGTGGGTGCGCCACCGGACGAGGAGCAGACTGGCCCGCCAGATCGACCAGCGGTAGGGCGTGCCGTTTCCGCCCTGCGCGGTGACGAAGTTCGCGTAGTCGGTGCCGACGTTCCCCGGCGGCAGCGTACGATCAATGGCGAGGGCGGCGTTGGCCGCGGGCGCGGTGCCCACCAGCATGAGGACCACGAGGACGAGAAAGGTCCGGGATCTCGCCGGAAACGAGCGGGCTAGGCGTCGGGGAAGTAGATCGCGATCTCGCGCTCGGCGGACTCGCGAGAGTCCGATCCGTGGACGAGGTTGCGGCGCACCTCAAGGGCGTAGTCGCCGCGGATCGAACCGGGCGCGGCCTCGATACCGTTCGTCGTGCCGATCAGCTGGCGCGCGGCCTCGATCGCGTTGGGGCCTTCGAGGATCATCGCCACGAGCGGGCCCGAGGTGATGAAGGCGACGAGCGGTTCGAAGAACGGCTTGCCCTCGTGCTCGGCGTAGTGACGCTGGGCCGTCGTCTCGTCGAGCTGCATGAGCTTCAACGCGGTGAGCTGCAGGCCCTTGCGTTCGAAGCGGGCGATGATCTCGCCGGTCAGGCGCCGCGCGAACGCGTCTGGCTTGACCAGGATCAGGGTCCGGTCCATCGGTGAGTTCTCCTAAAGGATTCGGGGGGTCAGGCTTGCGAGCGCAGCCGCGGCTGGCGTGAGGCGTCGCCGAGCTCGGCCTCGCAATACGGGCAGAGCTTCCAGGTTGGGTCCAGCGGGCGGGCGCAGCTGGCGCACGGGTCGCGCAGCTTGCGCGCGCAGTTGGGGCAGCGCAGGAAGTCCTCCTTGACCTCATAGTCGCAGTGCGGGCAGAGCATGTAGTTGAGCTCGTGCAGGCGCGCCTCGGCGGCCTGCATCTCCAGCTCACGCTCGCGAACGTCCTCGAGATACTCGGGCGGCCGCACGATCACGTACAGGATCGTTCCCACGAACGGAAACAGCGACGCCACCGTCGCGCAGATGACGAGCATCGGGTCCTCGATCCGCCTGATCGCGTCCATGTACGTCCAGTACACGAGCGCCAGGTAGATGACGACCAGGAACAGGATGAGCATGTTGACCGCAAGGTTCAGCCCATCGCTGTTGATGCCAAACACGGCAACCAGCATCGGGGGAGCTTATCCGTCGCGGAGGATGCTGTGGTACGGCGCGTCAGAGAAACAGGCGCCCGAGGCCGTAGCCGACCCCGAACCAGAACAGGATCGTGACCGCCACGAGCAGCGCGACCGCGCCGATCAGCTTCAGCGCCGACGGTCCCTCGCGGTTCACAGCGTCGATCCCGGAGCGGCGCCGGCCGGGCGCACGAGGTCGGCGATGAGGTAGATCGAGCCTGTGGCGAGCACCACACCCCCGGCGCCGCCGCCGGCGCCCCCCGGCCCAGGCCCGGCGGGCGCGGGGGAGAGTTCCTTCGCGAGCCGGCGGGCGAGCACGAGCGCGCGATGCGGGTCGGCCTCGACGCGGGTGAGCCCCGGAGCGCCGATCTGCCCGGCCAGCGAGGCGAGCGTCGCGGGTGAGAGTGCCCGCGGATTGTGGTTCGCGGTGAACACCACGCCCGCGCACAAGGGCAGCAGCGTGCTCAGCATCGCCGCGGCGTCCTTGTCATCGAGCACCGACAGCACCGCGACGAGCGGCCGCCTGGCCAGGAAGTCCGGCAGCGAGGCGGCGAGCGCCTCGATTCCCCCCGGGTTGTGGGCGCCGTCGAGCACGACCTCGACGCCGTCGCCCGCCCCCCCGCTGTCACCG
>JBPCJA010000264.1:0-13604 GCA_051005755.1 Solirubrobacteraceae bacterium
AGACCCCCAATGCTGCTTCCGGCCGTTCCGGACGATCCCTGTGGCGCACCTTCGCCAACCGCACCGCGTCCGCGCGGCTGGACGCCGGCCTTGCCTCGGACCGGATCGCCGCGGCGCACGTCACCGCGTCACGAACCCTTGCCTGCGCGCCCCTCCAGCATCCCCCGCGCTACACCGAGATCGGCGACCGGCCCGTCCACCTCCGGCACGGATGCTGCCTGTGGTGGCGCACGGCCGCCGCGACCACCTGCCTGACCTGTCCGCTGCGCGTCTCGGATGCCGATCGCCCCCCGCCGTGCCCGCAGAGCGCTGAGCGCACGACGGCCGACGCCGTCTGACGGCGAGAATGACGTTCAGGCGGTGGGCGCCGCGGGGTGTCGCGGGCGGCGTGCGAGCGCGAGGGAGATGAGCGCGTCGGTCACCGAGTCGGGCAGCGCAGCGGTCCTCGCGCGGTAGATCTCGTCAAACAGGGATGCGCTGTGGGCCGATCGCGCGCGTGCGCGGGCGGCGAGCACGGGGCAGCTCGCGCACCGGGGTGCGGACCTGCAGCAGGTCTTCTTCGGCGTCTTGGCCACGATGTGGCGGAGGAGCCTAACACGCCACATTAGGGCTGCCTGATTAGGGTTGGCCAACGCGGTGTGCGTGGGTAGCGAAGAACTCGCAGAGTCCTATCGCACGACGTCCACGACTGAGAAATGGAGGTTGCCATGCCATCAGAGCGATTTGCCGCTGCTCTCAACGAGCGACGAGCAGGTGGGGAGGGAGTTCGCCGCTGCCCATCAGTACGTCTCGATCGGCACGCACTACGAGGACCAGACGTTCCCGCGCCTGGCGCAGTTCTTCTACGAGCAGGCCGAGGAGGAGCGCGGCCACGCCATGAAGATGGTCAAGTACCTGCTGGACACCAACTGCAAGGTCGAGCTGGGAACGATCGACGCGCCGGCCAACCACTTCGAAAGCCCGATCGATCCGATCAAGCTGGCGGTCGAACAGGAGAGCAAGGTCACCGTGCACATCAGCGAGCTCTTCGGGATCGCGCGCGAGACCAAGGACTACCAGAGCGAGCAGTTCATCGAATGGTTCCTCGAGGAACAGGTCGAGGAGGAAGCGACCATGCAGGACCTGCTCGACGTCGCCGAACGCACCCGCGAGATCCCCATGCTGCTCGAGGAGTACATCGCCCGCGAACACAACGGGGGCTGAGCAGCACCCCACGCACATCGCCGCCGCTCGCGACGCAGGACCCGTTCGTCGAGGTCTCCACCCCTATGGACGGGCCCTGAGCTCAGTCGAGGTACGTGGCGACGTCCTGCACCGGCGCGCGCTCGGGCACGCGCGGCTCCTGGCGTGGGCGGCCGAGGTGCAGCAGCCCGAGCACGCGCTCGTCCTCGGGCACCTGCACCGCGGCGCGCCCGGTCGGCGTGCGCAGGATCGGGGGCGTGCGCCAGTAGCCCCCCAGGCCCCGGCCATGCGCGGCCAGCAGGACGACGTAGGCCGCGCTGCCTGCCGCCAGGATGTCCTCCTCGTCGGCGACCGGGTCGCCGCTCTGCGTCGCGGAGACGACGACGAGCGTCGGCGTGCGATCGAGCTTTGCCGCGGCGACGGGGTCCTCCAGCGTGGCCTTCAGCCGCTGCACCGCCTGCGGTCCGAGCACGCGGAAGCGCCACGGGTTGGTGAGGTGGTGGTTCGGTGCCCAGCGTGCGAGCTCGAAGAGCTCCTCGAGCGTCTCGCGGTCGATCGGGTCGGGAGCGTAGGCCTTGTGCGTGCGCCGCGTGCGGATGGCCTCCTCGAGCTCCACGCCGCTAGTCCTCCTCGTCGTCCTCGCCGTAGAGCGACTCCTTCGCGATCTCCGAGCCGCGCTTGTCGAAGAGCTTGCAGTCCAGCGTGTCGCCGCGGTAGCCGTCGGCCGCCAGCAGCGTGAAGCGGTCCTCGACGAGCACGCACTGGTCGACGGCGAGGTCGGCGAGCTCGGCCGTGACGATCGCGCCGCCGGGCACGAGCGGGCGACCCCAGACGAGCGTCATGTCGGCGCTGTTGCCGGCCTCGCCGCGCCAGCGTCCGATGACCTCGTCGCAGAGGTCGAGCTTCCAGTCAGGGTTGGCCTGCGCGGTGTCCTCGGTGAAGTCGGCGGCGGCGTCGAACTCGGTCGGCTCGCGATCCTCGCCGCCGGGGCGGAAGGAGACGTAGCCGAAGAGCTCGAGGCCGGTCGACGTCGTCGCCGTCGCCGGAACGAACGTGCGCCCGTGCCACGTGCGGTCGGGATAGAACTCGACGTCCCCGGGCTCGCCGAGCTCGTCGTCGCCCGGATCGATCGCGTCGCACGCGCCGAGGAAGTGGCGCCGCAGCGTGTCGGCCCAGCGCCCGTAGGGCAGCGGCTCCTGCGGGGGCTCGGCGACGAAGCGCGGGACGAAGCGGGGCTCGACGGGCATCGCGCGGCAGTCTACGGCCCGTCACGCGCGCGTCGGCGCCTACCCCTCGAGCAGCAGCGTCACCGGCCCGTCGTTGACGAGCTCGACGGCCATGTCGGCGCCGAAGATCCCGCCGGCGGCGCCCAGGCGCGCGCGAAAGCGCTCGTAGAGCGGCTCGGCGAGCTCGGCCGGCGCGGCGGCGACGTACGACGGGCGGTTGCCCCGGCGGGTGTCGCCGTAGAGGGTGAACTGGCTGACGACGAGCGCGTCGCGGTCTCCCAGCGGCTCGTTCATCCGCCCGCCGGCGTCGGGGAACACGCGCAGCGCGCGGACCTTGTCGGCGAGCCGGTCGGCCGTCGCCGCGTCGTCGTCGTGCGTGACCCCGAGCAGCACGAGCAGCCCGGAACCGATCTCGGAGACGACCTCACCGTCCACGCACACGGCCGCGCGTGCCACGCGCTGGACGAGCGCTCTCATCGGTCAGGCGTCCGACTCGCTACCCGAAGAACACCTGTGCCGTCTCGTAGAGCTCCGGGTCGAGCAGCTTGGGTTCCTTCAGCGCCTCGTCGAGCGGCACGAGCTCGATCTTCGTCCCGCGCAGCGCGGTCATGACGCCGTACTGGCCGCTGGACGCAGCGTCGATCGCCGCGACGCCGAAGCGCGTGCCGAGCACGCGGTCGTAGGCCACGGGCGAGCCGCCGCGCTGGATGTGGCCCAGCACCGTCGCACGGCTCTCGAGGCCCGTGCGCGCCTCGATCTCCTTCTCGAGCTCGAACGCGATTCCGCCGAGGCGGGCGTGGCCGAAGGAGTCGGTCGCCTCGTCGGCGGTCGTCGCGCCGCCGCCGTCGGCCCGCGTCGCGCCCTCTGCGACCACGACGATCGCAAACGTCCTGCCGGTCGTCGCCACGCGGTGGCGGATGTGCTCGCAGACCTCCTCGACGTCGAACGGCCGCTCGGGCACGAGGATCACGTCGGCGCCGCCGGCGAGCCCGGCCCACGTCGCGATCCAGCCGGCGTCGCGGCCCATGACCTCGCAGACGATGACGCGGTCGTGCGACTCGGCGGTCGAGTGCAGGCGGTCGACCGCTTCCGTCGCGATCTGCACGGCGGTCTGGAAGCCGAACGTGAAGTCCGTGGCGTTGAGGTCGTTGTCGATCGTCTTCGGCACGCCGACGGTGGGAAAGCCCGCGGCGAAGAGCTTGCGCGCCACCCCGAGCGTGTCGTCCCCGCCGATCGGGATGAGCACGTCGATGCCGCGCTCCTTCAGGGAGGCCAGCACCCTCGCCTCGCCGTCCTCGATCTTGTAGACGTTCGTCCGCGAGGTACCGAGGATCGTGCCGCCCTTGTGCAGGATGCCGCTCGTGTTCTCGCGCGTCAGCTCGGTCGCGTCGTTCTCGAGCACCCCCTTCCACCCCTTGCGGAAGCCGAAGATCTCGTGGCCGTAGGTGTCGATGCCCTTGCGGACGACCGCGCGGATGACCGGGTTGAGTCCCGGGCAGTCGCCGCCGCCTGTGAGAAGTCCGATGCGTGCCATGGGCCCATCGTATGCACAGCTGCGTGCGACCCGTCCTGCGGTCCCGGGCGCGCGCACTGCCGCGTCAGGCGTCGCGCAGCTCGGCCGCCGCCTGTTCGGGCGCGACGACGTTGAGGTGGACGCCGGTCCCGAGCTCGAGGCCGGCGAGCGGCGTCAGCCGCGGCATGATGTCGATGCGCCAGCAGAAGCGCTCGGCATCGCGCGGCGCGGTACGCACCCAGATGTTCAGCGGCGGGCTGGCCCCGAAGCGCCGGCGCAGCCGGGACAGCCCGTCGTGCAGGAGCGCCGCACCGGTCGGCCCGTCGTCCTCGAAGCGCTCGCGGCGCCGGCGCGGAGCGAGCATGAGGGCGAACGGCATCCGCGAGGCGTACGGGCACATGAGCACTGCCTCCTCGTTGATCGCGACGACCCGCTCGCGGCGGCGCACCTCCTCCTGGACGAGGTCCTCGAGGAGGTTGCCGCCCATCGTCCGCACCGCGTAGGCGCCGAAGCGCTCGCGCTCGCGCGCGACGACCGCCGGCACGAAGTGCAGCGCGCAGAGCTGGGCGTGGGTGTGCGGCAGCGAGGCACCGGCCTCGAGGCGCTCGTTGACCATGAGGTGCGGATACGCGGCGCCGTGGGCGCGCATGCGCTCGCGCCAGACCTCGACCGCGGCCTGCACCTGTTCGACGGGCAGCTCGGCAAGCGACGTGACCGGCTGCGGGCCGTTGACGATGACCTCGTTGCTGCCGCGAGCCGGCAGCGCGCTGAAGAGCTCCGGGACGGCGTCGCGCTCGGGAACGGGGCTGTCGTCGTTCAGCGCGGGGAAGGCGTTGGGCACGACGCGCACGATCCAGCCCGGGGTGTCAGGCGCACCCCCGCCAGGCCGCACGGCGTAGAGCTCGGGCGGCGTGCGATCCTCGTGGCCCTCGGCGAACGGGTCCTGCTCGGGATCGATCGGGGCGGGCGGGGTGACGGTGAGGCCGCCGCCCGGCCGAGCAGCGCGATCGCCGGCGACGATCGCGCGCAGCCCGCTCAGGGGGTCGATGCGGATCTCGGACACGGCGCGCTGCATCATGACGGGCATCGGCGGCGCTGCGCATACCCCGCGCAGGGCGCCGCTATCGCCGCAGGGCGTAGCGGTCGATCGCCGCCGCCAGCTTGGCCTCGCTCGAGAAGACGCCCTGGTGGAGGATCGCGAGCTTGCCGCGCGCGTCGTAGAACGCGGTCGCGGGCAGGCCGCGGGCGCCGTAGCGCCCGAGCAGCTTGTCGCGCGGATCCTCGAAAGACGGGTAGGGCATCGGGTACCGCGCGGCCATCTCCCGGGCTGCGCTGCGCTCGTCGCCGACATTGATGCCCAGGAAGGCGACCTGTGCGCCGCGGCGCACCGCCTGGCGCTGGAGGAACGGGAGCTCGAAGCGACAGGGATCACACCACGAGGCCCACATGTTCACGACGACCGGATACCCGCGCAGCGCCTGCAGCTGGACGTCGAAGGCCTTGGCCCCGCCGGGCTCGAGGTCGTTTACGCGCATGCGCAGCGCCGCGAGCTCGGGCGGCGCTCCGGCGATCGGCGTGGAGACCTCCGCGAGCGACAGCGCCCGCGGCGCCTGCTCGCTGTCGCGGGCCTGCCGGACCCCCACGACGATCGCGGCCACGAGGGCCAGTGCGGCGATTGTCAGCAGGGCCTTTCGCACGGCGACAGCGTTGCAGAAGGCAATCGCTATATGCCGGATCTGTGACGTTCGCTATCCTCCATGGCACGCGGGCAAGGGCCGGTCTCCGACGGAACGCCTCACCCCGCCCACCGGGCATCGCCCGGCGTCTGGATCGCGATGGATGCGCGCGATCCACCTCACGTTCGATCAGGAAGCCGATCTTGGCTGATCCCATGCCAGTGGCCGTCGTGGCCACGTCCGTTCCCCCACCCGAGGACATCGCACGCGCTGAGAAGTTCACCCGCGAGGCGTTCGTGCACGCCGGTGAGACGGTGCAGGACGCGCTCGGCAACGGCACGGCCCGCCGCCGTGCGCTCGAAGCTGCGCTGCAGGAGATCGACGCGGGGGCGAAGGTCCCCTCGCCGGAGTGGCGCCGGCGCTACTCGCTCATGCTCGGCCTCGAGCGCGTGCTCTCCGACGACGAGCCCAAGCTCGCCGACGGCACGTCGCTGAACCCGCACCAGGTCGACGCGCTGTCGGGCACGCTCACGGCGCTGCTGGCCGAGGCACAGCGCAACGGCGGCGCGCCGCCCGTCGAGTCGGCCGCACCGGTGCTCGCCCTCGACGACGACGAGGAGGAGTACGAGGAGCCCGAGCCGGTCGGGGTCGCCGAGGATGACGACGACGACGAGGAGGACGAAAGCGACGATCCCGAGGACCTCGAGCCGCTCGACATCGACATCGACATCGGCGACGACGACGAGGAGTCCGAGGACGAGCCCGAGTCCGACGACGACGACGCGGAGAACGCATCCGAGTTCCCGCTCGACGAGGACCAGCTCGACGAGGCGCCCGACGACCCCAACGCCCACAAGCGCTTCTGGTTCGAGCACGCGACCGGCGCCGGCAAGACCGTTGCCGCGATGGGCTTCGTCGACGCCTCGCGCACCGGCGGGATCCTCATCCTCACCCACCGTCGCAACCTCGTCGACCAGTTCCACGGCGAGCTGAAGGACCGCGGCTACGCCAAGCGCGTCACGCCCGCGCTGCTGCGCGGCCAGGACGCGCCCAACGGCCCGGTCACGGTCGAGACCTACCAGTGGTTCGTCCGCAACGCCGGCAACATCTCCGAGGCGTACTCGATCGTCATCTGCGACGAGGCGCATACCGCGCTCGGCGAGAAGACGAGCGCTGCGATCCGCGAGTGGACCGGTCCGATCTTCATCGGCATGACGGCGACAGGCGCGCTCATCGCCCGCCACGTCACCGACCTCTTCCCGACCCAGACGTCGCGCTTCGACCTCGCCCAGGCCGCCCGCCGCGGCGTCATCGCGCCGCTGCGCGGCCTGCGCATCCCGCCGGGCCCAGGCGTTCGCACGATCGCCAAGGTGCCGCTGCGCCGCGGCGAGGTCGACACCGAGTTCGACCAGGAGATGCTCGCCGAGCTGCTCGACCAGGCGCCGTTCAACGTCGCGGTGGCCGACCTCTACAAGACGCGCTTCAACGGCGTGCCGGGCGTCGTCTACGCGGCCGGCGTGCGCCACGCGTACAACCTCGCCGAAGCCTTCCGCGACCAGGGCGTGAAGGCGCAGGCGGTCTCCGGAGAGACGCGCAAGCGCGATCTCGCGGAGATCCTCGCCGCCTACGAGCGCGGCGACATCGACGTCCTCATCAACGCGCAGCTGCTCGCCGAGGGCTGGAACTCGCCCCGTGCGACGGTCTGCATGCACCTCGCGCCGACGGCCTCCAAGCGCATCTACCAGCAGCGCGTCGGCCGCGTGACGCGCCGCCACCCCGGCAAGGAGGCCGGCATCGTCGTGGACTTCGTCGCGCCGGACACGAAGAACGACGACCCCGTCGTGACGCTGCACTCGCTGCTGGACCGCGACGTCTACCGCGGCGGCGCGATCGTCGTCGGGCCCGTGCGCCGCGGCCGCGGCAGGCGCGTGCGCGTCGAGCGCCGCGTGCTGCCGGTGACGAGCGACGAGGACCGGCGGATCGAGGTCTTCGAGCGCGAGCTGTGGCGCATCGCCGTCGAGCACCTGCCCTACGGCGAGCAGATCCAGTGGGCCGCGCTCGCCGGGGCGCGCGTCGCACCGAGCGGCTGGCGCCGCGCGCGGGCGATGCTGCACTTCGACCGCACCGGCGAGTTCAAGCGCGCGTTCCTCCTGACCGCGGTGCAGCGCAACAAGAACCCGCAGCTGCGCATCCGCGCGCTGCAGGAGATCGCCACCTCGCGTGACGGCGAGGCCTTCGACACGGCGATCGACGTCATCGGCACGTGGACGCGCGACGAGCGGCGCGAGGGCACGAAGGTCATGCTCCTGGCGCTCGCGGAGAAGCGCATCGGTCGCCGCGACCAGGCCAACGCCTGGATCTGGCGGCTGGCCTCCTACACCCGCGAGGTCCACGAGGAGTACGCGGTGCAGCGCTGGCCGGAGACCAAGCGCCTGCTCGGCCTGCTCGTGAACTCCAGCGGCGCCGCCCACGCCCGCAACGCGCGCCGGCTCGTGCACGCGGCTCGCAAGCAGGACCGCCGGCTGTCGGCCGCGCTGCTGGCGGCCGCGATCGCGCACACCCCCGAGGGCGAGGAGATCCTCCGTGGCGCCCGCACGCGCCTCGCGCGCAAGCCGAGCGCCCTGTCGCGCGAGCTGCTGCGCAACTTCCCCAAGAGCCGCGGCCGGCGCGGCAGCCGCCGGCGGCGCAAGAAGGGTGCCGGCGACGGCGCGGACGCCGTGGTGACGCCGGGCCAGGAGGTCGCCGCCCTGACGACGGCTGCCGGAGAGCCCGGCGACGCCGGCGGGCAGGCCGCGCCGAAGCCGTCCCGACGCCGCTCGCGCTCGCGCTCACGCAACGGGCGCGTGGCGGATACGACCGCCAAGGTTGCCGAGAAGGCCGAGGCCACGGTCGAGGTCCAGGCCGCGAGCGAGCCCGAACCCGAGCCCGACGCCCCGCCGAAGCCGGCGCGCCGCTCGCGAGCCCGCAAGGCCCCGGTGTCCGAGGCGCCGGCCGATGACGTTGAGGCGCAGGCCCCGCCGAAGCCGGCGCGCCGTTCGCGGGTGCGTAAGGCCCCGGTGTCCGAGGCGCCGGCCGATGACGTTGAGGCGCAGGCCCCGCCGAAGCCGGCGCGGCGTTCGCGGGCGCGCAAGGCACCGGCACCCGACGGCCCTGCGCAAGCGCCCGTCGACGACGCCGAAGCCGTCGAGGCGATCGCCGGCGCCGCTGCGGCGCTGGCGGCGGCGCGCGGCGCGACGAAGCCCGCCGGCGCCGAGGATCCCGCCCCACCCAAGCGCCGTCGCACCCCGTCGCGCCGCGCGAAGCCGAAGCCCACCGACGGCGAGGACGCCCCGGCAGCCGAGCCCGACTCGCTCGACGACGGCGTGGAATCGGCCGCCTGAGACGCGCTGAGCGCCCGCGTCCCCGGTCCGGGCTAGTCTAGCCCTCCCGATACCAGCGGCACGACCCTGGCCACCGCTGATCAGCGTCTCACTCAGGGTTGCTGGTCCTCAGGTCCGGTTGAAGTGTAGAAGGTGACCGGCTGGCCGAGACGCAGGTTCGTCCCGGCCGGTGGGTCGGTTCGCGTCACCTTACCCCACGGCACTGTGCTGCTGGGCTCGGAGTCGCTTCGCCATCGAAAACCGTGATCGTCGAGCACATATGTGGCGCCGATACCGGTAAGACCGGTCACGTCGGGGACAGGCGCGGAGCGCGTGACGACGTACCGCGTTCCCGCGCTGACGGCGAGTCCGCCCAATCCGAACACGAGGACCACGACGATCAGCGCGAACGCCAGGCTTGTCTGGCCGCGAGCGGGGCGACGCTGCGCGGGCCGTTGCAGATCCTGCCCGTCGCTCTTCGCAGGACGTTGCAGGCCTGCAGGTGATCCGTACGCTTCGATCCCGGCCGTGACCATCGCCACGCCGACTCCAACGGCGGGCACCACCAACCAACTTGCCCGGCCGGCCCAGCCCGTTGCGCGGGTGACGTGCTCCTGGCGGCCGGGGTCGAAGCCTCCCTCAGGGTCGCTCGCGAAGCGCTGCTCGACCTGCGTCGCGGACCACCGTGAGGCGGGGGTAATTAGCGTCGTCGGGCGCCGGCCGGCCAGATGACATCGACCGGGACGCCGACGTGGCGTGCGTGGGCGACGACGTCCGCAGTTCCGCCAGGCCCCCGGACGGCTTGCCGTCCCATACGGCGAGCAGCCGATCGCTGCGGGTCAGGGCACTTCGCTGGCCGCCATGAACGCCTCTCGGCCGAGGGTCTCAAACAGCATGAACTGCACATCGCTGGCCTCGGCTAGTGGCCTGCGTAATCTCCGCGATCCTCGTGTTCGAATGGGTGGCAGGAGCCTGCATGGCTTCGACAGGTCGGCGTAGTGGCTGAAGCGAGCGGTCACGGCCGAAGACCGAGGGAGTATGTGAGCGTCGGCACCTGGCTATTGCTCCTCGTCGGGGACATCCAGGTCGCAGCCGTCGGTGAAGGCTTTGTCTTCGAGGATGCGTACGGCGCGTATGAGCGCGGCTCGCCGGGCGAGCTGGCGTGGTTGCAACTCGGGCTTGTTGGCCCAGCGGGCGAGCTGGCGGTGGGCGGCGAACTTCAGCGCCTGGATCTCGTCTGCGGTGAGGCGGCGATGCTCGTCGCTCATGCGGTGGGCTCGCGCAGGCCGAACTCGATCTCGCGCAGCTCGCCGTAGCGCAGTTGCGGTGGCTGGACCCAGCCGATGATCCGCTGGCTGCCCAGGCGCCCGTCGTCGAAGATGACCTCGATGGGGTCCATGCGCTCGGCGGCTCGTCGGGCGGCGGCGCCGCGGCGGCGGGCAAGCTCGGTCAGCTCGGCGCGCAGCGTGGGATGCAGGCGCTCCACGAATCGTGCGGCGAGGTAGCGGCGCTCGTGTCGTGCGAGGCCGAGCCGACCGTCACGGCCGATGGTGAGATGCACGCGGGCGCACACGAGCTGTCCATCGCGGTACGCACGGCCCCAGCTGTAGCGCTGCTCGAAGACCACGCGGCGGAGTCTTCGTCCAATCCGCTCCGACCTCAACGCAGGTGGCGGGCCAGCGCAAGCGATGGAGCGCAAGTCAAGTACCGCATAGCGCATTCACAGGCGCACCGATCCGGTCATAGGATCGGGCGCCATGGCCCCTGCCAACCGTTACTGCCGTTGCGGGAACCCGCTGGCCCGCGACAACGCCGGCACGCTCTGTGCCGTCTGCCAGACCAGGCGCCTGCGTGCTAGGGCGCCCGAGGTGCCGTCCGAGTTCTGGCAGGCCGAAGTCATGGGCGAGGCGCTGGCCAGTGGGGATCTCGGCGAGCTGATCCGCGCGTACCGCTCCCATCCGTTTCATGGGCAGCCGCTGCCGCAGATGGTTGTTGCCGGGTGGCTGCACGTAAGTCAGACGACGCTGAGCCGGATCGAACAGGGGCGGCGCCGGCTTACGATCGACGACGTCAACGGGTTCGCCCGGAGTCTGGGCATGCCGTGGGCGCTACGCTGGGTGCACGAGCAGTCCAGTCAAGCGAGGAAAGACGTGGATCCCATCAGCCGTCGGAGCCTTTTCGGCGCGGGCGTCGGGGCCGCAGTGGGTTTCAGCGCCACGACCGCACCCGCAGCAGCTCGCGAGATCGACCCCGACCTCGTGTCGCACTGGATGAAGCTCCTGATCGTGCTCGACCGGCACGACACCATGTGCGGGCCGCACGCCGTGCTTGGCGCGGTTCGACACGAGCTCAGCCTCATCGCGGAGCGCCGGCAGATCGCGCGGAGCCAACTGCGCATCGATCTGCTTCGGGTGGAGTCGCGCTGGTCGGGGTTCGCAAGCTGGCTCAGCCACGACACGGGCGACGTGAGCCGTCGCGACTCTTGGGCCGATCGCGCTCTGCGGCTCGCGCAAGAGGCCGGGTATCACGACATGGTGGCTTGGATGCTCATGAGCAAGAGCCAATGGGCCACCATGCAGCCCGATCCGCCGCGAGCGATCGCGTTTGCGGACGCCGCTTGTCGCGCCCACGGAACGAGCGACCAGATCCGCGCGATCTGCGCGCTCAGCGAGGCCCAGGCGCACGCGCTCTCCAACGACGCAGCCTCCTGCGAACACAGCCTCGCCAGCGCCTACGCCCTCCTTGATGCGGATACGGCCGGTGCCGATGACCCCGCGCGACAGGACCTGGCGCGTGATGTCCTAAGCCGTCCGTACGTCCTGGCCGACGAGGCGCGGTGCTGGCTGCGGCTGCGACCGCACAAGGCCATCACCATGTTCGAAGACGCCCTTCATCTCTGGCCGCGGGATCACACGCGCGACCGTGGCACGCGGCAGGCACGTCTCGCGCTGGCCTGCGCAGCCGCCAACGAGCCCGACCGCGCCGCCGTCGAAGGCCTCAAGGCGCTGGACATCGCGCAGACCACGAGGTCTGACCTGACGCTGCGGGAGCTCTCGTGCCTCGATCATCAGCTCGGCGCCTACGACTTGCCGGCGGTCGCAGACTTCCGCGAGGCGCTCGCCGCGCTCTGATATCCCGCGGCACCTGGGCGCAAGCTCCGCCGCTCGTCGTAGACCGTCGCTGACTGCCGTCCCACCTGACGCTCAGCGGCGCAGCACGAGCGCGAACCCCGCCGTCAGCGCCAGCCCGAGGACACCGATCCCGCATGCCGCCAGCAGCAACTCCGCGTGTCGCAGCGTGCCGATCGCCAGCTCCGGATTGCGGACGAGCAGCGCGAGCGCGACGAGCGGCACCAGCGCGGCGACTGACGCCGCCAGCACGGGCCACAAGACCACCGCCGGCGGGCCGGTCCGGCGCGCGGCGGGGACCGGCCGACGCGTTTCGAGCGCCGCGAGCGCCGCGGCGCCGAGCAGCGTGAAGCTCGCGGCGACGAGGTAGCCGCCGAGGACGTCGCTGGGCAGGTGCCAGCCGAGCGCCACGAGCGCGTAGCCGACGCCGATCGCGTAGCCCGCGCCCAGCAGCGCCGCGAGCGGACGCAGGCGCGGCCCGACGACGAGCACGAGGCACAGCGCGAGCGACATCGACGCCGTCGCATGCCCGCTCGGCCAGGAGCCCGGATAGACCCGGTCGACGCCCGCGACGTCGATGATCCGCAGGTCGGCGAGCGCCGGCTTGAGCACCTGTGTGCAGCCGTTGGCGACGACGAGGATCACCGGCACGAGCGCCGCCATGAGCACCCGCCGGCGCAGCAGCGCGAGCCCGACGAGCAGCGCGCCCGCGATCGCGAACGGCAGTGGGTTCGCGAGCACGGCGATGCCGTGGATCGAGGGCGTCAGCGGGGCGCGCGCGACGCCGCTGAAGGCTTGCAGCGCCGCGGCGTCGAGCTCGCGCCCGCCCGGCAGGACGAACGCCGCCAGCCACACGGCCGCGGCCGAGAGCGCGCCGAGTGCGGCGAGCGCCAGCAGGAAATGTGGCCGACGGGACACTCCACTGAGGGTAGTGAGCGCCCAGCGTCGTCTGCGGAGCCTGGCTCAGCTTAAGACGGGGCGCCGAGATGCACCTCGCCGGCGTCCAGCGCGGCGCGCGTCCCGTCGGGCCGGTCCACGAGCAGCCTGCCGGCATCGTCGACCCCGGCCGCGATCCCCTCCCCACGCTGCCAGCGCACCGCGCGCCCGAGCAGGGCGTCGCGCTCGCGGAACGCGCGCAGCAGCACCGCCGGCTCCTCCCCGAGCCGCGCGCCGAGCGCGACGAGCAACGCCGCGAGCGTTGGTTCGATCGCGGCGGGCTCAAGCCCGAGCGTCGCCGCCCGGTCGCGCAACTCGCCGGGCAGGTCCGCCGCGCGGACGGCGACGTTCACGCCGATCCCCAGCACCGCCCAGCCCTCCTGCGGGCGCGCCTCCACGAGGATCCCGGCGACCTTGCCGCCGCGCAGCAGCACGTCGTTGGGCCACTTGATCGCGGCGTCCGCGCCGGCGACGTCGGCGGCGGCGACGGCCGTCGCGAGCGGCAGGAGGACCGGCCACTCGCGCAGCACGAGCGACATGAGCAGCGCGCGGCCCGCCGGCGCGGTCCACGTGCGGCCCTGGCG
>JBPCJA010000265.1:0-11933 GCA_051005755.1 Solirubrobacteraceae bacterium
GGCGACGGCCGGCCGCGGCCGCGGCGGTTCGTTCTCGGCGCTGTGCGGCTCGCCAGGACGCGCGTCGGTGGCGATCCGGGCGAGCGTCACGCCGACCTCGACCGTCACCCCGACGCCGACGAGGATCTCCACGAGGCGACCGCTCGCGGGCGACGGGATCTCCGTGTCGATCTTGTCGGTCGACACCTCGCAGATCGTCTCGTCGGCCTGCACCCAATCCCCGCGCTGCTTGCGCCACTCGACGAGCGTCCCCTCCGCGACGGACACGCCCATCTGCGGCATCGTCACGTCGACGACGGTCGCCGGATCAATACTCGAGGAGCTGACGGCAGGCCTCCCTCACGCGATCGACGGACGGCAGCACCGCCGCCTCCAGCGGCGGTGAGAACGGGATCGGGACGTCCGGCGACGCGACGCGCACGACCGGACCGTCGAGGTCCTCGAAGGCATGCTCGGCGATGAGCGCGGCCACCTGTGCCCCGGCGGCGCAGGTCTGGTTGGCCTCATCGACGATGACGACCTTCGAGCACTCGCGGACGGCGGCGAGGATCGCGGCCTCGTCGAGCGGGACGAGCGAACGCAGGTCGAGGACCATGATCGAGGCGCCGTCGAGGTCCTGTGTCGCCTCCAGGGCGGTGTGGACCATCGCGCCGTAGGTCATGACGACGAGGTCTGAGCCCTCGCGCGCGACGCGGGCCTTGAACGGGGTCTCGTAGGAGCCCTCCGGCACGTCGCCCTTGACGCGGCGGTAGAGGTTCTTGTGCTCCATGTAGATGACCGGGTTGGGATCGCGGATGCTCGCGATGATCAGGCCCTTGGCGTCCTCGGGGGTGCTCGGCGCGACGACCTTCAGGCCCGGCGAATGCATGAACCACGCCTCCGGGTTCTGCGAGTGAAACGGGCCGCCGGAGAAGCCGCCGCCGCTGGGCAGGCGAATGGTGATGTTCACGGGCAGGCCCTGCCGGTAGAGCATCTTGCCGGCGACGTTGACGATCTGGTCGAAGCCGCAGGAGACGAAGTCGGCGAACTGCATCTCACAGACCGGCCGCAGGCCGACGACCGCTGCGCCGACGGCGGTGCCGACGATCCCGGACTCGGCCAGCGGCGTGTCCATGACACGGTCGGGGCCGAACTCCTCGATGAAGCCGTCGGTGACCTTGAACGCGCCGCCGTAGACGCCGATGTCCTCGCCCATGAGCAGGACCCGCTGGTCGTCGCGCATCTCCGTGCGCAGGCCGTCGGAGATCGCCCGCAGGTACGTCATCTCGCTCATCTGAAGCCGCTCCACGGCGCCTGTCCGTCCTCGAGGAGGATCTCCTCGGCGTCGCGCGGATGGAAGAGGCGGTCGGTCGCGGTCGCGGGATCCGGCATCGAGCCGGCGAGCGCGATCTTCGTCGCCGCCTCGACCTCGGCGAGGACGTCGGCCTTCAGCGCGTCGACGTCGACGCCGAGCTGCGCGACGCGGGCGCTCTGGCGGTCGATCGGGTCCTTCTTGCGCCACTCCTCGAAGAGCGCCTTCGGCACGTACTTCATGTCGTCGTGTGCGCCGTGGCCGTGCATCCGCATCGTGACGGCCTCGATGAGCGTCGGGCCGCCGCCGGCGACCGCGCGGTCGCGCGCCGCGTGGGTCGCCTCGAAGACCGCCTCGACGTCGTTGCCGTCGACGCTCACGCCGGGGAAGCCGTACCCCGCGGCGCGCTGCACGGGGTTGACGGCGAACTGCTGGTCGATCGGCGTCGAGTAGGCGAACTGGTTGTTCTCCAGGACGAAGATCACCGGCAGGTGCTGCACGGCAGCCCAGTTCATCGCCTCGTGGAAGTCGCCGCGCGAGGTCGAGCCGTCGCCGAACCACGTCAGCGCGCAGCGCGTCTCGCCGCGCAGCTTGAAGGCCATCGCCATGCCGGCGGCGACGAGCATCATGTCGGGCAGCATCGACACCATGCCGACGCAGCCGGTGCGGTGGTCGCCGAAGTGCACGTTGCCGTCGCGCCCGCTCGTGACGCCGGCCTCGCGGCCCATGTACTGGCTGAGGACCGTGGCGGGCTGCACGCCGCGCACGAGGTGGGCGCCGAGGTCGCGGTGCAGGACGCAGAGGCGGTCGGCGGCCGCCATCGCCCAGGTCGCACCGACCGACACGGCCTCCTGTCCGAAGCCGTCGTAGAAGGATCCGGGAACCTTGCCCTGACGGTAGAGGTTCATCGCGCGCTGCTCGATGGCGCGCATGAGGAGCATCGCGCGCAGCAGACCGACCCGGTCGTCCACCGTCAGGTGCGCGGGAGGGCTCTCGTGGGCGGGTGTCCTGGGACCGATCGGAAGGTCCGTACTGCTGGTCGCCATCGTCGCCTTTCTCGTCGGACGGACGAGGAGGGATCGCCTCCTCACCTCTTTGACATCTCGTCGGGATCTCCGCGCGAGATGCTTACCGGTTATGGCGAGGGTACCGCGTACGTACCCTGGGCGGCATGGACGCGGGCGCAGACGAGCGACGACGAGCGCTGCGGCGTCTGCGCTGGCGATTGCGTGGCGCTGTGCTGTGGCCCACGTTCGCAGTCGTGACGGTGCTCGAGATGCTGCTCCTGCACTGGCTGCCGCTCGCCGGCGAGCGGACCCACGTCGTGCCGGCGCTGCTGCTCGCCGGCTGCCTGAACATCATCGCGGTGGCGCTGCTCGGCGGCCTCGGCGGCATCGCGCTGCGCCGCCGCCGCCCGGACCTGCCGAAGGTCGTCGCCGACGACTATGCCGGCACGGCCGCGCTCGTCCTGGTCGCGATCGTCTTCGTCGCCGTCGGGCTCGCGCACCGGCCCGAGGTCGTCGCGCGGCGGGCGGCGTTCGCCGAGCAGTCGCTCGCCGTGCGGCGCTGGGTGCAGGCCAACGGCGACAGCTTCGGGCGCGCGCACGTCGACGCTGCCACGACGCTGCGAGTCGACAGGGATCTCTACCGCACGTGCGTGCCCGGACGCGACCCGAGGCGCTGGCTGTGCCTGTTCGTCCATACGGACGCGTCGCCCCCGGTCGTAAGACGCGATCCCAACCACGAATCGAACGTATCGTGGAATCCTCGGGGGGGCTTTAGGTAGCGAGCCGATCTGCCGATGAGGCTCGTACATGAGAGGTACTCGCGCTCTGTTTGCATCGATCGGCGTCAGCGTCGCGCTCGTCGCCGCGGCTGCCCTCTCGCTGTTCACCGTGAGCGTCGTCATCGCCTTCGGCGGCTGGTCGGCCGGGATGGGCGAGTCGGCGCCCCCGACGGCGCTGGTCTTCGCCGGAACCGTCCCGACGCAGCCCCGGCACGGGAAGCCCGAACCCGCCGCCAAGCCAGTCGTGCTGCGGGCGCCGGCACGATCCCGGCCGCGCCGCGCCGCAGCCGTGCGCGCGCGGACCGCGGCACGCACCGTCCCTGTCGCCGACGCGGTCGTCCGCCGTCCGGTCGCCGGTCGCGCTCCCGCCCCCACGCCGCCTGCCGTCCGCCCGCCGGCTGCGACTCCGGCACCGGCGGCGGCGCGGGCGCCCAAGCCGAAGACCGGCGACGCCGTGCGGCGCGTCGGCACGGACCTCAGCTCGACGGTGGAGAGCGTAGGCAAGGGGCTCAGCGACGTCACGACGCCGCTCGCCCCGCCGCTCGGCTCCGCCGTGGCGCACGTGGTCGACCTCGTCGCCGCCGTGCTGCAGCACACGACGGACGGCCTCGGCGCCACGCTCGACAAGGCGCTGCCGTAGCCGGTCAGGGCGCCGGTAGGGCGGTGCCACGCCCCAGCCCCAGCGCGGCACGGGCGCCTGCTCGACGGGCTCGGCGCCGGGCATCGTGCCCGGGTCAGAACGCGAGCGCGAGCGGCTGCTCGAGCAGTGCCCGGATGCGGGCCAGGAACTCCGCGGCGTCGGCGCCGTAGAGGATGCGGTGGTCGCAGACGAGTGTGACGCCCATCGTGGGCCGGGCGACGAGCGCGCCGTCGCGGACGACGGGCCGCGGCGCGAGCGCTCCGACGGCGAGGATCGCGGCCTGCGGCGGGTTGATGACGGCGGTGAAGTCCGTCACGCCGTACATGCCGAGGTTCGACACCGTGAACGTCCCGCCGCTGAGCTGCGGCGGCGTCACCGTGCCGGCCCGGACGTGCTCGGCGAGGGCGCGCGTCTCGCGGGCGATCTCGCGCAGGGACTTGCGGTCGGCGTCGAAGACGGTCGGCACGACGAGGGCGCCGGGAGCTGCGACGGCGACGCCGACGTTCACGCGGCTGTGGAGCTCGAAGCGGCCGTCGCGGTAACTGCCGTTCGCGCGCGGGTACTCGCGCAGCGCGAGGGCGCTCGCCTTGACGACCATGTCGTTGTAGGAGGGGACCTCGCCGCCGAGCGCCTTCAGGTCGGCACGCAGCTGCACGCAGGCCTCCATGTCGACGTCGCTGCGCAGCGTGAACTCGGGCACCGTCGCCTTCGACTCGGCCATCCGCCGCGCGATGAGCTGCTGCGTGCGGGTCAGCTCCTGGAGCGTGATGTCGCCCTTGGCCGTGCTCGTCTCCGCGGGGGCTGGTGCGGGGGTGTGCTGCTGCGGTGCGGGCGTGGGCGCGGCCGGCGCCGTGGGCTCGGGCTCGGGGGCCGGCGGTGGCGGTGGCGCGGCGGGCGCCTGCGCGGCACGTTCGACGTCAGCCTTGACGATCCGCCCCCCGGGGCCGCTGCCGCTGACGGCCTGCAGATCGACGCCCTGCTCGCGGGCGATCCGGCGCGCCAGCGGCGAGGCCTTCACGCGACCCGAAGCGGCCCGGGCGGGCTGCGGCGGCGGCTGGCGTGCGGCGGGCTTGGCCTCTGGCACGGGCGTGGCCTCGGGCACGGGCGTGGCCTCGGGCACGGGCTTGGCCTCGGGCACGGGCTTGGCCTCGGGCTCGGGCGCTCGTGCCGGCGCGGACGTCGCGGAGGCGCCGTTCGCTCCTGCGTCGAGCCGCGCGATGACGCTGCCGATCGGCAGCGTCTCACCGGCGGCGGCGACGATCGTCAGCACGCCGCCGGCGTCGGCCTCGTACGTCAGCGTGGCCTTGTCGGTCTCGATCTCCGCGAGCGGGTCTCCGCGGCTGATCTCGTCGCCGTCGGCCTTCAGCCACTTGAGGATCGTGCCCTCCTCCATCGAGTCCGAGAGACGGGGCATGACGATCTCGGACATCAGCGGTCCCCGATCGCCGCCAGCACGGCGTCGGCGATCTGCTGCTCGTGCGGAAAGGCGATCTGCTCGAGTGGCTTGGAGTAGGGCATCGGGACGTCGGCGCCGGTGACGCGCTGGACGGGCGCGTCGAGGTCGTCGAAGGCCTGCTCCTGGATGAGCGCGGCGAGGTTCGCGCCGACACCGCCGTGCGGCCAGCCCTCCTCGACGATGACGCAGCGGTTGGTCTTGCGCACGGATTCGAGGATCGTGTCGAGGTCGAGCGGGCGCAGCGTTCGCGGATCGATGACCTCGGCCTCGGTGCCGTGCTCCTCGCTGAGCGTCTTCGCGGCGCGCGCCGCCGTCAGCGCCATCCGCGAGATGCCGACGATCGTCACGTCCGAGCCCTCGCGGCGGATCGCGGCCTCGCCGAAGCGCACGGTGTGGTCCTCGTCGTCGGGCACCTCGCCGCGCTGGCCGTAGAGGTACTCGTGCTCGATGAAGATGACGGGGTTGTCGTCGCGGATCGCGGACTTCAGCAGCCCCTTCGCGTCGGACGCGGTCGTCGGCGTCGCGACGAGCAGACCCGGAACGTGGAGGAAGAGCGCCTCCCAGGAGTGCGAGTGCGTCGGCCCGAGCTGGTGGCCGGCGCCCTGCGGCATGCGCACGACGAGCGGCACCTTCACCTGGCCGCCGAACATGTAGCGGATCGATGCGGCGTGGTTGACGATCTGGTCCATCGCCAGCAGGGAGAAGTTGATCGTCATGAGCTCGACGACCGGGCGCAGACCGGTCATCGCTGCGCCGACGCCCATGCCGACGATCGTGTTCTCGGAGATCGGGGTGTCGCGCACGCGCTTCTCGCCGAACTCCTCGAGCAGGCCCGCCGTGACCTTGAAGGCGCCGTTGAACACGCCGATGTCCTCGCCCATGAGCATGACGTCGGAGTCGCGCTCCATCTCCTCGCACAGCGCCGCGTTGAGGGCGTCGCGGTAGCGCATGACGGCCATCAGTCGGCGTCCCGCTGGGCGGCGTCGGTCGGCTTGGTCACCGTCTCCCCCTGATCGGAGTGCGGCAGGTCGGCGCTGTCCATCGCGCGCTCGTCCTCGCCGCGGTGGGGCGTCGGCGTGCGCTCGTCGACCGAGTACCAGCCGCGCACCTGGTCGCCGAGGACGTAGATGTCGTCGTAGAGCGCGTTGGGCGCGGGGTGGGGCGAGGCGTCCGCGAAGGCGACCGCTGCGTCGATGCGCTCGATCGCAGCGCGGTCCAGGCGCTCGCGCGCGTCGCCGTCGAGGATGCCGGCCGCGACGAGCTCGTCGCCGAAGACGACGACCGGGTCGCGCTGGCGCCACTCGTCGACCTGCTCCTTCGTGCGGTACTCCTCGGGATCGGCCATCGAGTGGCCGCGGAAGCGGTACGTCACCGCCTCGACGAGCACCGGCCGGCGCTCGTCGCGGGCGATCGCCAGCGCGTCGCTCGTGACGCGATAGGTGTCCATGACATCCATCCCGTCGCAGCGCATGCCCGGGACACCGAAGCCCTCGCCCTTGCGCATGAGGTCCGTGACGGCGGAGTGGCGCTCGAGCGCGGTGCCCATCCCGAACTGGTTGTTCGTGACCATGAAGACGACCGGCAGCCTCCACAGCGCCGCGAGGTTCATCGTCTCTCCGAACGTGCCCTGGTTGGACGCGCCGTCGCCGAACTGGCAGAGGGTCACCTCGTCGCGGCCGAGGTAGTCGGAGGCCAGCGCGAAGCCGGCGGCGAGCGGGAGGTTGCCGCCGACGATCCCGTAGCCGCCCATGAAGCGGTTGGCGAGGTCGAACATGTGCATCGACCCGCCGCGGCCCTTGCACAGACCGTCGACGCGGCCGAAGAGCTCGGCCATGACGGCGTTCGGATCGCTGCCGCGAGCGAGCGTGTGGCCGTGCGAACGGTACGTCGAGATGAGGTAGTCCTGGTCTCGCAGCGCGCGCGTGGAGCCGACGATCGTGGCCTCCTCGCCGATCGCGAGGTGCAGAAAGCCGCCGACCTTCGCCTTGGCGTACATCTCCCCGGCGCGCTCCTCGAAGCGTCGGATGAGCGTCATCGTCTCCAGCCACTCACGCGCAACCTCCGGCTCCGGAAGGCCGGCCTGCTCGGTGGTGTGGGCGACGTGCTCTGCCATTTGGGCGTCTAGCGTAGCCTGCCGCGGTCCGCGGTTGACAGAGCCTGCCCCGCGGCGTGAGGGTGACGCGATGAGCGATGGGCGTATGAGCCGTCGGCGCTTCGTCGCGGCGGTCGCGGCGGCGGCTGCGGCGGCCGCCGCTCCGGCGGCGGAGGGCGGGCCGTCCGGTGCGCCGGCGCGTTCGCGCCGGCGGGTGCGCCGCCGCGAGGAGGTCGTCGTCGTGGGGGCGGGCCTGGCGGGGCTCGTCGCCGCCCGGGAGGTCGCGCGCGCCGGTCGCGCGGTCGCCGTGCTCGAGGCGCGCGGGCGCGTCGGCGGGCGGATGTTCGACCGCCCGATCGCCGGCGGCGAGGTCGTCGACCTCGGCGCCGAG
The DNA here is from genome assembly GCA_051005755.1 of Solirubrobacteraceae bacterium. Taxonomy (GTDB): domain Bacteria; phylum Actinomycetota; class Thermoleophilia; order Solirubrobacterales; family Solirubrobacteraceae; genus CADCVQ01. The sequence goes on from JBPCJA010000265.1 coordinate 7,657, forward strand.
TTCATCGGCCCGACGCAGAACCGCATCCGCGCGCTCGTCGACGAGTTCGGGATCGAGACGTTTCCGAGCCCGAACGAGGGCCGCAACGTCTACTACGCCGGCGGGCGGCGCACGACGTACGCCGACACCGGCCTCACCGGCACGGCACCACCGGATCCGTTGCTGCTCGTCGACCTGCTGCTCGTCATCCCGAGGCTCGACGCGATGGCGCGGAAGGTGCCGGTCGACGCGCCGCACACCGCCCCGGGGGCGGCCCAGCTCGACGGGCAGTCGCTCGAGAGCTGGCTGCGGCGCAACTCGACCGGCGGCAAGCGCTTCATGGACCTCGTGACCGCGTCGGCCCGCCCGATCTTCGGCGCCGACCCGCGCGAGATCTCGCTGCTCTTCGCGCTCTTCTACATCGCGGCTTCGGGCGACGAGCGAACTCCGGGCACCTTCGAGCGCAACTTCAACACCCGCAACGGCGCCCAGCAGGACCGCATCGCGGGGGGCACCCAGCAGATCGCCGAGCGGCTCGCACTGGGGCTCGGGCGGCGGGTCGTGCGCAGCTCGCCCGTGCGGCGGATCGTCGCGGGACGCGACTTCGTCGACGTCGTCTCCGACCGCTACGTCAACCGCGCGCGCCGCGTCATCGTCGCGCTGCCGCCGGCGCTCGCCGGTCGCATCCAGTACGAGCCCGCGCTGCCGGAGCTGCGCGACGGCCTGACGCAGCGCCTGCCGCAGGGTCACCTCGTCAAGATCCAGGCGGTCTACGAGCGCCCGTTCTGGCGCGCCGACGGGCTCAACGGGATGTCGATCTCCGACGTCGGGTCATGCAACGTCACGTTCGACAGCTCGCCGCGATCGGGCAGCCCGGGCGTGCTGCTGGGCTTCGTGGGCGGCGACGAGGCGCGCCGCTTCACCCGGCTGTCCGCGCAGGAGCGCCGGCGCACCGCGCTTGCGAGCCTCGCGCGCTCCTTCGGTCCGCGGGCGCTGGAGCCGATCGACTACCTCGAGGCCGACTGGGCGTCGGAGCCCTACTCGCGCGGCTGTCCGGTGGCCGTCGCGCCGCCCGGCGTGCTGACGACGTACGGCGCCGCACTGCGCGAGCCGGTCGGCCGGATCCACTGGGCGGGCACGGAGACGTCGACGTACTGGAACGGCTACATGGACGGCGCGGTGCGCTCGGGCGAGCGCGCGGCACGCGAGGTGCTCGAGGCGCTGTAGCGGATACGCTCGCTTCGCGTGCTGCCGACCGAGCACCTCCTCGGGTCACGTCCCCGTCGTCGATTGGCGAGTTCTTCGAGTCAGGGCTGAAGACGTCGCCATCGGCGGGCGCCGGCGCCGCCGGCGCACCTCCTCAGGCGTCACCCCAGCGGTCGAGAAACGTCGCCTCGTCGAGGCCGGCGAGGTCCTCGCGCAGGCGGCGGGCGCGGCGGGCGGCGTCGGGTGCCGGCAGGTCCCAGAAGAGCACGACCTCGCCGGACGCCACCTCGACGACCTCGAGATGGTCGATCCGCGATCGGTCCAAGCGCGCGGGTCGGCGGCTGAAGCGCGTGTGCAGGAGCCGGTAGCTGCGGTTGGCCCTCATCGCGAGCACAGACGTCGCAAGATGCCGCCGGCCGCTGTCGAGCAATGACGCGCGCTCATACCCCGAAAAGTAGCTGGCCAGGGGTGGCGGTGCGCTGCGCTCCACGGAGGCGCGGCTAATGCGTCAGGGCGCGCGCGACGCCGTCGAACGCGTCCTCGCCGTGGAACACGCGCCCCCGACGGCGGTCGTCCTCGGGGGGACCCCCGTCGGCGCGGTCGCCGTCGGGCAGCCACAGCGCCGGCACGTCATGGACGCCGCGGCGCTCCGCGAGCGCGGTGGCGTCCTCGAGCGCAGCGGCGACCGAGCGCAGCGCCGCGCCCTTCAGGACGGCTCGTGGGTGCATCTCGCAGGCAGCGGCGGCGATGAGCACGTTGTCGGGCGTCCCGAGGTTGCGGCCGGCGGCGAACGCCTGGCGGAAGGCGGCGAGGGAGAACGCGACCGCCCGCCCGATCTGATGGGCGTAGGTCGCGGCGCGCATCGCGAACGCGGTGTCGGACGGGAACGGGTCCGGCCAGCGGATCGGCTGCAGGCCGCGACGGGCGGCGGCGCGCTCGATGCGATCCAAGAACGCCGCGCGGTCGTTCGCGCAGCGGAAGCCCTCGAGCGTGTCGGCGCCCGGGAGCCGCGACGCCGCGACCGGGATCCACTCGGCGGCCGGCAGCAGCGAGATGACGCGCTCCGCGACGAGGTACGCCTCAGGGCTGACGAGGTCGAAGTAGAAGGCGGGCCGGCCGCACGCGTCGAACTCCACGCCTCAACCGTAGCCGCGCCGCGCGCCTCACCTTCTCGCGTCAGCCGTGGATGAGCCACCCGTCGGCGTCGCGGGCGGCCTCCATGACCGCCTCCGACAGCGTCGGGTGGCCGTGCACGATGTGCGCGACCTCGCCGAAGCCGCCCTCCAGCGCGCGGACGTTCACGAGCTCCTGGATGAGCTCGGTCGCGCGCGTGCCGACGATGTGGCCGCCGAGCAGCTCGCCGTACGTGCGGTCGCCGACGATCTTGACGAGGCCGGTGCGGTCGCCGTAGACCGTGCCGGCGCCCACCGCGCCGAAGGCGAGCTTGCCCACGACGACGTCGTGGCCCGCGTCGCGCGCCTGCTGCTCGGTGAGGCCGAAGCTGCCGACGTTCGGGTAGCAGAACGTCGCCCGCGGGATGTCGACGTACTCGATCGGGTGCGTCTCGAGGCCGGCCGCGTCCTCGACGGCGATGATGCCTTCGTCGGAGGCCTTGTGCGCGAGCGCCGGGCCGGGAACGAGGTCACCGATCGCGTAGACGCCTGCGAGCGACGTGCGCAGCGCCCCGTCGATGGCGATGAGCCCGCCGTCGGTGAGCGTGATGCCCGCCTCCTCGAGGCCCAGTCCCTCGGTGTCGGGTGCGCGGCCGGCTGCGATGACGAGCCACTCCGCCTGCGCGGGCTCGCCGGCGACGGTGAACGTCACGCCGTCGTCGCCGGAACGCACGTCCTCGACGAAGACGCCGGTGCGGACGGTGATCCCCTGCTTCTTGAAGCCGCGGTCGGCGAGCTTGGAGATGTCGGCATCCTCGGTCGGCAGCACGCGGTCCAGTCCCTCGTAGAGCGTCACGTCGCTGCCCAGGCGGGCGTAGGCGGAGGCGATCTCGGTGCCGGAGGCGCCGGCGCCGACGACCGCGAGCGTGGCGGGCAACTCCTGCAGCGCCCACGCCTCCTCGGTGCCGATGACGCGACCGCCGAACTGCGTCCCCGGCAGCGGCTTCTTCACCGAGCCGGTCGCCAGGATGAGGGTCGTCGCCGCGATCTCCAGCCCGTCGAAGTTGCCGCCGATCTTCACGTTGCCCTCGTCGGTGACCGAGCCGTGGCCGTCGATGACGTCGATCGCGTTCTTCTTGAGGAGGCCCGCCACGCCGCCGGTGAGCGTCTTGACGACCTTGCCGCGGCGCTCGACGACGGCGGCGAAGTCGACCTGCGGCTCGGCGACGGTGATGCCGAAGTCGCCGGCGCCGCGGACCTCGCCGAGGACGTCGGCGACGCGCAGCACGGCCTTCGCCGGGATGCACGCGTAGTTCAGGCAGCGCCCGCCGATCTTGTCGGACTCGACGACGGCGGTCCGCATGCCGAGCTGTGCGGCCCGGATGGCGGCGACGTAGCCGCCAGGTCCGGAGCCGATGACGATGCAGTCATAGGAGGATTCGGCCATCGCGCTGACCCTATCGAGTCGGTTCTGTTGGCCGCTGCGCCGGCATCTGGAGGCGGGCCATCGCCCGCACGAGCTTCCAGAACAGCCAGCCCAGCAGGCCGATGGCGACGACCGGCACGATCGCGCCCCACCACGTCTGCACGCCGATGAGGTACAGGGAGAAGAAGACGATCTGGATGCCGAGGATCGTCTGGAAGCCGAGCACGGCCCAGTACTGACGCGCGAGCATCCCCACGCCCGCCACGACGAGCAGCGCGGTCGTGACCACGGTCGCCACGGACGGGTCGCCGGTCGCCGACGAGAGGTCGTTGCCGGTGATCGCCGCGGCGGCGTTCGCGACGGCGAAGACGAACGCCACGACGGCCGCGAGCGTTACGACGCCAGGGCGCTCACCCGGCGCGAGCGGCTCGAGACGTGCGCGGATCTCCTCGTCGCGAGCGCGGCCGCGCGCGTAGCCGCGGCGCATCGAATCGCCGCCGCCGGGTGCCTGCGGGGCGCGCGCCGGGGGCGGGCTCGGCGGGGTCGGCCGCGCC
>JBPCJA010000266.1:0-4515 GCA_051005755.1 Solirubrobacteraceae bacterium
AGCTTGAGGTAGTGCAGGTGGCCGCGCAGCTGCTGATAGAGCGTGTCGGCGCTCATCGCGTCGCCTGGGCCTGGTCGGCGAGCTCGATCAGCCGTCCGGCGAGCGATCTGGCTTCGCTGGTGCGCAGCGGGCAGATCACGTCGGGGCGCTGATGATCTGTGCCGTCGGGCATCGTGACCGGGCCCGCGTCGGTCAGCGTCAGCGTGACGAGCTCGATCAGGTGCCCGCCGACGGCGAGCTCGCATGCTCCGGGCACGATGGTGGCGTGCGCTTCGTAGCGGTGATCGGTCATCGCGCGGCCGCTTCGGCGAGCGTCGCGTAGTCGGCGAGTGAGATGACCTGCGCGCCGCCGGGGTCCAGGCCGCGAAGGCGAGCGAGCTCGGCGAGCGCGCTGTCGCCGGGCGGCAGGTTGGGCTTGCGTCGGCACGCGTCCTTGGTCGTGAATGCCGCCAGCACCGCAGTCTCCAACAAGGCTGCGTGTTCGGCGCTGCGGACCGTCTGGCCAGCGCCGGCGGGGATGCGGCGGTGCTCGGCGACGATCTCGCCGTGCGCGCTGACGATCTGCAGGACTGGCTCTGAGACCTGCGCGATGATCGTCAGCAGCTTGCCGGCATGCGCTGGCGGCACGCTGTAGTGGTTGCCCTCAAACGCCGCGAGCGCGGCCCGAGAGACTTTGCGCTCAACCACGATCTGCGCGGGGTAGGCCAGGGTCGGTAGTGCCCGCAGCGGCTCTCCGGCGCCGATCGCGCCGACCGTCCCGAGCGGGCGCTTGCGCGTATCGGCGACCCTCGCGCTCCACGCGTCCAGGCTGCGTTGCGCGTCGGCGATCGTCGCGACCGCAGCCGTCCGCCACCAGCTCTTGGTCAGGTACTTGACCGCGGCCTCGACGACGCCCTTGCGTTGTGCGCGCCTGGCGGGGCAGACGGCGATCTGCGTGGCGTAGTGCTTGGCCAGCGCGGCGGCGTCCGGCGTGATCCGCCCGGTCTGCGGCGAGACGACCGTCGCCATCCGGTCGGTGCGCCACACGCGCGGTGTGCCGCCCAGCGCGACGAGCACCTCGTGCATCGCGCCGGCGAGATGGCCGAACGTCATCTGCTCGCAGAACACGCCGCGGAAGCGCCCGGAGTGCGACAGCGCGCCGACGAGCACGTACGCCGGCTCGCCCCACGGCGTGTCGGCCGCGGCGAGCTCCAGCCAGTCCCATTGGATCTCCTCACCGGGCGGATGGTCGATCTCGGTCGTGACCTGATCGCCGCGGCGGTGCGCGCAGACCAGGCATACCGGGCGCAGCTGCAAGCGCCGCAATTCGCCGACCAGCGTCGTGTACGCACGCTCAAAGCCCGCCTCGACGAGTTCGCGATGCAGCACCGTCGCCTCCAGATGCCGATCGTCTTCAAAGCGCGCCGCGATGTACGCGCGGTAGGGCTCCAAGCAGCTCGGCGCCGGCGCCCGCGCCACGCTCGGCGCAGCCAGGTACGTGCGGACCGTCTTGCGATCGCGGCCTGTGTGTCGGCTGATCGCAGACACAGACCAGCCTCGCGCGGCAAGCGCGTGAATCTCCACGTCGTCCTCCTCTGTGAGCATCCCCCAGGGGTCCCTTCTCATCGGTCATGGCGTCAAGAACCAATGACCGTGAAAGGGACCCCCGACAGAACCGCGCACGCGCGTGTGGGAATCGACTCCAGCTCGCCGCTACGCGGCTCGCCTCCGTCGATCCCCGCACGCGTCTCTACGCGCTACCAGCCTGGGGAATTCTTGTCGTCGGAAGTGAGGAGAATTGCGTCATCGCGCGCAAGGGCTCGCGGGGCGGCACGAACACCGGCGTGACGCCCTGGTGGACGAGCACCCGCACGACCTCGCCGACGCCGGTCGGCGCAACGAACGGGCCGCCGTTGTCAAACTGCGCGCGCCGCGGCACCCCGAACCGCGTCCACAGCGCCTGCAGCGCCGCGATCACGCGCTCGTCGCCGCGGTCGGCGATGATCTCGATCCCGGCCCGGTGAGACGCGACATCGATCTGGTTGAGCGCGTGGAAGCGCACCCCGCCGTCCAGGTGGCGCGGACCGACGAGGTCGACTTGGACCACGTCGCCCGGCGCCTTGGCGGCCGGCGCCGGGTACGCGATTCCCTTGGAGACCCGCCTGCCGGGACGCTGACGGCCAGTGGCCTGCCCGCGCTGCATGATCCGCTCGATCGTACGCAACGGCACCGCAGGCGCCCCGAGCTTCTCAAGCTCCCATGCGACCGCCGGCGCGCCGACCTGCGCCCACGGGTTCTCCTCCAGCCGCCCGCGGACCTCCAACACGATCGCGCGCACATCCTCGGGCGTGCGCCGCTCGACATGCCTGGGTGCCCGCGAGCGGCCCTGCGCCCACCCCGGATCATCAGGGTCATAGCGCGCCGCCCACTTCGCCACCCACTGACGCGTGCGGCCCAGATCGACAGCGACCGCCGCCGGCGACTCGCCCGCCAGTCACCGGCGCGCCGCCTCACGCCGCAGCGCGACCTCAACGTCATCCATCCATGCTCCCCGCGCTCGATCAACCGAGCGCGAGACCCTGACCAGACCGCCACGGAACGATGTCGTGGCGACTCCAGCACCCAGCCTCGGTAAACGATGTGATGGCGGCTCAGCACCCAGCCCGGTAAGGGCTCACGACTGAGCAATTGGTGGCTTCAGGTGGGCTCAGCGCCCGCCAACACTGGGGATCGACGCCTGCCACGCCGTCATTTGCCAAGTCGTGAGCCCTAAACGATGTGTTGGCGGTCCGAGGTAAACGATGTGTTGGCGGCCGTCAGCTAGGCACCCTTGGTGTCGGGACACGGCCGCGGTGGGTCGGGCGGCGGCCCATCGGGGCTTCGCGGTTCGTGGGGCGTGTGCGGGACATGTGGCAGGTGCATAGCGCACTGACGGCGGGGAGTGTGGGCGTGATCGCTGGCATGCCCCCCACCGTCTCCGCCACTTCCTCTTCACCTGGCTCAAGACCCAAGGCATCGATGACGCCCTGATCCAGCCCTACAGCGGCCACGAATCGCGCACCAGCCTCGAGATCTACAGCCGCCTGGCCCTCACCGACGCCCAGCACCAATACGACAACGTCATCGACCACTTCCCCGTCTGACGCCCAGGGCGGATCGTCCGCCTACTTCGCCCCTGGTGACAGCCTCCTTACCACCGGGCCATGTCGCGGTAGCTCGAGGAGCGTGGGCGCGTACAGCGCTTGGATCGAGGTGGAGGGGGGCTGGGCGGTGAGCCGGCCGTGGGAGCCGGACGAGTGACGAGCGGCGCCCGTGGATGCGGACGCGCCGCGCGCTGCAATCGACGTCGCGCCCGCGCGATGCGACCAACTCCCCTTGGCGCACACCTGAGTATTGGTGCGCGAGTTGGTGCTGCTTCTCCGTAGGGGTTGTGCTGGCCGCGATTCATGGCGTGGATAGCGAAAGCAGTCCGTCGCGCATGGCGACAGCGACGAGTTCGCTGCGTGATGCGACGCCCATTCGCGTCTTGGCGCGATCGATGTGGCGGTAGACCGTTGACGTGCTGATCCCGAGGCGTGCAGCGATGTCGTCGGCCCGAAGCCCATCGGCGAGCAGGGCGACAACCTGTATCTGTCGCGCAGTGAGGCCGCCGTCCGGCGGCGGGTCAGGAGCGGGTGCCGGGGGCGGGGAGGGGGTCGCCGGCGGGGCGATTCTGGGGGGATCGTTGACGTCTGTCGCGGGCGCGATCGGTGCCGCAGGGGGGACCGGAGCCGGGGTAGTGGGCGGCATCTGCATGGCTAGGCGTGCGAAGCGCTCCGTAAGGCCTGCGAGCACGAGAGCCCAGACGAAGTAGCCTGCCGCGCCCTGCCCGACCGAGTTGATTGCGCTGGGGCCGGTGAGGATCGTCGCTGTGGTGATCGCACCGACCGAGATCAGCGTCGCTGCGGCAAGCGCCCAGCGTCGTCCGCAGACCAAGGCGGGAAATGCGATGCAGACGGTTGCCGGGTAACTGAGCGGGCTGTAGAGAACGTGATCGGCCGCCAGTGCACCGAGCGCCAACAGCGGTGGCGTGAGCGACAGCACGGGCCACCGGCGCATGATTCGGTAACAGCGCGCGGGCGCTCGTAGCGCGAGCGACGCGAGCAGCGCCAGGCCGAGCGCGAGCGCGGTGGTGCGCACGAAGTTCGCGTGGTTGGTCCGTGCGAGGGCGACGACGATCGTCAGGCCACAGATGAACGGCAGGCATCCCAGGGCGCCGACGAACAGTCGTAGGTAGAGCGCCTCTGCGATACCGGCGACCTCGCTGCCGCTGCGGAATGTCAGCGCGCCGGACGCTTCGCTGGGCCGCGCGAGCGCGAGCGGCTCGTTGGCTGGTGGGGGGTCGATCACAGCCGCCCGTCCTTGATGACATTGAGGTGTGTCTGAGCTAACGCCACAGATCGGCCCGGCGATTAGTCCGCGTTGGGCGGGTCGGGCGGTGGGGTGTTGGTGGGATGGGTAGCTGCGCTGTGGCGGCCTGTCAAGGGCACCGCTGCG
>JBPCJA010000267.1:0-13737 GCA_051005755.1 Solirubrobacteraceae bacterium
ACCTCGCTCGCCGCAACCCCGAACGCCAGACCAAACGCCTCGTCGCTCAACTCCAACGGCTCGGGCACAGCGTCACGCTGCAGCAGGCAGCGGCGTAGGCGCAGGCGCAGGCGCATTTTCCTTTCAGGGTGAGCGCATGGTGGCATCCGACGAGTTAGCTCGCGTGTTGCGTGTCGTGGTGGTCTCTCCGGGCGACGTGCAGGCCGAGCGCGATCGGCTGGAGACGGTCGTTGATGAGCTCAACCATGGTGTCGCGCGGGATCGTGGGTACCGGCTGTCGTTGTGGCGTTGGGAGACGGACACGCACCCTGGGTTGCATTTGGAGGGGCCGCAGGGGTTGATCGACGATGCGATGCGTATCCAGGATGCCGACGTGGTCGTCGGCATCTTCTGGAAGCGCTTTGGCACGACGACATCGGAGGCGCGGTCGGGGACCGAGCACGAGCTGCGCCGGGCACGGTCGGCGTGGCAGCAGCGGGGGCGCCCGCAAGTGATGGTCTACTTCTGCGAGCGCAAGTACATGCCGAAGGACACCGCCGAGGCTGTTCAGGTGCAGCAGGTGCTGAGCGTTCGTGAGGCGATGCCCACAGAGCAGCTGTGGTGGCGCTATGTGACGGTCGCAGACTTCGAGCGGGCAGTACGCAAGCACCTGACGGCGTTCGTCCTGACCGCGGAACTGGCGCTGACACCGGCGGCGCAACCAACGGCCGGTCGGCGCGGGCGGCGTATGCGTTTTAGGCTGCCGTTGGCGGCTGCGCACTTCGCGGGTAGGGACGTTGAGCTTGATGCGATCGACGAGGCATTGGGGGTCGCTGCGCGGGCTGTCGTGACGCAGGCGATCACCGGGCTGGGTGGCGTCGGCAAAAGCCAGCTGGCCGCGCGCTTCGTTCACGAGCACGCTGATGAGTACGACGTCGTCGCCTGGATTCGCGCGGAGGACGACGGGATCGCTGACCTTTCAGAGCTCGCCTCAGAGCTTGGGCTGGCGGTCGCACAGTTGACGCCAGCGCAGCGCGCCGCCGGCGCGGTGGCCTGGCTCAGCAGCTGCGATGAGCGCTGGCTGCTGGTACTCGACAACGTCGCCGCGCCAGAGCAGCTTGACGACTGCTGCCCCAGCTCCGGCAACGGACGGGTGATCGTCACCACGCGCGACCGTGCGATGGCGCAGTTCGGCCCGGCGCTCGCGGTCGACGTCTTTGACGAGCCGACCGCCGCCGAGTACCTGCTCGCCACGTCCGGCCGCACGCAGGACCGCGACGGCGCGACCCGGCTAGCGCGAGCGCTCGGCTTTTTGCCGCTCGCCTTGTCGCATGCGGGCGCGTACTGCGCGGCCGGCACGAGCTTTGACGACTACCTCGAGCTAATGGCAGTGCTGCCCGCCGCGGAGCTGTTCGATGACCATCCGGAGGCGTCGTACGCGCAGACGGTCGCGTCGACCTGGCAGGTGTCGATCCAGGCCGCCCAACGGGAGGCGCCACTGGCCCGCCAGGTCCTCGAGATGGCTGCCCATCTCGCGCCCGACGCGATCCCGCGGGAGCTGTTTGAGGTGCTGCTCGACGATGCCAGCAGCGCCACCGCACGCAAGCGCCTGCTGGACGCATTTAATGCGCTGCAACGGTTGAGCCTGACGCAGATCGATGACGCCGTGGTCAACGTCCACCGGCTGCTGCAAAAGACGATTCGCGACGATCTTGTCCTCCGCGCTGACAAGACCGCCGCCGTGAACGCGCTGGCGGCGGTGGCGGGCGCGTTCCCACGTGATCTCGTCCAGCCGCAGACGTGGCCGCAGTGTGAGCGGCTGCTGCCGCACGCGCTCGCGATCGCCGCTGCGCCCACGACACCCGGCGAGGCGGGCCAGCAGCTCCTCACGCTCCTCAACAGCGCCTCGGAGTACCTGGTCAGGGCCGATCCGCGAGCGCGCGCCGTCGACACGGCGACGCGAGGGCTCGCATGCGCGCAGCAACTCCTTGGACCCGAGCACCCTGACACGCTGCGCGCCGGCGCGCTCCTCGTCGACTCCTACCGGTGGACGGGACGTACCGGTGAGGCGGTCGAGCTCGGCGAGCACACACTCGCGGACTACGAGCGGATCCTCGGCCCAGAGCACCCCGACACGCTGACCGCCGGCACGATCCTCGCGGCCTCCTACGCGATGGCGGGGCGTACCGCTGAGGCGATCGAACTCGGCGAGCGCGTGCTCGCGGACTGCGAGCGGATCCTCGGCCCGGACCACCCCGGCACGGTGAGCGCCGGCACGCTCCTCGCCCTCTCCTACTGGAACGCGGGGCGCACGCCGGAGGCGGTTGGATTGGGGGAGCTGGTGCTCTCCGAATGCGAGCGGAGCCTCGGCCTTGATCGCCCCGAAACGCTGGAGGCCGGAGCAACCCTTGCCCTTTACTACGCGGAGGCGGGGCGCACAGTGGAGGCGATCAAGCTTGGGGAGCGCGTGCTCCCGGACTGTCTGCGAATCCTTGGCCCCGAGCACCCCGACACGCTGACCGCCGGCACGATCCTCGCCATCTCCTACGCGATGGCGGGGCGTACCGCTGAGGCGATCGAACTCGGCGAGCGCGTGCTCGCGGACTGCGAGCGGATCCTCGGCCCGGACCACCCCGGCACACTACGCGCCCGCAGCATCCTCGCCGACTCCTATTTCAAGGCGGGACGCAGGACCGAGGGGATCGCGCTAGGGGAACGGGTGCTCGCTGACCACGCGCGGCTGCTGGGTGCGAAGCACCCCGTCACGCTTGGCGCCCGCGCCCAACTTGCTGCCGCCTACTCACGGGCCGGACGCACGGACGCGATCGAGCTCCTCGAGCGCGTGCTCGCCGACAGCGAACGGATCCTCGGTTATGAGCACCGGATCACGCTGAAAGCCAGCGGCCACCTCGCCGACGCCTACCACGAGGCGGGGCGCACCGGTGAGGCGAAGGGGATCGAGCAGCGTGCTTGGCGTGACGCCGATTTGCCAGGCGGCGAGGACGCCTGAGAAGTACGCGCCGCGGCGATTTCTCACCCAGTTCGGCTCGATGGTCCTCGGCGCGGCGGAGCTCGTATGTGACGGACGACGCCCCCGCCGTGCTGCAATCCGCGCACTTCCTCGAACGGGTCATACCCGACTGCCGGCGTCATGAGCTCCCGGGAACCGGGCATCTCTGCCTCCCCGGCATTGGCGAGGTTCGTACCGGGAGGTAAGTTTGCGTGGCGCGGTCGGTGTTGTACTCGAGCGCTGTGCCGCTTGGGCTCGCGGCGGAGCCAATCGACGGTGCACCACCGCTCGGCACGTTGTCTTGATTCCAAATCCGCCTACCAGCGCACGACCGTGGGGGAGTCGCCCTGCCGGGCGTAGCGAACCGGGCGGCCCGTGCCGTCGGCGGGCATCTCCATGATCGCCTCGTCGAGCCCGTAGAGCACGTGGTCGTCGTCGAGCCACTCGGGCTGGTCGTCGACCGGGCGGGTCTCCGCGAGCGGGGTCTCTCGCATCGTCTCGAGGTCCAAGACGTACAGCCGCCAGCGCTTGTGGCCCGCGCCGACGCGCTTCTTGTAGGCGATCCGCGTTTCGTTCGGAGACAGCGACGGACATTCGACGCCGGGGTGGATCGTCTTCATCGTGCGCGCGCTGACAGAGCCCTCGACGAGGTAGATCTCTCCGCGGGTGGCGAGCGTCGCGTAGAAGCGGTCGTGGTCGCGCGTGAACGTGACGCCCCAGTAGTTGACGTCCGGTGCGGTGATCTTCCTGCCCTCGTGCGTGACGGTGAACTCCTCGAGGTTGGCGATCTTCGTGCCGCGCTGCAGGTCGATGAGCATCGTCGTGGTCGAGAAGCCGGCGAGGTCGGCGTACGAGTGGCCGGTGACGAACAGGGTCACGGAGCCGAGCTGGCCGTCCGGCGACACGCGCGCGCGGCTCGGGATGCCGTCCACCTTCATCTCGGCACGCGTGCGCAGGTCGGCGCCGAACACGCGCGCACGGTAGCCGGACGCGAATCCGCTTCCGCGCGAGAGGCACAGCCCACTGCCGGCGGCGAAGTACACGCGATCGCACTTCAGCGGTGCGAGTGTGCGCGCCGCGCCTGTCCCCAGCCGTGCGACGGCGATCTGGCCGTACGTCTGGGGCTTGCCGCGATCCAGATTGCGAAAGAGCAGTCGCGGCTGCTTGTCGCTGCGCGCCGCGACGAGCACGTTCCCGGCGTCCCCGGACGTGGCCGCGCCGCCGCCGCGGACCGCCGAGACGACGGCCACGGTGGCGGCGGCCAGGCAGAGAGCAACGAGCATCCCGAACAGCTGCATCCGGCGACCACTAGACATGCACCACATCCTCACGCGTCCGCACGAACACGAGCGCCGCGAATCCCATCGCGACGAGCAGCGCGGCGCCGAAGACGACGATCGCCGTGCGCGTGTCCGTCAGCGTCCAGAGGGCGCCGAAGGCGACGGAGGAGAGCAACTTCGATACGCCGGTCGTCGTGTTGAGCAGCGCCAGCCCGCTGCCGCGCACGCCTTCGGGCACGATCGCGCTGGCGAAAGCCGCAAGCACGCCGTCCGTCGCGGCGTAGAACGCGCCCATCAGCGCGAGCGCGAGCGCGACGAGCACCGTGCCGTCGATCGGCGCCAGCAGCGCGCCGTAGACGCCGAGCAGCAGGGCGTAGCCGCCGAGCAGCACGCGCCCGCGGCCGACGCGGTCCGCGATGCGGCCGACGGGCATGGCGAGCAGCATGTAGACGGCGGTCATGCCGACGAAGAGCAGCGGAAAGAGCCCGAGGCTGAGATCGAGCTTGTCCTGCAGGACGAGGAAGACGAACGCGTCGCTCGCGGTCGCGAGCGCGAGCGCGCCGGCCGCGATCAGCAGCGCGCGGAAGCGCGGCACGCCGACGACGACGACCGCTTCGCGCAGCGACACACGCTTGTGTCGAGGCTTAGACTCGATCTCTCCCGCGGCGACTTCGGTCTTCGCCGCGGCCTCGCGCTTGGGCTGTGGCACGAGCAGGACGAGGATGCCGACGCCGACGAGCGCGATGCAGAAGGAGACGACGAACACCGACGTGTAGGCGTTGGCCGCGAGCGCGAGGATTCCGAATGCCAGCAGCGGCCCGAGCATCGCCCCCGTCGTGTCGAGCGCGCGGTGCACGCCGAACGCTGCGCCGAGCTCCTCCTTCGGCGTCGAGAGCGAGATCATCGCGTCGCGCGGCGCGGTGCGGATGCCCTTGCCGATGCGGTCGATCAGGACGAGCGCGCTGATCGCCGACAGCGCCGTGCCGGCCGTCGCGAGTCCGAGCTTGACGATCGCCGAGAGGCCGTAGCCGGTCGCCGCGACCTCCTTGTGACGGCGCCAGCGGTCGCCGATGAACCCGCTGGCAAGTCCGACGAGCGCCGCCGCGCCGCGCTGGATGCCGTCCACGAAGCCGAACGCCACGGGCGAGAACTGCCCGACGTACACGAGGTACAGCGGCAGCACGGTGACGACCATCTCCGACGCGATGTCCGTGAACAGGCTGGTGAGGCCGAGGAGCACGACGGTGCGGTTGACGCGCGGCGCGGCCGAGCCCCTGCCGAGCAACCGACGATGAACGCGCAGCAAGGCCGCGGCATCTGAGACCTGGTACACGGACGATCAACGTATCGAGTGGCGGTCGGCATTCGGCCTATCGCTCAAAGCTGTGCAAGCCAGGCGAGCCGGGTGCCGTTAGTGAGGGAATGTCACGAGCCCGCGTCCTCATCCTCGTCCAGAACGAGCCGCTGCCCCAGGACCGCCACGTCTGGAACCAGTGCCTGGCGCTCACGCGCGCCGGCTACGAGGTCTCGGTCATCTGTCCGCAGGGGAAAGAGCGTCACCGCGAGCCGTTCGAGCGCCTGCAAGGCGTCTGCATCCACCGCTACCGCGCCCGCCACGCCGAGGGCGGCGTCGCCGGCTACGCTGTCGAGTACGCCTCCGCGCTGTGGAGCATGCGCCGGCTCGCCCGCCGGCTGGCGAAGGAGCGGCCCTTCGACGTCGTCCACGCCTGCAGTCCCCCGGACTTCCTACTGCTCGCGATGCGGTCGCTGGGCCGCCGGGGCGCATCCTTCATCTTCGACCACCACGACCTCACGCCGGAGCTCTTCGCGACCCGCTTCGGACGCGCCGGTGGGCTCGTCCACCGCGTCACGCTGCTCGCCGAGCGGGTGCCGTTCCAGCTCGCCGATGTCGTGTTGTCGGTGAACGACTCCTATCGCACGGTCGCGCTCACGCGCGGCCGCCGGCGTCCGGAGGACGTGCTCGTCGTCCGAACGGGGCCGGACCTGACGCGCTTCGTCCCCACGACTCCCGATCCGGCGCTCAAGCGCGGCCGCCCGCACCTGCTCAGCTACGTCGGCGTCATGGGCCCGCAGGACGGCGTTGACCACGCCGTCCGCGCGCTCGCGCTCCTGCACGAGCGACGCCAGGACTGGCACGCGATCTTCATGGGTGACGGCGAGGTGCTCGACGAGATGCGCGCGCTCGCCGGCCAGCTGGGCATCGCCGACGCCGTCGAGTTCACCGGCTGGGTTGAGCACGACACGGTCAGCCGCGTACTGTCCACCTCGGACGTCTGCCTGGCACCGGACCCGAAGAACCCGCTCAACGACGTCTCGTCGATGATCAAGATCTCCGAGTACATGGCGATGTCGCGCCCGATCGTCTCCTACGACCTCATGGAGTCGCGGGTCGGCGCTGCGGGCGCGGCCCTCTACGCCACGGCGAACGACGAGGCCGACTTCGCCCGCGGGATCGGTGAGCTGCTCGACGATCCCGAGCGCCGGGCCGAGATGGCGATCGCGGGCCGTGCGCGAGCCGAGGCGATGCTCGCCTGGGAGCACCAGGAGCGCTCGCTGCTGAGCGCGTACGAGCGGGCACTGGGCGGCGCAGCGGCCAGCTCGCTGTCGCGCCGCGCTCTGCGCAAGGAGCTCGCCCGCGAGCAGCGAGGCGAGCGCCGCGCCGCTCGCGGAAGAACGCTGCGGCCCGGGCGTTAAGTGGATGATGTGGATCAGAAGCCAACCTGCGGCGGTCGTGCCGGCCCCGCGGCGGCTTAGCGCCAGGCGGTCCGCGCCGGCGCCGGCGTCCGATGTCGGCGCGGTGGTGCTGGGCGGCGACTACCAGGGCCTCGGGATCGTCCGCAGCCTCGGGCGTCACGGCGTGCCGGTCTGCATCGTCGACGACGAGCGCTCGATCGGGAGTCTGTCGCGCTATTGCCGGTCCTACGACCGGCTCGCCGACCTCGGCGACGAGCAGCGCCTCGTTGACGAGCTGCTACAGCTCGGCAGCAAGCGCGGCTGGGACGGCTGGGTGCTGTATCCGACCCGCGACGAAACGGTGGCCGCGCTCTCGCGCCAGCGCGACCGTCTGAGCGAGTTCTTCCGCGTCCCCACGGCCCCCTGGCACGCGATCCAGTGGGCCTGGGACAAGCGCAACACGCACGAGCTGGCCCGCGAGGCCGGCGTGCCCGCGCCGCGGACCTGGCGCCCCTCCACGGTCGAGGAGCTGGAGGCGATCGACGCCGAACCGCCGTGGGCGATCAAGCCCGCGATCAAGGAGCACTTCTTCTACGCGACGAAGGCCAAGGCCTGGCGCGCCGACAACCGGGCCGACCTGCGCGAGCTGTTCGAGCGCGCGCTGGCGATCGTCGGACCCGGCGAGGTCATGGTCCAGGAGCTGATCCCCGGCGATGGCGAGCAGCAGTACGCCTATGGCGCGCTGTACGCCCAGGGCCGTCCGGTCGCGACGATGGTCGCCCGCCGCCGCCGCCAACACCCGCCGGAGTTCGGGCGCGCGAGCACGTACGTCGAAACGATCGAGGAGCCCGAGGTCGAGGCGCTGTCGGAGAAGCTGCTGCGCCGCATCGACTACGACGGCCTCGTCGAGCTCGAGTACAAGCGCGACCCGCGCAGCGGCCAGTTCAAGCTGCTGGACTTCAATGCGCGCACCTGGGGCTACCACACGATCGCGCATGCGGCCGGCGTGGACTTTCCCTACCTGCTGTTCCGCCAGCAGCTCGGACAGTCCGTGCAGCCGCAGCGGGCCGTGGCGGGCGTGCGCTGGGTGCGCCTACTCACCGATCTGCCGACCGGTTTCGTGCAGATCCGTTCCGGTGACTTGGGCTTCCGCGAGTACGTGCGCTCGTTGCGGCGCGCCGACGTCGACGCCGTGTTCAGTCGCAACGATCCGCTGCCCGGGTTCGCTGAGCTCGCGCTGCTTCCGTATCTCGCTGTCAAACGGGGGTTCTAGAGTGCTCGTCCCATCGCTCGCCGGTTGCCTGCTGGCGCTTGCCATCACTGTGCCGCTCGCCTGGAAGTGGGAGCTCGGCGTCCGCCGCGTGGCTCTTGCCACCGTGGCTCTCGCGCTGGTGTCGACGCTCGTCGTGGCCGCGCTCGACCCCTCGGACGTGATGCGCGCCGGCCTCGTGTGCGCGCTCACGCTCGCGGCAGCCTTCGGGATCCTCGCGTACCGCTTCTACCGCGACCCCGAGCGCAGCGTGCCCGAGGCCGTGGGCGACGTCGTCATCAGCCCCGCCGACGGCGAGGTCATCTACGTGCGCCGGTCAGAGGGCGGGCTGCTGCCCTCCTCGACGAAGAAGGGGCGCGATTACGAGCTCGTCGAGCTCACGAAGACCCCGCTGCGCAACGGGGACGCCTACGTCATCGGGATCGCGATGAGCTTCCTCGACGTCCATGTCAACCGCGCGCCGATCGCCGGTAGGGTGCAGTTGCGCAAGCATTTTCCGGGCCGCTTCGGATCGCTGGGCATGCCCGAGATGGTCTATGAGAACGAGCGCGCCACGACCATCATCGAGCGCGGCGATCTCGAGATCGCCGTCGTGCAGATCGCCTCGCGACTCGTGCGCCAGATTGCGGCCTACGTCAAGGTCGGCGAAGACGTCGCGCTCGGCCAGCGGATCGGCGTCATCAGGCTCGGCTCGCAGGTCGACGTCGTGCTCCCGATCCGTCCCGGCGTGCAGATCAACGTCCGCGAGGGCCAGCGCGTGTGGGCCGGGCAGTCCGTGCTGGCGCTGCTCGACGGCGACGGAACCTCGCCCGTCTCGTAGGACCGATCAGCTACGTCGTCGCCGCCTCCTCCTCTGCCGGAGCGAGCTCGGCGAGCACCTCCTCGGTGTGCTCGCCCAGCCGCGGCGAGCGCACCGCCGGCAGGCGCCCGTGGACGCCGAACTTCAGCGGCGACGCGGGCGTGAGGTACGTCCCCACCGGGTGCTCCACCATCGTGAACATCGGGTTGTCCGTCGAGCAGCGCGGGTCCTCCTCGACGAGCTGCTGGAACGTCTGGTACGGGCCCCAGGAGACGCCGGTGCCCGTAAACGTCTCGCGGATCTCGGCGAGCGTGCGCGCCGCGAACCACGGCGTCAGCAGCTCGCGGATGAGGTCGCGGCCCTTGTAGCGCCCGGCCTCGCCGCGGAAGTCGTGCCCGGTGGCGGATTCGACGGTGGAGAACAGCTCCTCGGTGCCCGTCGCCTCCTTCAGCGCCTTCCACTGGCGGCTCGTGAGGGCGACGACCATGACCCGGCGGTCGTCCTTCGTCGGGAAGTCGCCGCCGAAGGCGCCGTAGAGGTAGTTGCCGTCGCGGGGCTGACCGCGGCCCTCGAGCTCCACCTCGGCGATGCGGCCGAGGTGACCGACGGTCGCGAAGGCGACGTCCGACAGCGCGATCTCCACGAGCTGGCCCTCGCCGGTGGCGTCGCGGTGGCGCAGCGCGGCGAGCAGCCCGACGACCGCGAGGCCGCCCATGATCGAGTCCCACGCCGGCATGAGGCTGTTCGTCGGCACGGAGCAGTCGCGCGGACCCATCGCCTCGGGGAAGCCGGCCGACGGGTTGACGGTGTAGTCGACCTCCGACGAGCCGTCGTGGTTGCCCGTCAGCACGACCATGATGAGGTCCTCGCGGCGCTCGGAGAGCTTCTCGTAGCTCATCCATCCGCGCGCGGGGAAGTTCGTCAGGAAGATTCCGTTACCCGGGCCAGGCATCGTGATGAGCTGCGAGAGCTGCTCGCGGCCCTCCTCCGAGCGCAGGTCGATCTCGATCGAGCGCTTGCCCTTCTGCAGGCCCGACCAGAAGAGGCTGTCGCCGCTCGACGACAGCGGCCAGCGCTTGGAGTCCAGCCCGCCGCCGGGGGCGTCGAAGCGGATGACGTCGGCGCCGAGCTGCGCCAGCGTCATGCCCGCAGTCGGCGCGGCGACGAACGCCGAGCCCTCGATCACGCGCACCCCGTCGAGAATTCCCCCGCTCATAGCGAGAACCTACCTTTCGAGTTCGCAGCCGCGATGGTCGAGCAATGGCGCGCAGTCATGCCATCGCCCCCACAAGTCGCCAGTCCAGAACCGCATCGAGGGCGCCGTCCGCCCGCTGCGCCGACACCTCGATGCGCAGCGTGACGAGGCCACCGCCGTCGGGCAGCGCCTCGGTCTCCTCGAGGTGCACGGTGCTACGCAGCACGTCGCCCTCGAAGACGGGGGCGAGGTGGTTGCAGTGGTGCCAGCCGATGATCGTCACGAGGTTGGGCAGCGTCTTGCACAGCTGCGCGGCCGCGATGCCGATCGTGTGCCCGCCGTAGACGAGGCGCTTGCCCGAATGGTGCGATCCCGGGTCGGTGTGCGCCTTGGCGATGTTCAGCGACAGCCGGGCGAGCTCGGTCGCCCCGGTGACGCTGTCGCCGCCGTCGACGATCCACGTCATCGGCGCATCGAGGTCCGCGAAGTGGACGCCGGGCACCTCGCTGCGGTACGTGTCGAGGTCGATGCCGTCGAGCGTCGCGGCAAGCGCCTCCGGCGGCAGGTCGGCAGGGAACTGGTCGAGGTCGTCGGCGTGGGGCTGGGACGCGTCGAGGTCGCGGATCGGCAGCATCGCGCAGCGCCAGTAGTCGAGGATCGCGCGGTCCTCCTGGTCCTTCGTGACGATGTGCAGGACGGCCAGGCCGGTCGGCTTGCGGCCCTCCTTCACGGCGTTGCGCTTGAGCGCGACGATCTCGGTCGTCGTCCTCAGCGTGTCGCCGATCGCCGGCAGCCGGCGCAGCATGAGCCGGCGGTAGAAGAGGTTGCCGATGACGCGCTGGGTCGGCAGCGTCGACTGCCCGATCGACACGTCGCAGACGAGCATCGGATGTGCCAGGCGGCGGCCGGTGACCTTCTCGGACAGCGCGGCGTCGAGCGCCAGCCGCAGCCGGTCGCCGACGATCGACTGGTGCAGCGCGGCATGACCTTCGTTGAGCGTCATCGCCGGGAACTCGACGTAGAGGTCTCCGACCGACAGCTCCTCCCAGTAGGGCCCACCGACCTGCACGGGCTCGCTTGCGATCGTCGGCTGTGCGCTCATTTGGCGGACCTCGTCTCGTCGGTGCGCGGGGCACGCGGATGACCCGTCGAAAGATGCTCGGACGGGCTGAAATTAGCACGGTGTCGACGGAAAATCCGTGCTCTTTTCACTGGTTTCGAAGGCTGCTGCGAGGGATTAGGAAGACCTCGAAGAACCGCGCCGCAGCGCGACGGTGTCACCCGTGACCAGCGGCTCCTGCGGGTCGTCGACGGGCCGACCGTTGAGCGTCGCCAGGACGCCCTCGCCGAGCGGCAGGCCGGCCGCGGACGCGGCCGCGGCGAGGATCGCGGCGCGGACCGTGCGCGGGTCTGCGCCGTCGTCGAGACGTACGGTGACCGCCGGCTCCGGCCTCGCCCGGGCCGCCTCGTACTCGCCGGGCTCGTTGAGGTTCAGCAGCGAGTCCAGCGCCGGATCGAATGCCGCGACATCCGGGTCGGCCAGGATCGCCGCCTCGTCGAGCTCGGTGACGCGGCAGTGGCGCAGCAGCGCGCTGGTGCCCAGGGGCTCGTCCTCGTGCAGGAGCGTCCGCAGCGGCGCCGCCACCGTCGTGCGATAGGCGGCGGCGAGCGGTTGCGCGAAGCCATGCGCGCGCGGGAGCGCGACGTCGGCTCCCGGCCCGAGCAGGACCAGGACGCGGCGCACGAAGGCCGGGTGCAGGAGCGGCGCGTCGACGCCGCAGACGTACACCGCCTGCGCGCGGTCGCCGACGGCGGCGAGGCCGGCGGCGATTGCCTCCAGCGGTCCACGCCCTTCGTGCGCGTCCTCGACGATCTCGACGGCTGCGGGCAGCGCGGGCAGCGGTTGGCCGGGCGCCCGCACGACGACGACAGGCCCGTCGACGGCGCGCCCGACGATCCCGACCGCATGGCGCACGAGCGTCGAGCCGTGCCAGTCGAGCGACGCCTTCGGCGCGCCCATGCGCCTCGAGCGCCCGCCCGCGAGGACGAGGCCGGCAGTGGCGGTCACCGCTCCAGCGCGGCGGCGAAGGCGTCGAAGGCGCGCGCGTCGAAGAGCCAGAAGCGTGCCTCCTGTACCTCGGGGTGGTCGTCGAGCGCCGCGCGCGTCGCGTCGATCGCGACCTCGGCCGCTCGCGAGAGCGTGTAGCCGTAGACGCCCGCCGAGATCGCCGGGAAGGCGAGGCGCCGGCAGCCGTGCTCGGCGGCGAGCTCGATCGCCCGGCGGTAGCAGGAGGCCAGCAGCGCGGGCTCGCCGTCGCCGCCGCCGCGCCAGACGGGGCCGACGGCGTGGATGACGTGGTCGGCCGGCAGCCGGCCGGCGGCGGTGATCTTCGCGTCGCCCGTCTCGCAGCCGCCGAGCGTCCGGCACTCCTCGAGCAGCTCGGGGCCCGCGGCGTGATGGATCGCGCCGTCGACCCCACCGCCACCGAGGAGGCTCGTGTTCGCCGCGTTGACGATCGCGTCGGCCTCGCCGTCGGTCGTGATGTCGCCCTGGTGCAGCGTGATCTTCGCCACCCCGCATAGTGTGGCGCGCGTGACATCGCGCCATCGCTCGACCGTGGACAGCGTGCATCCGGAAGGCAGGTCCTCGCGATGAGCCACGACGCCGCGATCCTCGAACGCGCTGCTCCGCTACCGCCGCATGCGCTGGCGATCCGCGCCGGCGTCCCCGACCCCGCCGACGTCGTCGCCTCCTACCGCGCCGTCGGCCGCGACTCGCGCACGACGATCCTCGACCTGCTCGGCGACGGCTGGTCGTTCGCGGGCAAGCGCGTGCTGGACTTCGGCTGCGGCTCGGGCAAGGTCATGCGCCACTTCCTCGCCGAGGCCGCCGAATGCGAGCTGTGGGGCTGCGACATCGACGAGCGCAGCATCGACTGGATCAACGCGGAGCTCAGGCCGCCGCTGCACGCGTTCGCAAACGGCGAGGCGCCGCCGCTCGACGTGCCCGACGGCCGCTTCGACCTCGTCTGGTCGGTCTCGGTCTTCACGCACCTCACCGACCACTGGGCCGGCTGGCTCGCCGAGCTGCACCGCGTCCTCGCGCCCGATGGGCTGGCGATCGTCTCCTTCCTCGGCGGGGCGATGTACGAGGTCTGGACCGGCGAGGCCTGGGACGAGGACCGCATCGGCATGACGGTCCTAGACCACGGCCAGGACTGGGAGCGCGGCGGCCCGACGGTCTTCCACTCGCCATGGTGGCTGCGCGAGCACTGGGGGCGCGCGTTCGAGGTCGCCCAGCTGCGCGAGGGCAGCGCGCCGCGCGAGCATGGGCTCGTGCTGCTGCGCCGCCGACCGGGTCCGCCGGTCGGTCCCGCCGAGCTCGAGCGCATCGACCCGGTCGCCGAGCCGCGCGAGCTCGCCGCGCTGCGCCACCAGGTGCGCATGCTCCATCGCGAGTCCGGCAGGCTGCGCGCCGAGCGCGACGCCCTGGCGCTCGCCGCGGCGCGG
>JBPCJA010000268.1:0-6739 GCA_051005755.1 Solirubrobacteraceae bacterium
CCGATATTGACGTTGGCATTAGAGGATCGTCTGCACCTCCCCCGTGGGGGCCGTCGCGGCGCTGGCGATCGCGCCCGCCGCTCCTGCGGTGGAGGCGGTCGTCGACAGCCGCGACAGCACGCGCTGCTTGTCGGGGGCTGGCTCCTCGAGTGCCTTGGCGACCTCCTCGCCGGCGGCTGCGAGCTGCACGCGCGCCTCGTGATCGCCGTCGAAGGACTCGATCGCGCTGCGCAGCGCCGCGAGCTGCTCCGAGATTTCCGGCACGTCGGCGGCGACGTTGATCTGCGCGTTGTGCCCGACGGCCACGTTGCGCGCCGAGACGTTCCTGGCACTGATGCCGTAGTTGACGGAATCAGGCATTGCGCGTGTCCCCTCCGGGGCCAGAGCCACCACCGGAGCGGGAGCCACCACCGGAGCGGGAGCCACCACCGGGGCCGGAGCCCGTCTGAGGCTTGGAGCGGTTGAACCAGCCGGCGATCCGAGCACCCTGACCGACCGCGAGGTTCTCGGTCTCAAGCGATCCGCCCACCATGAGGCCGTTGTTGATGATCATGGAACGGCGCTCCACCAGCTCGCCGGTGTCGATGTTGCGCTCATCGAGGACATCGATGACCGCATCGAGGATCACGCGCTCGAGGACCTTCACGTACATCTCCTTGTCGAGGAGCTGGAAGTAGCGCGAGTAGTCCGACGAGCGCACGCGGTCGAGCACGGTGACGGGGGCGCCGTAGTCAAAGAAGGGGTCGCGCTTGACCCACTTGAGCTGCTTGGCGCGCCGCCGCTGGCGCAGGAGCGGCCGCAGGACGACCGACGGCGAGCGCAGCGAGAGCCCCGGCGTCGCCATGAGCGCGCGCCGCGCGAGCCGCACGACGTCCCGGAACTCCGGATCGGGCGGGATGCCGTCGCAGCGATGCAGCTCGGGCTTCAGCGGCGTCAGCAGGAACTCGCTCAC
Source organism: Solirubrobacteraceae bacterium (assembly GCA_051005755.1). Lineage (GTDB taxonomy): Bacteria > Actinomycetota > Thermoleophilia > Solirubrobacterales > Solirubrobacteraceae > CADCVQ01. Next base: position 953 of record JBPCJA010000268.1, read on the forward strand.
CTCGCAGAAGAGACGGTCATTCGCGACAGCGAAGCGCAGGTACATCGACAGTACGAGCTCGCCGCGCCAGTCGGTCACTCGAACGCACGTGTAGTGACGAACGCGGTGCGTCGGGGCGATCATGCACCGCTTCAGCTCGGCATCGTCCACGCTGCTGTTCGGCCGGCCGGTCGGCGACGGCAGCAGAGCACGATCGTCGCGGATGTCGGTGCCGTTGACGAAGAGGCCATCCTCGATCGTCAGCTTGCTCATGCCGAGTTCCCGAAGCGCGCTCTCCACACCGGTGTAGAGATCCTTCGCCTCGACCGGCACCGGCTCGAGGCGGTTGCCCATCTCCTCCTTGCCCTTGCGCAGGTCGATGACGAACGACCATCCGCCGAGGTCGAAGCCGGAGCCCACGAACGGGAGAAACCCGCTGTAGACGGTGAGGTTGCCGCCTTGGCGCTCGACGATCTCCTCGGTGCGCCGCGCGAGCTCGGAGCTCGCCACCGAGGGGGCTTGAGCAGGGTCGAACGTGTGCCGGTTGAGTCGTTTCGTGGCGACCCCGTAGGTGGCGCTCCAGAGGTCGTAGGCGACGGTCGCCCACGCCACGAAGAAGCCGATCACCAGGCCGCCCACGAGGAAGAACAGCACGGCGAGGACGAGGTTCGCAGCGAGGATCCGGTCGCGCACCGTCTTGCGACGGATCGCCGCGAGGCAGTGCTTGACCACCGGCTCCGGATCGACACCCGGCGGCACCGCAACCGCGCGGTAGTCCTCCTCGACCAGCTCCTCGACGACCTCCTGCGCGAACGTCGGCTCGGTGTACGCGGCCGCGCACATCAGCCGGGTCGTCTCCGTCCACCCCACGGCCTCCTGCTCCGCAACTGCCGCCCTGCCCACATCCAGGATCGCCATCTCACTCTCCTTGTGGTCGGCTGGCGCAGTGGCTGCGCCTCACGCTTAATCAAACGCGCGGGCCTTCGCGGGGTGAGTGCGAACGGTCACACAGCGAGGCGGGGAAAAGCCCTACTGCAGGAACACCGGCGTCCCGACCCGGACCTGGCGGTAGAGCTCCGTGACGGCCTTCGGCGACATCCGGATGCAGCCGTGCGACGCGGACTCGCCAAGCGACGCGATGTCGGACGTGCCGTGGATCCCCTCGCCGTCGTGATAGCCCATCCAGCGGGCCTCGAGCGGGTTGCGCGGGTCGCCTGCGGGGATCGTCTTGCCGGCGAGCTCACCCGCCCAGGCCTTGTTGGGCGCGTGCCACGGCGGATCGACGACCTTCTCCTCGATCTTGTAGCGGCCGGCAGCGGATTCCAGGCCCTGCTTGCCGACTGCGATCTTGTAGCGGCGCTCGAGGCGCAAGCGCCTGTAGAGGCGCAGGACCTTCGCGTCGCGGTCGATGCCGATGACCCTCGGATATCGCCTGGCGAGGTCGTCGAGGGTGCGGTCCGGGCGCTCGATCAGCTTCACCGGGATCTCCAGCGAGCGCGACCGGTCCGGCTGGGCCATCCGCGCGACGAGCGCCCTGAGGAGCTCGGGGCGGCGGATCTCGACGCCGTTGCGCGCATGATGGCGCACGAGCTTGCCGTCGCGCATGTCGATGTCGGCGTCGCGCGCCGGGCGCTCGACGCGCCGCGCCACCCGCCCGACGAAGGACCGCATCGCCGCGCGCGAGTAGGAGACCCGCGGTGCGACCGTGGCGTCGACGTCGCCGCCGCCGCCGAGGACGCGGCTGAACGGGTTGCCCTCCCGCCCGCGCCGGCGCGCGGCCTCGGCCGTGCCCGCGGCGTCGAGCCGCGCCTCGACGCCGGCGGGGTGCAGCACGTAGCGCTGGGCGCGGTAGGTCAGCGTGACCGGGCGATCGACGGAGGGTGCGAGGGCAGCGGCCACCTTCCGGCGTGCCGCCGCCGTGTCGAGGCCGCCGACATCGACCGTGCCCACCCGGATCCCGTCGGCGATTCGATCGTCGTCCGCGGCGTCGACGACGAGCACGATGGCCAGGAGCACGACGACGAGCAACGCCACCCCACCGCCGACGGCGCCCCATAGTCCCTTGCTCATGCGCCGTCGTCCACGTGATCGCCTCCTGGTGGTGTCTACCCGGATCCGGCACGTTCATCGCCTGGAAACACTGACGGCACTCGGAGGAAACCGGTATCCGCCACGATCCAGGCGATGAGCGGCGCGATCGTGATCGTCGGCGGGGGGATCGCCGGCCAGGCAGTCTGCGAGGCGGTCCGCGATCGCGATCCGGACGTGCCGATCACGCTCGTCTGCGCCGAGGCCAGCGCTCCCTACGACCGCGTCCGGCTGTCGGAGATCCTCGTCTCCGGCGAGGATCCACAGACGCTGCAGCTACGTCCCGCCGAGTGGTACGCCGACCACGACGTGACGCTGGTCGTCGGCCGCACGGTCACCTGGGTCGACGCCGAGCGCGGCATCCTCGGGCTCGACGACGTCGAGCAGCTGACCTTCGACCGGCTCGTGCTCGCGACCGGCTCGCAGCCGCTCATGCCGCCGATCCCCGGGATCGACCTGCTCGGCGTGCACCCGTTCCGCGGACCGCAGGACTGCGACGCGATCCGCAGCGCCGCGGCCAACGGCGGCGTCGAGCGCGCGGCCGTCATCGGCGGCGGTCTGCTCGGCCTCGAGGCTGCGCGCGGGATCGCCGCCCAGGGCTGCGCGGTGACGGTCGTGCACCTGCTCGACCGGCTCATGGAGCGCCAGCTCGACGCCGGCGCCTCCGCCCTGCTCGCCCCCGCGCTCGCCGGCCTCGACATCGACGTCGAGCTCGAGCGCAACACGCAGCAGATCATCGGGCCCGACCGCGCCCACGGGCTGCGCTTCACCGACGGCAGCGAGCTCGCGGCCGACCTCGTCGTCGTCTCGATCGGCATCCGGCCCGAGACGACGCTCGCCCGCTCGATGGGCGTCGTCTGCGACCGCGGCATCATCGTCGACGACGCGATGCGCACGAGCATCCCCGGCGTGCTGGCCGTGGGCGAGTGCGCCCAGCACCGCGGCCTCGTCTACGGGCTCGTCGCGCCGATCCACGACCAGGCGCGCGTCGCCGCCGCGACGCTCGTGTCGGTGGACGCCGCCTACCTCGGATCGGTCCCGAGCGCGAAGCTCAAGGTGGCCGGGATCGACCTCGTCTGCGCCGGCGAAGCGGTCGGCGAGTACGAGGCGGTCGTCACCGATGCCGCGACCGGCGTCTACCGCAAGCTCACCGTCCGCGACGGCCGCGTCGTGGGCACAGTCCTGCTCGGCGACACGCGCGGCGCGGAGTCGCTCGTCGCCGCCGTGCGCGCGGGCGACCTCGTCGACAACCCGCTGCAGGCGCTCGCCGACGCCTCGCTCGCCGGCCCGGCGGATCTCCCGGACACCGCGCAGATCTGCGACTGCAACGGCGTCTGCAAGGGGGCGCTCGTGGAGGCCGTCACCGAGGGTGGCTGCGCGACGCCGCGCGAGGTCATGGCGGTCACCCGCGCCGGCACCGGCTGCGGTTCGTGCCGGCCGGCGGTCGTCGAGATCGTCGCGGCGGCGACCGGCGGGCTCAGCGACGAGCCCGCGTACCTGTGCCCGTGCCGAAAGCAGACGCGCGAGCAGCTCGCCGTGCACATCCGCGAGGACGGGATGCAGTCCGTCAGCGAGGTGGCCGCCGCCTGCGGCACCGGGCGCGAGTGCGGCGTGTGCAAGCCGGCGCTCGCCTACCTCGTCTCCGAGGTCTGCGCGAACACCCATCGCGAGGAGCGCGACGCGCGCTTCATCAACGATCGCGTCCACGCGAACATCCAGCGTGACGGCACGTTCTCGGTCGTCCCGCGGATGTACGGCGGCGTGACCACTCCCGCCGAGCTGCGGCGGATCGCCGACGTCGCCGAGAAGTACGAGGTCCCGCTCGTGAAGGTCACCGGTGGCCAGCGGCTGGACCTGCTCGGCGTGAGAAAGCAGGATCTGCCGGCGATCTGGCGCGACCTCGACATGCCCTCCGGCCACGCCTACGCGAAGGCCGTGCGGACGGTGAAGACGTGCGTCGGCACCGACTTCTGTCGTTTCGGCCTCGGTGACTCGATCGGCCTCGGCATCGAGATGGAGAAGCTCTGGGAGGGGCTGCACACGCCGCACAAGGTGAAGTCCGGCGTCTCGGGCTGCCCGCGCAACTGCGCCGAGGCGACCGTGAAGGACATCGGCTGCGTCGCCGTCGAGGGTGGCTGGCAGGTGCGCGCCGGCGGCGCGGCCGGCGGCAACGTTCGCGAGGCCGACATCCTCGCAACCGTCGAGTCGCGCGCCGAGGCGCTGCGCGTAGCGACGACGTTCCTGCAGTTCTACCGCGAGAACGCCGACTACAAGGAGCGCACGTACGACTTCATCCCGCGCATCGGCCTGGAGAAGGTGCGCGAGATCGTGCTCGGCGAGCAGACGGGCGCGGCGCTGCGCGAGCGCCTGCGGATCGCCAAGGCGGCCGTGAAGGACCCCTGGCTCGAGCGCGACGACCCGTACCACCCGCGCCAGTTCGAGGATCTCGACGGGCCCCGGTCCGACGCCGGCGAGCCGGCGCTCGTCGGCCCGCCGGCAGGCGGCGAGCGATGACGTACGCCTGCCGGGTCGACGACGTCCCGCTGGGCGAGGGCCGCGCGCTGACGCTCGACGGACGGCGCATCGCGATCTTCCGCGCGGCCGGCGGCTGGTATGCGCTGGATGCGGTCTGCCCTCACCGCGGCGGACCGCTCGAGGACGGGATCGTCTGCGACCGGGCCGTCATCTGCCCGCTGCACGACCGCCGCTACGACCTCGCGACGGGCGCCCCGCTCGGTGCCGGCGACGGCGTCGCCGCACACGCCGTCGAGGTCCGCGGGCAGCGGGTCTTCGTATCGCTCGCGACTGCGCAGCAGCGCGCCGCCTGAAGCACCGGCCGCGCGGGTTCACCGGCGGACGATCCGGCTACCGGATCGCCACGAGCGGCGTTACTGTCTACCGTCCGCATGGCGACGCCGCACGAGGGGACCGACGACATGGCTCGACCGATCCTGCTGGGGATCGTCGGGGACTCGGCGTCCGGGAAGACGACGCTCAGCCGCGGGCTCGTGCGCGTCCTCGGCGAGGGCTCGGTGACGCACATCTGCACCGACGATTACCACAAGTACGACCGCCGCCAGCGCGCCGAGCGCGGCATCACGCCGCTGAACCCCGACTGCAACTACCTCGACATCATGGCCCAGCACCTGCAGTGCCTGCGGCTGGGCGCGCCGATCCTCAAGCCCGTCTACCAGCACGGCGACGGGACGTTCGGGCCGCTCGTCTATCTCCAGCCCAGTCGCTTCACGGTCATCGAGGGCCTGCTGGGCTACTACACCGACGAGATGCGCGCGGCCTATGACGTGCGGGTCTACCTCGATCCGCCCGAGCCGCTGCGGCGCCAGTGGAAGGTCGACCGCGACTGCTCACAGCGCGGCTACACGACCGACGAGGTGCTCGCCGACCTCGACCGCCGCGAGCCCGACTCGCAGGCCTTCATCCGCCCGCAGCGCCGCAACGCCGACATGGTCGTCCGCCGGATGGAGAGCGACCACGACCCCTTTATCCTCGACGCCGAGCTCACGCTGCGCGACGGGCTGCGCCATCCCGACCTCACGCCGTTCGTCGAGTGCAGCGACGGGGAGATCACGCTGACCGAGCGCCGGGGCGAGCGCGTCCTCTTCATCCCGGGGGCGCTCCCACGCGAGCGCGCGGCCGCGATCGAGGAGACGATCTGGGACCTCATGCGCTTCGCCAGCCACCTGCGCTCCGACCAGCTCG
>JBPCJA010000269.1:0-6696 GCA_051005755.1 Solirubrobacteraceae bacterium
GCCCCGTTGCTCGTGATCTGCGTCATATCGCTTGAGAGCTCCCGTTCCCCGCCCAAGTTATGCACAATTTCCGGGAAAAAATTACTGATGTTGAAAACGACTCAAGCTACATTGACAGAGAGGGGGCGCCGAGATGCGCTCGCGCTGGGACATGCAGCGCGACCCGCCCGACGTGCTCATCACCAACTACGTGATGCTCAACGTCATGCTGCAACGAGAGCGCGATCGCGTGTTCTTCGACAGCACCCGCCAGTGGATCGAGTCTGATCCCAGCCACATCTTCACCGTCGTCGTCGACGAGCTGCACATGTACCGCGGCACCGAGGGCACGGAGGTCGCCTACCTCCTGCGCACGTTCCTCCACCGGCTCGGCCTCATCGAGCGCCCAAGCCAGGTGCGCTTCATCGCCGCCAGCGCGTCGCTGGAGGCCGCACGCGACAGGCAGTTCCTCGAGGGCTTCTTCGCCGTCGATGGCGGTAGCTTCGAGATCGTCGAGGGCCGACACCAGCCGGTGCCGGCGGGCCCCGACGACGCCGTCGCCTCCATGTCAATGTTCGTCGAGGCCGCCGAGGCGGAGGAGCTCAGCGCGCAGGACGCGCGCTCGCTGCTGCAGCGCACGGAGGCCGGCGGCGCGCTCGTTCGCGCATGCAGCGACGGCGACAAGCCGGTCGCGCGTGGCATGCGCGAGATCGCCACTCGCCTGTTCGGCGACGCCGACCTCAACCGGTCGCACGCAGCGCTCAACGGCCTGTTACGCACCGTCGTCGAGGCCGACAGCGACGAGGCGCCGCGACTGCGCGCCCACCTGCTCTTTCGCAGCATCCCCGGCCTCTGGGCCTGCTCAGACCCTGGGTGCAGTGCCGCTGACCGGACGGACGGGGACGCCCCAGCGGTCGGACGGCTGTACTCCCAGCCGCAGTACCGCTGCGAGTGCGGGTCGCGCGTGCTCGAGCTGCTCTACTGCCAGACCTGCGGGGAGGCGCTGCTCGGCGGCCATGCGCGCGCGACCGACGACGGCCTGAACTGGTTCCTCTTCGCCGACCTGGCCGAGCTCGAGCGGCTGCCGGAGCGCGCGCGCCTGCAGCGAAGCGCCGCCAGCTACATCGTGTACTGGCCCGGTGGGGAGCGCCTCGCGCCCGACGCCAAGGCCTGGACACGTGACAAGAGCCGGTTCACCCTGGGGTTTCGCTCCAGCACCTATGACCCATCGATCGGGCTGCTGTCGAACAGCCCCCACGACCGCACCGGGTTCTCCTTTCAGGCCAGCGCCCGCGACCCAGGGGACCTGCTGCTCATCCCGCCGTTTCCGACGCGCTGCCCAAGCTGCGGCGACGACTGGGAGTGGATGTCGCGCCCGATCGAGGATCGGGCCCGCTGGCGCTCGCCAATCCGAACGATGGGCACCGGCTTTGAGAAGATCAGCCAGGTCCTCGTCGACGGCCTGCTGCGGCGCCTCGGTGAGCCGCGAAAGCTCGTCCTGTTCTCCGACAGCCGCCAGGACGCCGCCAAGCTGTCCGCTGGGCTGGAGAAGTCCCACTACCAGGATCTCCTGCGTCAGCTGCTCGTCGGCGCGATGAAGGAGCACGCCGCTCACTCCCAGGACGCCGCGCTGCTTGAGGCATTTGAGAAGCACGGTGACCGCTCGCCGGAGGCGACGGCCGCGCGCCGGCGGCTGCTCGAGAAGCGGCCCGACGACGCGCTGCTCCTCTCCGACCTGCATCGCGGTCTACTCGACGACGATGACGAGCGACGCGCCCACGCGCTGGAGGCCCAGCAGCGCCTCTCCTCGGCGCACGTGCCGCTCGCCGCGGTCCTCGGGCGCGTGAGCGCCGGCCTGCTGCGCCAGGGCACGAACCCCGGCGGGCCCGACTGGAGCCTGCAGGGCTACCCCCGCCAGGAGCCGCGCCTCCCATGGACGACAGCGTTCGATTGGCAGGGCGCGCCTCGCGCCAGGCCCAGTCGCGACCTCAACGCGCAGGCCCAGGCGCTGCAGGCCGACATCCAGGAGTCGCTCGGGGAGGAGTGCATCAACGCGATCTACAGCGGCGCCGACCGCGACCTGGAGTCGATCGGGCTCGGGTACGTGGCGCTGAGCCCGACGCGCGTCCTGCGCACCCCCAGCGGCATCGATGAGGCGGCGTTCGCCAAAGCCGTGCTCGCGAGCGTCCGCGTCCTCGGCCAGCGCAAGCGCTTCTCCCGGATGAAATGGGGGCAGCCATCCGCGCCAGGAGCGCTGAAGGACTACTGGAACGCCGTCGCCGCCACGCATGCGATCGACGCCGAGGTGCTCGCAGACGCCGTTACAGCCGCGCTCGCACCGCTCATGACCGAGTTCCTGCTCGACCGTGAGCAGCTGCACCTCCTGCCAGCAGGAGATCGAGCATGGGCCTGTCCGCACTGCGGGCGCCAGCACCTGCACCCCGCCGCAGGCGTCTGCACCCGCTGCCAGCGCCCCGGGCTCGTGGAGGCGCCCGCCAAGGCCCTCGACGACGACTACTACGCCTTCCTTGCGACCCGTGCTGGCGAGCCCTTCCGACTGCACTGCGAGGAGCTCACCGGGCAGACCGACCGCGTCGACGCGACCCGACGACAAGCACGGTTCCAGGACATCTTCCTCGAGGACGAGCAGGCCGTCACCGACACGATCGACCTGCTGAGCGTCACCACGACGATGGAGGCCGGCGTCGACATCGGCGGCCTGCGCGCCGTGATGATGTCCAACATGCCGCCGATGCGCTTCAACTACCAGCAGCGCGTCGGACGGGCCGGCCGCCGCCGCGACCCGCTCGCCGTCGCTCTGACGATGTGCCGCTCAAACCGCACCCACGACGACTACTACTTTGGGCGCCCGGACCGCATCACTGGAGATCCACCCCCAGCTCCCTACCTCGACCTGGACCGACGCCAGATCCTCGAGCGCATGTACAACAAGGAGCTGCTGCGACGAGCCTTCGCCAGCAGCCAGCTCGAGGACGAGGTCGAGCTCGGCATCAACGTCCACGGGCAGTTCGGCACCGTCGGAGACTGGCCGGAGGTCAATGCGCCGGCCGTGCTGGAATGGCTGCAAAGCAACCCCGACGAGGTCGCGGGCGTCCTCGACGCGCTGCTTCAGCACAGCAAGCTGCACCGCGCGCGCCAGGAGCTGCTCGACCATGCGACCGCAGGCCTCGTCGACAAGGTGACCGCGCTCGTCGCCCGCGACGCGCCCGAGCGCGACCTCAGCCAGCAGCTCGCCGAGCACGGGATGCTGCCGATGTTCGGCTTCCCCACGCGCGTGCGCTACCTCTACCACGCACGTCCCACAAGCGCCTACCCCTGGCCACCGAGGGGCGTCATCGACCGCCCGCTCGCGCTCGCCGTCAGCCAGTTCGCGCCCGGCTCGCAGCTCGTCAAGGACAAGGCCGTGCACACCGTCATCGGCGTCGCCGACTGGCAGCCATCAGGCGGCATCGCGCGGGCGGACGAGGATCCCCTCGGCGAGTCTGAGCAGCTCGCCTACTGCCGGCGCTGCCTGTTCCTCTCGATCGGCGGCGCCGCGGATGACCTGCGCGAGGGCGGGCCGTCGATCTGCCCGTCATGCGGCGCGGGGGAGGGCTACTCGCTCATCGACATGCGTCAGCCGCACGGCTTTCGCACCGACTTCAAGCCCGCCGACTACGAGGGCAGCTTCGACTTCACGCCAACGACAGGCTCCTCGCGGATCGTGCCCGCGCCAGGCATGAAGACGGCTGCGCACGCCAACGCCACCCTGCAGCGCGGCACCGGGCGCATCTACGTCGTCAACGACAACAACGGCCGTGGCTGGCGCTTCGCCAAGGCGAGCAACTGGCCCGGCCTGCTGTCCGTCGACGTCGCCGAGAACGGGACGATGGCGACCAATCCCGACCTGCCTGCCCTCGATGCGCAGAGTGCGATCACCGTCGCGCTCGGAGCGTCCTACGTGACCGACATCGCGCTCATCGGCATCGAGCGCACGTCCCCCGGGCTGGCGCTGAACCCCACCCGCCGGATCGGCCTGCGAGCAGCCTGGTACTCGCTCGGCTTCGTGATCCGCGAGGCCGCCGTGCGCCTGCTTGACGTCCAGAACCGCGAGCTCGGTGTCGGGCTCTGGTATGAGCCGGTCGACAACCAGGACGTCCGCGCCTGGATCTACCTCGCCGACACGCTGGAGAACGGCGCCGGCTACGCCACCCACCTCGCGCAGCCAGCGCACTTCGCCGACGTTATGGGCGAGGCCGCCGACTTCCTCGCCCACTGCCATCAGGCCCGCCACGCCGCCCGCTGCGACAGCTCCTGCTACGACTGCCTGCGCGACTACTACAACATGGCCCACCACCCGCTGCTCGACTGGCGACTGGCGGAGGACCTGTTCGCGCTGCTAGCCGGAACCGCGATCGACATTACGCGCGCAGCAGCCCGTGAGCGCGAGCTCGCCGAGAGCTTCGCCGAGAACTTCGAGGGCCACGCGATCGTGCTCGAGGGCGACGTCAGCGCCGTCAGGCTCGGCCCCCGCCTCGTCATCATCACCCACCCGCTGGAGAGCCACGACATCGAGTGGAGCACGACCGACCGGCTCGCCATCGCCATCGCCGATGCCGAGGACCAAGGGCTCGGGACCGTCGGCACCGACATCGTCCTGGAGGACAGCTTCACGATGCTACGCATGCCAGGCAGCATCGCAAGCGAGCACCTCGCACTGAGTTAGGGGCACCTCGCCGTGAACCCTGCGCTGCCCCCGTCAAAGCCGATCGCATCGCTGTCCCCCAGCGCCTTTGAGACGCTCCGCGAATGCCGGCTGCGAGCCTCCTTCGCCCAGCACGCCCAAGGCCCAGGGCCGCCACGCACCCCACAGCAGGCGCTCGGCGACCTCTGCCACGCCGTCCTGGAGGAGCTCGCGCGCTCCGGCGCCATTCGCCGCGACGACTGGGAGCAGGCGATCGACCCGCTCTGGCTGGCGACCACCAAGCGCATCGCCGGCGCTGTGCTCGCCGAGCCCCACGACGCCTCGCTGGCGCTCGCCCCGGAGCTGTGGCCGGGCTATGCCATCAAACGCGCCCGCCTGAGAAAGGCCGCCGGACGCCTGCACGACCTGCTCGCCGGCGCGCGAGCCGACGCCGAGCTCATCTGTGAGGCCCCGTTGGCCACCGGCGACGGGCGCCTGCACGGGCGCCCGGACCTCATCGTCCGCGGTCGCGATGAGTCCTGGATCGTGGACTTCAAGTCCGGAGCCGTCATGGACCGCGACCGGCGCACCCCGCGCGAGGCCTACGTCCGACAGCTTCAGCTCTACGCGCTGCTTGAGGCAGCCGTTAGCGGGCGATGGCCGTCGCGCGGGTTCCTCGTGCCGCTCAACGGCCCGGTCGTCGAGGTTCCGATCGAGGAGGCCGCGGCGACGGCGCTCGGCGAGCAGGCGCACCAGGCGATAACCGACTTCAACGCCGTCGTCCCCGCCACCCAGCCCGCCAGCCCCAGCCCCGGCACCTGCGCCTATTGCCCCTGGACGCCGATCTGCTCGGCGTTCTGGCAGGCCGCCGACGCCAGCTGGGAGGGCACCCTGCCGGCCGCCGCTGGAGTCGTACGCAGCGCGAACGAGACGAGGCCGGGCTCGATCACCCTCGTCGTCGACGTCGAGGCAGGCTCAGTCTCCGCAGGGGTCATCACGATCCTGAACCTCTCACCGACCGAGCACCCGACCGCCATGCAGCTGCAGGCCGGCGACAAGGTCGCGCTCGTCGGCCTGCGCAGGCTGCAGCGCGACGATGAGCTCGCGCTGCCCGCATGGGGCCAGCTCGCGCTCCACGCGGCAGGGACATGACCAGCCTGGGCGACCCAATGCCGCCGACGACGCACGACGAGTGGTCCGCCGCCCTCGCCGCGTGGTTCTTTCGCCCCGACCGCGCCCGGTCGCACGTCATGTACCTCGTCGACGACATGGCGCTGGAGGCGATCTACGGCGGCGATCCGAGCGAGGCGCTCCCAAGCCTTGTCACGGCCATCCGGCCCAAGCTGCGCTGGCACTCGCCGCGCCAGCTGTTCTCAGGCATCGAGTCCACGACGAGGAGATGGAAGCTCGCAGGCAGCGACGGCCCCCCGCCCTGCCTGCCGCTGCTAGCGATCACGGTCCTCGCCGCGAGCCGGATGGCGCGCGGCAGCGATCGCGCCGGGCACAACTACTACCTCCCGTTCATCGAGCTGCTCGACCTCGAGGTCGAGGAGCCCGACGTCATCGCCTCCTATCGCGAGTCGATCCCCGACCTGTGGACGATGCTGCAGTGGTGGCTGGACGACAAGCAGAACGGGCAGCTGGGCTTCAGCACAATCGTCTCGGACACCCACTTCACGCAGATCGGCTACGCCGACTCCCAGACGCTCTTTCACTCCTCCGACAGCGACAAGGTCGCGCGCTTCCTGAAGTGGCTCGACCTCAGCCCCGGCGAGCAGATCGCCGACGACGAGCTGCTGACGTACTTTCGCCTCTGGGTCACCGCCAGCAAGGCCGACCTGACGCCTGGCGCGCAAGCGATGCTCGAAGAGGACGAGCGCCCGCGCCAGCTCATGGACATCCTGCGCAGGGCGGCGGGGGCATGGCAAGGCATCACACGTGACGACCGCGGTCGCAGCGAGGCCGCGATCCTGCTCACGCTGCGCACATTCCCACGACCCGCGCCCGGCCCGGTGGGCGAACGATCCAAGGGA
>JBPCJA010000270.1:0-15117 GCA_051005755.1 Solirubrobacteraceae bacterium
CGGTGGTCCCGGGGGCGCGCTGCGCGCCGCCGCGAGCGCCGCGGCCCAGCCGCTGCGGGCGACGCTCGACGGGATCGCGATCGCGTACGTGCCGTTCCTCGCGCCGCCGCGCCCGCGCTCCTACGGCGACTGGGGGCGCTGGGCGGCGCCACCGCTCGCGCTGGCGCTGCGGACGCTGCGCCGCCGCTTTGCCTACGACCTCGTCCACGCCCACAACGCGGTGCCCGCCGGCGAGGCCGTCCGCCGCGCCGCGCCGGCCACGCCGCTCGTCGTCTCCGTTCACGGCGGCGACGTCTTCCACACCGTCCCGCGCTCGGCGCGGGGCGCCGAGGCCGTCCGCGCGGCCCTGGGCCGATCGCGGCTCGTGCTCGCCAACAGCGCCGGGATCGAGCAGCGCTGCCGGGCGCTCGGCGCGCGTGCGACGCGGGTCGTGCACCTCGGCTCCGACCTGCCCGAGCAGCGCGCGCGGCCCTACGACGACCCGACGGTCGTCACGACCGGCCACCTCGTCGCCCGCAAGCGCCACGCCGACGTCCTGCGCGCGATCGCGCTGCTGCGCGACCGCCACCCGCGGCTGCGCTACCTGATCATCGGCGACGGCCCGGAGCGCGAGCGGCTGCGCCGGCTGGCGGAGGAGCTCGGGATCGCCGAGCGCGTCGAGCTCGCCGGCCAGCTGGCGCCGGAGGAGGCGCTGCGACGCACGCGCCGCGCGACGCTGCTGGCGCTCCCGTCCAGCGACGAGGCGTTCGGCATGGTCTACGTCGAGGCGATGGCCGGCTGGCTGCCGGCGATCGGCGGGCGCGGCGAGCCCGGCCCCGAGGAGATCGCCGCCGCCGGCGGGGGCATGACGCTCGTCGCCGCCGGCGACGTCGCGGCGCTCGCCGGCGCGATCGATGCCCTGCTGCGCGACGAGCACGGGCTGCGGGTGCAGGGCGAGCACGCGCGCGCGACGGTCGAGCAGGCCTTCTCGTGGTCGCAGTGCGGCGCCGCGACCGTCGCCGCCTACGAGGCGGCCATGACGTGAAGCCGGTCCTCTTCGTCACGAACCACGTGCCGCCCGAGCGCGTCGGCGCGTTCGCGGCGCTGGCGCGCCGCGTGCCGCTCGAGCTGGCGATCTTCGGCGGGCGCTCGATCCATGCCACCGAGGGCGTCGCCGACCCCGGCGTGGCGCACCGCCACGTGGGTCAGCGCGAGATTCGCGCGCTCGCCGCGTCGCGGCGCTACGGCGCCGTCGTCTGCGGAACCGCCGGGCGCCTCGCGCTGCCCGCCGCGGCGCTCGGCGCCCGCGCGGCGCGCGTCCCGTTCGTCCTGTGGAGCGCGCTGTGGGCGCACCCGCGGACCCCCGCCCACCTCGCGGCCGGGGCCCCGCTGCTGGCGACGCTGTATCGCAGCGCCGACGCCGTCGTCGCGTACGGCCCGCACGTCGCCGCCTTCGCTCGGGCTCGCGGAGCGCGCAACGTCCACGTCGCTCCGCAGGCAGTGGACAACGCGTTCTGGGGCGCCCCGGTGGACGTGGAGCCGTCGGCGCCGTTCACAGCAGTGTTTCTCGGGCGTCCAAGCCGGGCAAAGGGGGCCGTGTTGCTCCTCGATGCCTGGCGTTCGTCAGGCCTTGGAGCATCGGCCGCCGCGCTCGTCCTCGTCGGTGCGGGAACCGGGTTCGCTCGGAGCCCCACCGGCGGCGCGGTGGCTGTCGTCGGTTCGCAACCGCCCGAGCAGGTCCGCAAGTTCCTGGCCGGCGCGGACGTTTGCGTCATACCGTCGCTGCGCACACGCAGCTTTCGCGAGCCCTGGGGGCTCGTCGCGAACGAGGCCATGAACCAGTCCACACCCGTCATCGCCAGCGATGAGGTCGGCGCCGTCGCCGGCGGGCTGGTGCGCCACGAGCGCAACGGCCTCGTGGTCGCGGCCGGCGATCCGTCCGCACTCGCCGGGGCGCTGCAGCGCCTGCACGACGACCCCGAGCTGCGCGGGCGGCTGGGCGCCAACGCGCGCCGCGACGTCGCCCCCTATACCTTCGACGCCTGGGCCGCCGGGTTCGCCGGCGCCCTGCGCTCGATACGGTGAACGGCGTGCTGCGCCCGCTCGTCGTCGCCCTCGTGGCGCTCATCGCACTGCTCGCCGGCCCGGCCTCGGCGGCGCTCGCCTCCGGCCGCGACGTCCTCGACGACTGCACCGACGACGAGGTCATGTCGAAGACCTACACGCAGAAGGACTACCGCGACGCGCTCGCCCAGCTCGCGGCCGACGCCGACCAGTACGGCAACTGCCGCGAGGTCATCAGCCGGGCGCGGCTCAAGGCGGCCGCCGCCGGGCGCGGCAAGAAGGACGGGACGTCGACGCCCGGCGACGCACCGGCCGGCGGCGGGACGAGCGGCGGTAGCGGAGCGATCGGCAGCGCCCCCGCGGTGCAGCAGCTGCGGGCGGCGACGCCGGCCGAGCGCAAGGCGGTCGACAGGGCGCGCACGGCGACCGGCCGCCCGTTCGAGCTCGACAATGCCAGGGTCGACCCGAAGAAGGTCGGCGCCGTTCCCGGGGTGAGCCAGGTCAGCGACCTGCCGGCCCCGCTCGTCGCGGTGCTCGCGCTGCTGCTTCTCGCGGCACTGGCGCTCGCCGCGATCCGCATCCGAAGCCTTGTCCACGCACGCCGCGCTTGACGACAGGTCCCGCCCGCCCGACGTCGCGACGCTGAGCGTCCCGAGGCCGGCGGTCCACGCCCTGTTGACCGTCGGCCTCGCCGCGATCCTCTGCGCGGTCGCCTTCGCCGCCGACGGCGGGCTGCAGATCGGCCGCACGACACCGGCGGAGATGGGTCTCATCCTCGCCGGCGGCCTCGCCGTGTCCGGCGCCGCCCTGCTGGCCCCGCGGCACGAGCGGCTCTGGGGCAGCGGCGCGCTCGGGCTGCTCGTCGTGCTCGCGGTGCTCACGGCGCTGTCGATCACGTGGGCCGCCCAGCCCGCCGACGCGTGGCTGGAGGCCAACCGCACGCTCGCCTATGTGGCCGTCTTCGCGGCCGCCGTCGCGCTCGCCCACAGCATGCCCGGGCGGTGGAGCGCGGTGCTGGGAGCGATCACGCTGGCGGCGGTGGCGATCAGCGCCTACGCCGTGCTGACGAAGATCCTGCCGGGCGAGCTGAACCCCGACGAGATCTACGCCCGGCTGCGCGAGCCGTTCGGCTACTGGAACAGCGTCGGCCTCATGGCGGCGCTGGGGGTCCCCGGGTGCCTATGGCTCGGCTCTCGCCGCTCCGGCCACCAGGGGCTCAACGCGCTGGCCTACCCGGCGCTCGGGCTCCTCCTGCTGACGATGCTCATGGCCTACTCGCGCGGCGCGCTGCTGGCGGCGGGCCTCGGCGCCGCCTTCTGGTTCGCGACGGTGCCGCTGCGGCTGCGCGGCGCAGCGGTGCTGCTCGCGGGCGCGGCCGGCGGCGGGCTCGTGGCGGCGTGGGCGTTCTCGCAGGAAGCGCTGACCGACGACCGCGTGCCGATCGACCTGCGCAACCAGGCCGGCCTGCAACTGGGGCTGGCGCTCCTCGTCGTGCTCGGGCTCCTGCTGCTCGCCGGCCTCGCCGTGAACTTCGTCGCAGCCGCGCAGCGGCGCAGCCGGCGCAGCCGCAGGCGTGCGGGCATCGCGCTGCTCGTCGCGCTCGTGCTCGTGCCGGTCGGCGTCCTGGTCGACCTCGCGCTCTCCGACAAGGGGCTGGGCGGGTCGATCTCGAGCAGCTGGAACTCGCTCACGGACCCCCACGCCGCGATCCCGATCAACGATCCCAGCCGCCTCACCGCGGCCGGCAGCGTGCGCGCGCGCTACTGGGACGAAGCGTTGCGAATCTTCGAGGACAACGTCGCGGTCGGGGTCGGCGCGGGCGGGTACGCGACCGTGCGCAAGCGCTACCGCAGCGCCGATCCGGCGGTCCGCCACGCCCACGGCTACGTCGTGCAGACGCTCGCCGACCTCGGGCTGGCGGGCCTTGCGGTGAGCCTCGCGCTGCTCGCGGCGTGGCTTGCCAGCGCCGCGCGTGCGACGGGCCTGCGCCGGCGCGACCGCGGGCGCGCGTTCACCACCGAGCGCATCGGGCTGCTGACGCTCGTCGCGACCGTCGTCGTCTTCGGCGTGCACTCGTTCGTGGACTGGACGTGGTTCGTGCCGGCCAACGCCGCGGTCGCGCTGCTTGCGGCGGGCTGGGTCGCCGGCCGCGGCCCGCTCGGCTCAGAGCCGGCGAGGCCGGCCGTTGCCGGCGACACCGGCGCGCGCCTGCGCGCCGGCCTGCGCGAGCGCCCGCGGGCCGCCGGCTGCGCCGCGGCTGCGCTGCTGGCACTCGTCTGCGCGTGGACGGTCTGGCAGCCGCTGCGCTCGGACACGATCGGCCAGGACGCCATCGCCACGCTCGACACCGGCGACGCCGATGCTGCACGCGCGCAGGCGCAGGCGGCGCGCGCCCGCAACCCGCTCTCCGTGGACCCGCTCTTCGAGCTCTCGGCGATCGAGTCCGCGGTTGGCCGCAAGTTCGCCGCCCGCCGCGCGTTGGAGCAGGCAGTGCGCTTGCAGCCAGCCAACCCCGACACGTGGCTGCGGTTGGCGCAGTTCGAGCTCGACGTCCTCGATCGGCCGCGCGTCGCGCTGACGGCGATTCGCCCGGCCCTCTATCTTGATCCCCGCTCTTCCGACGCCGTCGCCGTGTTCCTTGCAGCGCAACGGCAGACGTCCGCACCGTGAGAACACTTCGATCGCTCATCATCGCCGCCCTCGTACTGGCGGCCATCCCCTCCGCCGCGCTCGCGTCGTCGACCCAGGAGTCGAT
This sequence comes from Solirubrobacteraceae bacterium, assembly GCA_051005755.1. GTDB lineage: Bacteria > Actinomycetota > Thermoleophilia > Solirubrobacterales > Solirubrobacteraceae > CADCVQ01. The sequence goes on from JBPCJA010000270.1 coordinate 4,799, forward strand.
GTTCCAGGACGACCCCATGCTCGTCTACGGCACCGACGAGCAGGTCAACAGCACGCTCGACACGCTCGCCACCTTCGGCGTCGACCGTGTCCGCGTGTCGGTCTACTGGAGCATCGTCGCGCCAGCCAACGACCAGGCCCAGAAGCCGAACTTCGACGCGGCCGATCCGGGGGCTTATCCGCCGGAGCTCTGGGCGCGCTACGACCGCATCGTCCGCGCCGCGCTGGCCCGCGGCATCGCCGTGAACCTCAACCTCACGTCGCCCGTCCCGCGCTGGGCCGCGACGCAGTCGCCGCGCGCGGATCTCCAGGAGACCTACGGTCCGAGCGCCGACGAGTTCGGCAAGTTCGTGCGCGCCGTCGGCACGCGCTACAGCGGGACCTACGGGGGCCTGCCGCGCGTCGACTACTGGTCGATCTGGAACGAGCCCAACCAGGGCGGCTGGCTCACTCCGCAGTGGAGCCCCAACCCGAGCAACGCCAACAGCATGTTCGAGGCCGCGCCGACGATCTACCGCCAGCTCGTCGCCGCTGCCTGGACGAACCTCGTCGACACCGGCCACGCCACCGACACGGTCCTCATCGGCGAGACCGCCCCGCAGGGCGTGAAGGATCAGGGGCTGAGCCGGCCGCTGGACCCGCTGCGCTTTCTGCGCCGGCTCTACTGCCTCGACGACAACCTCAACCTCCTCAAGGGGGCCGCGGCCGAGCTCCGCGGCTGCCCGGTCGGCAACCCCACGGCGTTCGTCGCCCAGAACCCGGCCCTCTTCCACGCCACCGGCTACGCGCATCACCCCTACGCGCTGCTGACGCCGCCGGGGCGCAGGTCGAAGTCGCCCGACGCGGTGTCGATGGCCGACCTGCGTGCGCTCAGCCGCGAGCTCACGCGCATCTACCAGCGCTACGGCCAGAAGATGCAGACCAGCCGCGGGGTGCCGCTGTTCCTCACCGAGTACGGCTACCAGACCAAGCCGGACCCGTTCGCCGTCTCGTTCTCGCGACAGGCCGCCTGGATCAACGAGGCCGAGTTCATCGCCTACAAGAACCCGAACGTCCGCGCCATGAGCCAGTTCCTCCTCGTCGACGACGCGCCCTTCGGGGGCGTCGATCCCAAGAAGGACCCCCAGCTGTACTGGCGCACCTTCCAGAGCGGCCTGAAGCTGCTGTCCGGCAGTCGCAAGCCCGCCTACACGGCCTACGTCACGCCGATTCACGTCAAGCAGCAGGCGATCCGGCGCGGCCGCAGCGTCGGCGTCTTCGGCCTCTTGCGCGGCGCGAAGGCCGGCGCGACGCCGAAGGCGGAGGTCCAGTTCCGTGCGAAGGGCCGCAAGAAGTGGCGCGCGCTGCGCACGGTGCGCGTCGGCGGCCTGCGCCACTACCTCAACGCGAAGGTGCGCGTGCCCTCGACCGGGCACCTGCGCCTGCGCTGGCACAACGGCACCCGGCCGGTCGCCAGCCGCGCCGTCGCGATCACCGTGCGCCGCTAGGTGGTGGTTCCACCGCCCGTATGGGCTGCCAACCGCGTTTTGGCGGCGTAGGGTCGCTACGTGCCGGAGGCGGCTGTGTCGCTGGCACGCGCGTTTGGTGACTTCTTCCGGTTGGCGACCAAGAAATCGCCAATCGTCGCGGCCGTCGGCATCGTTTGGTGACTTCTTCGGGTTGGCAGCCAAGAAGTCGCCACTGGCGTGGCAGCGAGCCAGACCAGCGCATTCGGGCGCGCACCCCACGGCGGACCTCGCTCCTCGTGACGCGGCTCACCTCGCCGGAGCGGTCGCGCCGCATCCCGCCAGGTACGCCAATCTCACGCTCTCCTCGGTGATGCTGTTCATCCCGCCACCGAGGCCGCCGAACCGCGCGGTCCTGCCAGGCGCGCCAAGTCCCTGGACGATTGCTCTGCCGGTCGTGAGAACAACCCCAGGTCGGGGGTGGCCGCCTTGGCCTACCGGGGAGGACGTCACGCTCGAGCAGCCCGAGCCGTCGGGGCGCGGGGCCGGGTGATTGACCAACCCCCGACATCAACCGCCACGGCGCGCCGGCTGGCGTCCTCGCCCGGACGTTGGCCTTCTCGGAGCCCTACCGCCGCGCGGTCGCTGCGGCCGTCGCCGACGGCGCGTCGGCATCGACGAGCTCGGCGGGCAGCGATCCGGGCCCGTCCATCTCGCGAACGCTCACGAGCAGCTGCTCGTACTCGTCGGTGACGGCATCCCAGGAGTAGCGCCGCGCGCGCTCGCGCGCCAGCGTGCGGTAGTGCTCGACGAGCTGCGGCTCGTCGAAGAGGCGCTCGAGCTGCGCCGTCAACGAGGGCACGCCCGCCTTGCCGGAGAACGTCAGGCCGGCGTCGCCGACGGTCTCGACGTTCGGGGCGTGGTCGTTGACGAGCACGCAGTTGCCGGCCGCGAGCGCCTCGAGGATGACCGGGTGCGTGCCGCCGACCTCCGTCGGGGCGCAGAAGACGTAGGCGTGGTGCTGCAGCTCCCAGTAGCCGCGCCCGAAGACGTAGCCGGGGAAGATGACGCGCGGATCGCCGGCGCGCTGGACCTGCTTGATGTAGTCGTGCGCGTACGGGGCCCCGCCGACGACGACGAGCTTCATGCCGCGCGCACGCTGGCCCGAGATGCGCGAGAACGCCTCGACGAGCAGGTGCGGGTTGTTCTCGGGCTCCAGGCGGCCGACGAAGAGGACGTACTTGCGCGGCTGCAGGCCGAGGCGCTCGAGCGTGCCGGTCCCCTCGTGCCCCGGATCCTCGACGCCGTAGGGCACCACGCCGATCCGCTGCCCGTAGCGCTGCTCGAAGATCTCCGCGACCGCGTACGAGTCGGTGATCGCGGTGTCCGACCAGCGCGGCGCGTTGCGCTCGGCAAAGCGCAGGTACGCCTTCGCGAGCGCCGGCCACTTCGAGCGGTCGGAGTCCAGGCCGTCGACGTTGATGACCGTCGGGATGCCCGCGCCGCGCGTGACGAGGCACATCGGGCTGTTGCCGGCGATGAAGAACAGCGCGACGTCCGGGCGCACGCGGCGCGCGCAGTGCAGCGACGACAGCAGCGTGTGCGTGAACGTGTCGAGGTACTTGTTGCGCACAGCCGGGATGTGGACGAGGCGCGCGCCCTTGTGCTCGCGCAGGCGGCGGTCGACGACATGCGGGCGGCAGTAGACGATGACCTCATGGCCGCGCTGGGTCAGCCGGCTGGCGAGCTGCTCTGCGGCCGTCTCGAAGCCGCTGTAGGACGCGGGGATGCCGCGTGTTCCGAGGATCGCAACCTTCATGGGCTTCCGGCGAGCGTATAGGCCTCGATGTGGGCACGCGCCGACGCCTGCCACGAGAACGCTCCCGCGCGGGAGCGCCCGCGGGCGGCGAGGTCGTCGCGCAGCGCGGCATCGGTCGCGAGCTCGCCCAGCGCGGTCGCGAGGTCGGCGGCCTCGTAGGGATCGACGTAGCGGACGGCGCCGGCGCATGTCTCGACGAGGCCGGGCGAGCGAGCGGCGATGACGGGCACGCCGGCGCTCATCGCCTCGAGCGCCGTGAGGCCGAAGCCCTCGTGCAGCGCCGGGTGCACGAGCGCCGCGGCCGCGCCCAGGAGCGCCGCGAGGTCCGGGCGCGGCTCGCTGCGCACGCCCTCCTGCTCGCTGCGCGCGCGGCCGGCGAGGACGAGCCCCAATGCCTGCCGGCCCGCCGCGCGGCGGTAGCACGCGTGAGCGCCCAGCAGCAGGGCGAGGTTCTTGCGCGGCTCGTCGTCGCCGACGTAGAGGAAGTGCTCGGCGCCGGTGCGCTGCACCCGGAGCTGCTGGCCGGGACCGTGCAGCGCGACGACGATCCGCGCGTCGTCGACGCCCCAGCGCGCCCGCGCGTCGCGGCGGGTCGTCTGCGAGACGCAGACGACGGCGGCCGCGCCGCGGGCGGCGCGCCGGTGCGCACGCGACGCCCAGCGCCGGAATGACGGGGAGAACTGCTCGGGCAGCCGCTCGAAGGCGAGGTCGTGGAGCGTGACGACCTGCGGGCAGGGCGCGCGCACGGCGAGCGCCGGCAGCGGGTGGTGCAGGACGTCGGCCCGCGCCGCGCGGGCGCGGCGGGGCAGCTCGACCTGCGTCCACCACTCGTCCAGCGCGAGGTTGCGCGCGCTGGCGGCGCCGCCGCCGGCGGGCGCCGGCCGGCGATCGTTGGCGGCCCCGACCACCTCGACGCCCTCGGCCCGCAGCGCCGCGGCGAGGCCCTCGAGGTAGACGCCGGTGCCGCTGTGCCCGCGGCGCGCGTACGTCGTATCGAGCAGGACGCGCATCTACGGGCGCGCCGCGCGCACGAGGATCGTCGAGCGCCGGCTGCGCAGCTCGGCGACGTCGAAGCCGAGGTCGTCGAGCAGCTCGCGCAGGGTGCGTCGCGAGAAGAAGCGGACGTGGTCCGAGCGCGGCTCGAAGTGCGTGGCGAAGCGCCGCGAGCTGACGGCGAGCGCCAGCAGCGTGACGGGCCCGTGGTCGGGCGTCGTGAGCAGAAGCGTGCCGCGCGGACGCAGGACGCGGCGCACCTCCGACAGCCACGGCGCGACGTCGACGACGTGCTCGATGACCTCCCCGGCCCAGGCGACGTCGACGCTTGCATCCTCGACGGGCAGCTGCTGCCCGCAGGACCAGAGGCGCGCGTCGAGGCCGGGCACGCGCTCACGCGCGCGCCGCAGCGCCTCGTCGGCGACGTCGACGGCGATCGGGGTCGCGCCGGCCTCCAGCAGCGCCGCGCTGAACTCGCCCGCGCCGCAGCCGAGGTCCAGCACGACATCCCCCTCCGCCACCCCGGCGAGCAGGAACGCGCGCCGCAGCCCGAAGCGCTCGGGCGTCGCGTCGGCGGGCACGCTGGCCCAGACGGCATCGTGGAGGTCGGCGGTCACGACCCGGGGACCTTAGTGCTCGTCGTCAGCGTCCCGTCGCGCTGGCTGAGCGGGAGCACATTAGGCTGCAAGGATGTTCACGACCGTCTTCCCGATTCTCACCACGAGCGATCTCGGGGCGGCACTCGCCTTCTATCGCGATCTGCTCGGAGCGACGGTGAGCTACGAGTTCCTCGAACCCGACGGCGAGCCCGGGTACGTAGCGCTCGATCTCGGGACGGCCCACTTGGGGATCGGCCGCGATCCTTACGCCACCGCGGGCCCGAGCCCGCGCTTCAGCCTGTGGGTCTACGCCGAGGATTGCGACGCGGCCGTCGAGCACCTGCGCACGGGTGGCGTGACAATCGTCGAGGAGCCAACCGACCAGCCGTGGGGGGAGCGCGTGGCCCGCGTTCTCGACCCCGACGGCAACGTCGTGCTGATCGGCCAGCACGCGGCCCCGCCGGCGGACGCTCAGCAGGGCTGAGCCTGATCTCGCCGGGGCGTACACCCCGGCTGCGCACCTGCGAGGGCGTGAATTGACAGACGACAGACGTCATGGCGCCGGACCGCCGGCCGCGGCGATCGAGCCTGAGGAGACGGAGTAACCGGCTGCACATGGTTGAGTAGCCGACTGCTCTTGCTGATGTGAACGCTGGTGTTTAGCCTCGCGGCCTGATCCCCCCTCGATCTGTCGCAGGAGGCAGACATGAAGATCGTGCACATGACGACGTTGCGGGCCGCGCTGCTGACCGTGCTCGCGAGCGCCGTGCTCGCGGCGCCGGCCGCGGCTGCGACGCCGCCGACGAGCCCGGCGCCGCCGTCGCTGAACCCCCAGCCCGAGCCGCCCGGCTGAGCCGTGGCGTGCCACGAGCATCGACGCGTCGCCGTGCTGCCGCCCGCGCAGCGCGCCTGCGAGGATCCTCGCTCGTGCGGATCCTCGCCGTATGCGCGGTCGCCCATCCGGGCGGCGCCGAGATCGGGTTGCTGCGTCTCGCACGCCGGCTGACGGCGCGCGGGCACGAGCTGACGCTCGCCACACCAGGCCCGGGCCCGCTGGACGAGGCCGGCCTGCCGGTCGTGCGGATCGCCCTGGGCGGCATGGAGCGCGGCGCCGGCGTGCGGGCGGTCCTGAGCTGGCCGCGCGTGCGGCGGCTGACCCGAGACGCCGACCTCGTCTACCTCAACGGCACCGTCAGCGGCCGGCTGCTGCCGGCCCTCGCCGGCCGGCGCACCGTGCTGCACGTGCACGACATCGTCGACCGCGTGCCCCGTTTCTGGTCGCGCGCCGACGCGCTGCTCGCCGACTCGCAGGCCGTCGCCGACCGCCTCCCGGGACTGGCCGCACACGTCGTCTACTGCCCCGTCGAGCTCGACGTCCCCGAGCAGCCGGCTCCGTGGCCCGCGGGTGGCGACGGGCCCGTCGTGGGCTTCGTCGGCCGCCTGGAGCCGCGCAAGGGCCCGCTCGACCTCGCCCGCGCCGCGCCCGCCATCCGCGCGGGCGCCCCCGGTGCGCGGATCGTCCTCGTCGGCGACGATCCCTACGACAGCGCCCCCGGGTACGGGGAGCGCGTTCGCGCAGCGGAGGGAATCGAGCATGTGCCGTGGGTCGCCGACGGCGCCGCGGTCATGCGCCACCTCGACGTCCTCGTCGTCCCGTCGCGCCAGGAGCCCTTCGGCACCGTCCTGGCAGAGGCGATGGCAGCCGGCACGCCGGTCGTCGCCACGCGGGTCGGCGGGCTGGCCGAGGTCGTCGCCGACGGCGAGACGGGCCTGCTCGTCAGTCCGGGCAGGCCGGACGAGCTCGCGGCGGCGGTGCTCGAGGTGCTGGGCCGGCGCGCGCAGATGGGCGCCGCGGCCCGCGAGCGCGCACAGCGCTTCGGCGCCGACGCCTACGCCGACCGCGTCGAGGCGATCCTCCTGCGGGCGGCGGGCCGGTGAGGGTCGCCTTCGACAGCCGCGCCGCGTCGGACCCGCGCGGGATCGGGCGCTACGTGAGCTGCCTGCTCGACGCGCTGCGCGAAACCGCCGGCGAGCACGAGCTCGTCGAGACGCACCGGCCGGCGCGGCGCTTCGACGTCTTCCACGCGCCGTGGATCGACGGCGCGCTGCTGCGCCCGCCCTGCCCGCAGGTCGTGACGCTCCACGACGTCGTACCGCTCAAGCGCCGCAGCGAGTACCTGCGCACCGGGATCCGCTTCCGCCTGCGCTACCTCGCCGTCGAGCGCGCCACGCGGGTCATCGTGCCGACCGAGACCGTCGCCGCCGAGGTCGTCGAGCACCTCGGGCTCGCACCCGAGACGCTCGCCGTCGTCGCCGAGGCGCCCGCGCCCGTGCTGCACGCGCGCGGCCCCGAGGAGGTCGCCGCCGCACGCAAGCGCTACGGGCTCCCCGAGGAGTATCTCCTGTGGGTCGGCGGGCTGCAGACGCCGGACCCGCGCAAGCGCGTCGCCGCGATGGCGAAGACGCCCCGCGAGCTGCCGCTCGTGCTCGTCGGAGCGACGAATCCGTGGGCCCACGAGCTGCCCGACGTGACGCTCACCGGCCGTGTTCCCGACGAGGACCTCGCGGCGATCTACTCCGGCGCGCGGGCGCTCGTCTTCCCGTCCGACGACGAGGGCTTCGGGCTGCCGACGGTCGAGGCGCTCGCCTGCGGCACGCCCGTCGTCGCGACCGACCTGCCTGTGCTGCGCGAGGTGCTCGGCGATCGCGCGACGTTCGTCGAGGCCGGCGACCTCGAGGGCCTGCTCGCGGCGGGGGCGGCAGCGACGCGCCCGGCGCCCGCGCCGCCGTCCTGGACCTGGAACGACGCGGCGCGGGCGACCTGGCGGGTCTACTCAGACGCCGGCGGGTAGCTGCTCGCGGCCGGGCTCTCCATCCGGAGTCGCGAACTCCTTCTCCCACTCGGCGCGGATGCGGTCAAACGCGTCCCAGTCGATGTCGAGCTCAGGCTCGGCCGTCTGCTGGGCCACGAGAACGAGGTCGTCGCTCGGGCCCGGATCCGGCTCCACCGGCTCCTCGGTCTCGTCGTCGGAGTCGTCGGGCTCGGTCGCCATGAACCAGTATGCGAGCGACCCGAGAGAGAGCGCGCTCACTGCTGCCGATACGACCCCGAGCGGCGCCACGCCTACGACGCACAACAGCCCGGCGACGGGGCACGTGACGGCCCAGGTGACCCCGGCTCGCCGCCCGACCGGATCCCTGATCGAACCCCGGATGATCGCCACCAGGAGAGAGGCCAGGAAGACGGTGAACACAGCGAGCGCTACTGCGAAGGCATCCATGCGAATGTCCTCTGTCGTGATTGGCCCCCGTCTCAAGATTGTAAGCCGGGAATGGCGGTCACGGCAATGCCTGCCGCCATATCGCAGCGGTTTCCTCCCCATTGGTCCAGGCCCGGCCGGACGACCCCGGCTCAGGATGTGGCTCGGGCCAGGTCGCCGAGCAGTGCGCGAGCGGCGTCCGTCCCGAGCCTCACCGAGTAGTTCGTCCCGCGGTCCTCGGGATAGATCTGCGTCGTGTTGGCCAGCACGAGACCCGGCACGCCCGTCTGCAGGGGCGGGATCCGCTCGTGGTAGCCGACCGTGACGATCGGCTGCGCCGCGGGCTCGCGGTGCAGCCAGCGAGCCCGGATCCATGCCGGCGAGAAGTCCGCGCGGACCTTGCGCAGCCCCGGCAGGTAGGCCTGCAGGAGCTCCTCGGGGTCGAGCGCCAGCAGCGGGTCGCCCGGCGCGAGGTAGTTGGCGACGTAGAGGAAGCGCCGCCCGCCGTAGCGGGCCGGATCGATGAAGTTCGTGTGCTCGACGAGGCCGACGAACGGCAGCTCGGAGTCGGCGATGTTCGTCCAGTAGAACGGCGAGAACTGGCGGTCGAGCTCGAGCAGGAGGCACAGCGCGGTGTGGTACTCGGTCGCGCGCAGGCGGCCGCGGTACTCGCGCCCGATCGCGGTCGCGAGGTCGTCGTCGAGCAACCGCTCGAAGACGTCGCTCGGCACCGTCGCCACGACCGCGTCGTAGCGCTCCACCCCGCCGCCGGCGCGCTCGAACGCCCGCGGGTCGTGACCGCGGCGAAACGAGCCCGCAGCGCCGGCCTCGACGAGCAGCCCGCCGCCGGTCGCGCGCCGCAGCGCGGCGGCCGGGCGGTCGACGAGCACCCGTCCGCCGGTGGCGACGATCGCGTCGCGCAGGGCGGCGAAGAGCAGCTCCCACGAGTGCGCGGGGTAGCCCAGCTGCTCGTGGCGCGCCTCGTCGCCCTCGAGCCGGCGGCGCAGCGTGAGCTTGCTCCACAGCCACGCCATCGAGATGTCCTCGGCGCGCTCGCCGAACTTCCCCCGCAACAGCGGCCCCCAGACCTTGCGCCACGGCCCGCGCCCCATCCGCCGCTCGATCCACGCCCGCGCCGTGATCGACTCGAACGGCCCGACCTCGCGGGCGCGCTTCTGCAGGAGCAACACGGCCAGCCCCATCCGCAACCGTGCCGGCGGCGACAGCGGGCCGAAGCGCATGAGGTCCAGCGGCGTCGTGAACGCCCACTGGCGCCCGTCGACGAAGAACGCCATCGACGACGGCTTCCACTGCAGCTCGTCGGGCAGCCCGAGCTCCTCGTACAGCGCGACGATGTGCCGGTCGCTCGTGAAGAGGTGGTGGTAGTAGCGCTCGAGCAGGTCGCCGCCGCCGACGTCGAGCGTTGCGGCCTGGCCGCCGAGGCCCGGCCAGCGCTCGTAGACGTCGCAGGCGGGGCCCTCCTGCGTCAGCCGGTGGGCGCAGACGAGGCCGGCGACGCCGGCGCCGAGGACCGCGACCCTCATGATCGTGGATTCAGGATCACGCCCGCACCGCGGCGCGCATGCGCGCGATGCCGCCGAAGCGCGACGCCAGCGCGACGAGCCCGAGCAGCGTGATCGGCACCGCGATGACGAAGCGCAGCAGCAGCAGGTAGGACAGCGCGGCGGCGCCCGAGTTCCCGAGCGCGTGCAGCCCGAAGATCAGCGCGGCATCGAACGTGCCGACGTAGCCCGGCCCGCTCGGAACGAGCACGAAGACCGTCGCCAAGCCCATGAGGTAGCCGACGTCGAGCACCCCGAGGTGCAGCCCGACGGCCTCGGCCGTCAGCCACCATGCCCCCCACTCCAGCCCCCACACGAGCAACGACCAGGCCAGTAGCACGATCCCGTGGCGCCCGCGCATGCGACGCGTCGCGGCGCCCATCGGCGCGAGGAAGTCCAGCACGCGGCGCAGGTGCCCGCGGCGGCGCAGCACGAGCGCGGCGGCGGCGAGCAGCGCGACGAGCGTCGCGACCAGCAGCGCCGCGAACAGCAGGCGCCCGGCCGACGGCACGTCGATCCCGCCGAGCACGCCGTACGCGAGCACGACGAACAGCCCGACGAGCAGCACGACGTCGAGCACGCGCTCGGCGACGAGCGCGCCGATGACCGTGCGCATGTCCGTGCGCGCCCGCGGGGTCAGGA
>JBPCJA010000271.1:0-9840 GCA_051005755.1 Solirubrobacteraceae bacterium
AAGGCCTCAACGTCGGAATGCGAGCAGAGGACGATCGCAGGCCCGCGCCGGGGGACCGAGCCGATGACGTTGCGCAGCCGCGGGGGGCCCGGGATCGCCTCCAAGCGCCCGCGCGGCAGCAGCCCGCGCAGGCGCACGGCCAGCCGCCTCAGCGCCCGCGAGCCCGCCGGCCGCCAGCCGTACCGGCGCACCTGCTCGCGCAGGAGCGCGAACGCGCGCGCGCCGTCGAAGCGGTCGACCGTCGCTTGCGGGGCGAGGTCCGGCGCGGCCGGTGGGGGGACGGCGGCCGGCGGCTGTGCGCGGCGAGTCGCCGTCGGCATGCGCTCGTCGGCCTCCGTCAATGCGCCCGGGAGCGGAAAGCCCTGCGCCGCCCAGACGAGCAGCGCGGCCCCGAGCAGCAGCTGCACGACGAGCGCGATCGCCAGCGGCCGGACCGAGCGGTCAGTCATCGCTCGTCACGAGCTCGAGCAGCTCGGCGAAGCGCTCGCGCGCCGCGGCGCGGCGGGTGGGCACGTGCTCGCTCGGCACGCCACCGGGCGGCGGACTGTAGCCGCGCAGGATCTGGCGGGCGACCGACTGGCGGTGGACCTCGTCAGGCCCGTCGTAGAAGCGCGCCCCGCGGGCGTAGCGGTACATCGCCTCCAGCGGCAGGTCGGTCGAGTAGCCGAGGCTGCCATGGACCTGAAGCGCGCGGTCGATGACGTCGTGCAGGACCTGCGCGCCGTAGAACTTGATGAGCGAGACGTCGGTGCGCGCCGCCGCCGAGCCCTCCGTGTCGATCTTCCACGCGGCGTGCAGGGTCATGAGCCGCGCCGCCTGCATCTGCGCCGCCGAGTCGGCGATCCAGTTGCCGATCGTCTGCTTGTCCCCCAGCACCGATCCGTGCGAGACGCGGTACGTCGCGCGCTCGCAGAGCATGTCGAACGCGCGCCGCGCGACGCCGAGCCAGCGCATGCAGTGGTGGATGCGCCCGGGAACGAGGCGTGACTGGGCGAGCAGGAAGCCGGCGCCGCGCTGACCGAGCAGGTTCTCCCGCGGGACGCGGACGGCCTCGTAGCGGATCTCGGCGTGGCCGCCGAGGCGCCCGAACTGCTCCTCGGGGTGCTCCATCGTCGGGACGTCGCGCACGATCGTCACGCCAGGCGTCGCCGCCGGGACGATGAGCATCGACGCCCGCTGATGCGGTCGCGCATCGGGCTCGGTCACGGCCATGACGATGAGAAAGTCCGCGATCGAGCCGTTCGAGGTAAACCACTTGTGGCCGTCGATGATCCATTCGCCGGCGCGCTCGTCGAGCACCGCGCCCGTCTGCAGCGTCGTCGGATCCGCGCCGGCGCTGCCGGGCTCGGTCATCGAGAACGCCGAGCGCAGGTCGCCGGCGAGCAGCGGGTGCAGCCACCGTTCCTTCTGCTCCGGCGTGCCGGCGAGCGCAAGCAGTTCGCTGTTGCCGGAGTCCGGCGCCTGGTTGCCGAACGCGCTGGGCGCATACGGCGACGTGCCGAGAATCTCGTGCATGAGGCCGAGCTTGACCTGCCCGAAGCCCTGGCCGCCGAGCTCGGGTGGCAGGTGCGCAGCCCACAGCCCGCGCTCGCGTACCGTCGCCTGAAGAGGGCGCAGCGCGCGGTCCAGCCGGTCCCTGTCGAGGTCGAGCGTCTCCAGCGGCCAGATCTCCTCGCGGACGAACGCATCCATCCAGTCCAGGTGCGCCTGGAACTCCGGCTCGGTCGAGAAATCCCACGCCATCGCTGCGCAGAGGGTACGTGCGCACGTACTACTCTGGCGGCAATGACCCCGCGCCACCTCGACCGGCTCACGGCGATCGACGCGTCGTTCCTGCACCAGGAAGGCCCGGCCTCGCACATGCACATCGGCGCGCTCGTGCGCGTCGGCGGTGCGGCGCCCGCGTACGAGGAGTTCCTGGACTCGATCCGGATGCGGCTGCACCTCGTCCCGCGCTACCGTCAGCGCCTCGTCTACCCGCCCGCCGCGTCCGGCCGCCCGATGTGGACCGACGACACGGACTTCAACCTCGAGTACCACGTCCGCCACACCGCGCTGCCCGGACCCGGCAGCGATGAGCAGCTCTCGAATCTCTCGGCGCGCGTCTTCTCTCAGCAGCTCGACCGCTCCAAGCCGCTGTGGGAGATGTGGCTCGTCGAGGGCCTCGCCGACGGCGGCTTCGCGCTGCTGTCAAAGAGCCACCACGCGATGATCGACGGCATCGCGGGAGTCGACCTCGGCACGGTCCTCTTCGACCTCGGCCCCGAGCCGGCGCCGCCGCCGGAGGGCTTGGATCCGTGGACGCCGGACCCCGAGCCCAACCCCGTCGACCTGCTCACCGCCGGCATCGCCGGGATGACGAAGGCGACGGTGTCAGTCGCGTCGAAGGCGCTCTTGGCGCTCACGCAGCCCGAGCGCACGCTCGGGGAGGCGCGCGTCGCGGTCGAGGGCCTCGGCGAGATCGCCTGGGCCGGTCTGAACCCCGCGCCGCCGTCGCCGCTGAACGTCGAGATCGGCCCGCACCGGCGCTTTGCCGGCGTCGTCTGCGATCTGGCCGACTTCAAGACCGTCAAGAACGTCTTCGGCGGCACCGTCAACGACGTCGTCCTCGCCGTCGTCGCTGGCGCGCTGCGCCACTGGCTGCACTCGCGCGGCGTGCGCACCGCCGGCCTCGAGCTGCGCGCGCTCGTGCCGGTCTCGGTGCGAGTCGCCCAGGAGCGCAACGGCACGGGCAACCGCCTCGCCGTCATGCGCGGGCCGCTGCCGGTCTACATCGAGGATCCGGTCGAGCGCCTGAGCGTCGTGCGCGAAGCGATGGACGACCTGAAGGAGTCCAAGCAGGCCGTCGGCGCCGAGGTGCTGACGAGCATGCAGGAGTTCGCTCCTCCGACGGTCCTCGCGCAGGCGTCGCGGCTGAACTTCTCGACGCGTCTGTTCAACCTCCTCGTCACGAACGTCCCCGGCCCGCAGTTCCCGCTCTACGTCCTGGGTCGCGAGATGACGTCGGTCTTCCCGATCGCGTTCCTGCCCAAGGATCACGCGCTCGCCATCGCGATCATGTCGTACAACGGCCAGATGAACTTCGGTCTGCTCGGCGACTACGACGCGATGCCCGACCTCAACGCCTTCGGCGAGGCGATCGAGACGTCGCTCGCCGAGCTCGTCTCGCTCGCGCGGCGGCAGGCGCGAGAGCCCGCGACCGTCTGACGCCGCGGGTTCAGCCCCGGCGGGCGACGCGCGTTGAGAGATCCGCCCGCGCGGGGACGTGCTCGCGGTTGCCGGCGCGGTCGATCGCGATCGAGTAGAAGCGGTAGCGCGAGCCGGGCTTGACGCGGAGCTTCATGCGCGTCGCGCGCGTCGTCTTGATGCGCCGGTAGCCCCGCCCGCGGGCCCAGCGGTAGATCGCGTAACGGTCGATGCCGGACGACACGAGCCCGGACGGCGCGGTGTCGGTGCCGCTCCAGCGCAGCGTGATCGTGCGAGCGCTGTGCACGCTCCTGGGACCGCGCAGGGTCGAGCTCGGCGGGCGGCGGTCGGTCGTCCGCGCCGCACGCATCGCCGCGGCGGGGTTGACGATGCCCCAGCCGAGGTCCGCCGTCCAGCCGGTCCCGGGCGGCCGCGAGGCCGTCTCCTTCAGTAGGCGGATGACATCGGCGGCGCGGAGGTCGGGGTTGAGGTTGCGGGCGAGCGCCGCGGTCGCGGCGACCATCGGCGCGGCCATCGACGTGCCCTGCAGGTACGCCCAGCGCGAGTCCCCGTCGAATTGCCCACGGCAGCCACAGCCGGGGCTCGGAAACAGCACCCCGCCGCCGCTCTCAAGCTCGGTGGTGTTGCCGGGAAAGGCGGCGAACAACCCGGGCGGGCCTGCCGTGCCCTCGAAGGAGCCGTAGGCGGCGAGCGAGATCTGCGACCCGCGGCCGGCGAAAGAGGCGCGGGTGCCGGCGAAGCTCGCGGCGGTCACCGCCAGGCCGCGGCCGGCGGCGATGTCGGGACCGGTGCCGGTCGGTTGCAGGACGTTCGCCGGATCGCCCTGCTCCTCGACGGGAGCGTCGGCGGCCGCGGCGACGAGCACGACGTCGTGTGCGACGGCGTAGTTGATCGCGTCCACGATCGCCGGAGAGGGCGGGCTCGTGCCGTCCGTGCCGAAGCTCATGTTGATCGCGTCGGCGTCCAGATCGGTGGCCTGCACGATCGAGCGTGCGACCGAGCCGTCGCCGAGGTCGCTCTTGAAGACCAGCAGGCGGCAGTCCAGCCCCACCCCGACGATCCCGAAGCCGTTGTCGCCGGCCGCACAGGCAATTGACGAGACGTGCGTGCCGTGGCCGTTCTCGTCGACGGTGGCCGGCCCGTGTCTGGCGATCGCGTCGTTGTCGATCGCCTCCTTGACCTTGCCGGACAGGTCAGGGTGCCCCGCGTCGATGCCCGTGTCGATGACCGCCACCGTGGCGCCGGCGCCGCGGGTGATGTCCCAGGCGGCGGGCAGGTCCAGGCGCGGGATCCACCACTCCAGCGCCGTGCCGGCCGGCGTCCCCAACGAGGTCTCCGGCGCGACGAGCGCGGGGTCGTTGACCGCGGGACGCAGCTCATGGCGTCGCTCCACCTGTACGGAGCGCACTCCGTCGTGGCGGCGCAGCAAGCGTGCGAGCGCGGCGAGCGTGACCCCGGCCTGCGGGCGCACGGACACGAGCCCGATCTGCGGCACCTGCGCGCCGTCGCGGCGCAGGCCGTCGAGCGACAGCAGCGACGCGGCGGCGGCACGCAGCGCGCCTCCGGATTGCTGCGGCTCGAACGTCACGAGCAGCCGCCCGGTCGGCTCGGAGGCTGCGAGCGCGGCGGCCGGCGCGCTCAGCGCGATGACGAGCGCCGCGACCAGGAGCGCGGGCAGCAGGTGCAGCGAAATCGATGGACGCCGGCGCATCAAATGCACAACCCACGGCGCATCGCCCCGGTGCGCCGGACGACCGGAGCCTGGCGCGCTTGGCGTGCCGGTCTCAGCTCAGAACCCGAGTGCGAACTTCGCGTCCTCGCTCATCTTCTCCGGCGACCAGGGCGGATCGAAGACCATCGAGCTCTTGACCGAGCTCACGCCCTCCAGAGGAAGGACGAACTCCTCGATCTGCTCGGTGATCTGAGGCCCGATCGGACAGGCCGGAGTCGTCAGGGTGAACGTGACGTGGACGTTGCCGCTGTCTTGCTGGATGCCATAGATGAGCCCCAGCTCGACGAAATCCAAGCCGAGTTCGGGATCGATGACGTTCGTGAGCGCATCTTCGATCTCTGCAAGTGTCGCCATGTGCGGGATTCTATCTTGCGCTCTGGGGTGCTTGGAGTAGGTTGGGGAAACCATCGTCTCCTACGACGAACATCCGCCGTTCTTACGCTGCTCCGGCGACGAGGATCGATCGACGCAGGCGCTGCGCCGGCGGGCGCTGTCGCAGGCGCTGCAGGCCCCGACGAACGTCGTCGTCGACCTCACCGAGCTTGCCTTCGCGGACCCGTCGCTCATGCTCGACCTCGCGATGGTCGCCCGGCGCCTACGCAAGTCCGGGCTGCAGCTCCTGCTCCACGACCCCCAGCCGGACATCAGCGCGCTCATCGAGTTCGTCGGCCTGCACCGCCTCCCCGGCGTGAAGGTCCTGCCGTCCCCTGCACGCGCCTGATCGGCCGCCGCGGCCCGGCCGGACGGCTGGCGTAGCCTTCGTGGCGTCATGCCGCTGTTGCTCGTCATCGTCTTCATCGTCGTCGCGATCGCCGAGCTCTACGTGCTCCTGCAGATCGGCCAGGCGATCGGCATCCTGCCGACGATCGCCCTGCTCATCCTCGACTCGGTGCTCGGCTCGTGGCTCATGCGCTCGCAGGGCCGGACGGTGTGGCTGCGATTCAACCGCGCGCTCGCGGAGGGACGCGTGCCCGGACGCGAGGTCATCGACGGAGTGCTCATCATCTTCGGTGGCGCGCTGCTGCTCACACCCGGCTTCCTCACCGACTTCCTCGGCCTCATCCTGCTGCTGCCGCCCACGCGCGCGATCGTGCGCCAGGCGCTCGTGCGGCGCTTCGGCGCACGACTCGTCGCCAGCGCGACGGGCGGCACCCAGGTGCGCTTCGGGCGGATGTTCGGCGCCGGGGGCGCGCCCCCGCGCGCCCCGGACGAGGACACCGTCGAGGGTACGGCGACAGAGGTGCGCCGGCGGCGCGGCGAGTCGCCGTGAGCGTGAGCTCCGAGCAGGACGCGCCGCGCACGCCCGCGGCGCCGGACCCCGCCTTCCGCGACACCGTGACGTTCGCCTTCGGCGACCCCGTCGCCCAGCTCTACGGCCATGCCCGAATTGGCCTCGCCGCCGACGGCGCCAGCGGACTGGCGCTGCTGTTCGCCGGCAGCGAGGTCGCCACGGCGTCGACGGAGGGCGGCGTCGCGCTCGCCGACGACGCGCCGCCGTCGTGGGAATCGGTCCGCGTGGCCGGTCTGCGCAGCGGCGTCGAGGAGCCGCTCGGGGCCTGGACGCTGAGCTATGAGAGCGACGGCGCCGGCTTCGACCTGCGCTTCGAGGCCCGCTCGGCGCCTGCGGTGCTCGACGCGGATGCCGACGTCGCGCGCGCGGGTGGCATGGAGGGCTACGAGCAGCTGTGCAGCGTGTCCGGCACCGTCAGCCACGGCGGACGCGCGCACCAGGTGCGCTGCCTCGGCCAGCGCGGCCACGCCTGGGGCGCGCCGGACTGGAAGCGCATCGAGCTCGCGCGGACGCTGTCGGCCTGGATGGGCGCCGACCGCGCCGTGATGCTCACCGCCGCTCGCCCGGCCCGCGCCCGCGGCCATGGCGAGGAGGCCGTCGCGGGCTGGCTCGTGGACGGCGGCGAGCCACTGCTCATCCCCGAGCCGCGCCTGTCGACGACGTACGACGGCGCCCTGCGCCAGAAGCGCGCGGGCCTGGAGCTGTGGATGGACGAGGAGGACGGCTACGCCCGCCGCGCCGCCGGCCAGGTACTGTGCGGGACGACCGTCGACTTCGGCCGGCTGCGCCTGGAGAGCGCGTTCTTCGGCTGGCGCATGGAGGGCCGCGAAGGCGTCGGTCGCTACGACGTTGTGCGCCGGATCGACGGCGGCTCGAGCCGCAAGCGGTGATCCGCGCGGTCATCAGCGACTTCGGCGGCGTGCTGACGACGCCGCTCGCCGGCTCCTTGAAGGCCTTCGCCGACCGGTCGGGCCTCGCGATGGAGGAGCTCAACCAGGCGCTTGCGGCGATCTTCGCGCGTGACGGCGCGCATCCGCTCTTCGAGCTCGAATGCGGGCGCATGACCGAAGCGCGGTTCCTCCAGGCGCTCGAGCAGACACTGCGCGCGGAGCTCGGCCGAGAGGTTTCTTTCGTCGACTTCGCCGAGGCGTTGTGGGCGGGACTGGCGCCCAACGAGCCGATGATCGAGCTCATGGCCGCGCTGCGCGCCGAGGGCTACCGCATGGCGCTCCTGACGAACAACGTGCGCGAGTGGGAGGCGCGCTGGCGTGCGATGGCGCCGATCGACGACATCTTCGAGCTCGTCGTCAACAGCGCCTCCGTCGGCATGCGCAAGCCCGACTCGGAGATCTACGAGCTGACCGTGCAGCGTCTCGGCGTGCCGGCGCCGTCGTGCCTGTTCGTCGATGACCTCGAGCACAACTGCGCCGCCGCACGCGACGCCGGGATGCAGGCGGTCCTCTACCGCGATCCCGAGCAGGCGACCGCGGAGATCCGCGCCGCGCTCGACGCGAGCGCCTAGTTGTCGCAGCCCAGGCGATCCCAGAGGTAGAGCTCGACGCACTCCGTCGCCAGCTTTCGGCAGCTATCGCGTGAGAGGTGCGGAAGCACCGTCGCAAGCGCCTGCTCCTCCGCGACCCCGGCGTCAAACGCCTCCTCCCCGCGGAAGCCGGCCGCGATCTTCAGCGCCTCGCGCCGGTTCTCTCCAAGACTCGGAAAGACGTTGACGAGGAACTCGCGGTTGGCGATCGGATGGCCAACCTCCAGCGACGCATGCCAAGCCGCCAGCATCGACAGGTCGTGCTCGTCGAGGTCCTGCACGGCCTTGGCGTAATGCGAGGCCAGCTCGCTCTCCGGGATCTCGTCCACCCACGCACGAACCAGCTCGCCCAGCAGCTGCCGCCGAGCCTCGCGGCCCACGGACTCAGCGATCACCCGGATCGCGTCCTGCGGTTCGATGAAACAGAGCGGCATACCGGCTCCCTGACGCTCGGGAAAGAACGGACGGGATGCACGGTAGGGGTGGGGTCGGACGGGATGAGCTTCCATCCGCGAGCAGCGGTGCGGACCGCGGTCACGCATGAATCCTTAGTCTGCGCGCGAGCTGCAGACAAGCATGTCCCGATGCAGCCGTGGCTGCGCTGCTCATCACGTTCTCGCCGCTACGGACCTCGCCTACACTGCCCCTCCGCCACTAGCCGGTCGTGCCCACCATTGCCCAATGCCACTTCTCCGCCGCTTCCTAGACGCCAACAGCCGACTGTCCGCGCGTCTTGATCAGCGCAAGGACGCAGAGCTCTACGCACGCTACGACGCTCATGTGGCCGCTGCCATACGTGCGTTGCCTGCGGGAGCAATCGTCGTCGACCTTGGAGGTGGCCGCCATTGCTCGTTTGCGCAGCACATCAGGCCAGCGCAGAACGTGCGGGTAGTGGCGGTAGATATCTCGCCCGCGGAGCTAGCCGCAAACACAACGGTACATGAAACCCGCGTCGCTGATGTTTCCGAGGGCCTACCGTTCGCAGATGCCGAGGTAGATCTCTTGGTTTCTCGGACCGTGCTCGAGCACGTCGACGGTGTAGAGGCGACCGTTAACCATATCGCGAGAGTGTTGCGTCCAGGGGGGACAACCCTCCATCTACTTCCGTGTCGATATGCGCTATTCGCAATAGTGGCGCGCACCGTGCCGTTCCCGCTGGCGAAGCGAATTCTTCATCTACTCATCCCATCCGCTCGCGGCGTAGTGGAGTTCGATGTCTTCTACGATCACGCTCATCCCCGCAGCCTTGAGCGGATCTTTGTCGCGGCCGGGTTTAGACAAGTCGACATTGAATGCACCTGGGACCAAGCGGACTACTTCCATCCAGTCTTCCCGATCTTTCTCTTGGTGCTTCTGTATCAACGCGTCGCAGAAGTCCTCGGCATCCGCTCCTTGGCAGCCTACGCAATGGTGCGTGCCGTTCGTTGACCTTGCGCACGTCACCGTACTTTGCGATTCACCACGGCGCTTCTTCCAGAAGCATAGGGATATCGCGATTGTGCCGGAATTTTCAGCCGGAACTGCAGTTTTACACCCGGCCTCCGCACACGCAACTGGTATCGTCCGGAGAATCGTCCCGAGCCATCTGTGCGTCGGACCGCGAACGTCTGCCAAGCGCTTCCTCTTGCCCGTCCTTGGACAAGTAGCCTCTTGCCTCCGGGCGGGATAGGTTTTGAGATTACCGTCCCTCGGTATCGAACGAGTACGCCCTTGAGCGATACCGTGAGTCGGGCAGCCGATCGGACCCGCAAGACCAAGGTCTGCGTTGCACGCGATTCGGCCTCGCTCCCAGGCTGATACCTGAGCTCGATTGATCGAGATGCAGTACCACCCGGGAGACGGTAGCGATATCGGCCAGCAGCGTCGGTCTGGATGCTTGGTTTCTCCACGTCCCTCGCACCAGCCAGGGTCTGGCGCTCACGTACATGGATCCCGGCGTTTACAATTGGGTGCGGCTCTCCTGGAGGGACTGGGGCAGATCTGAGGCCAGGACGACAAATTCCCTGGAAATCAGCCGGTTTTGTAGGCCCTCGGCCGCCGTGCTGTCGAAAGGAAGCGGCGGTATCCCGG